>NZ_JBEXIK010000013.1:0-185283 GCF_040608515.1 Micromonospora sp. NPDC005173
GTCTTAGAGTGACCACCCTCTATACCGGAGCTCCGCTGCTTCGTCTCCACGACACGCTTGACAACCCACCACACCGCCTAACTGAACGGCGTTGGGTCTAGCTAGGGCCAGCACAGTCGGGAAGTCGACTGGTACCGCGAGCTCCTGAACAGCAGGTCAGAATGACAAACTCCGGGCACCGCATGCGGTGCCCGGAGTTTGTCGCCCTTCCGATCAGGCCTGGATGCGCACCATGCGGCGCAGCCGACTGGCCCCGAGCAGGAGACCACCGGCGGCCAGCAGGCCGCCACCCAGGGACAGGATGTTGGTGGTGTTATCGCCGGTGACCGGCAGCTCCTGGTCGTGCTTGCCGTCGTGCCGGTGGTCGAACTTGCCGTCCCGAATGCAGACGGTGACGGTGGCGGGGTCGGAGACGATCTTCTTGTCGTAGAAGGTGCCGGTCGCTCTGGCGGTGTTGACCACCTTGCCGGCCTTGACGTCCGCCCACGTCACCACGTGGGGGTGGACGGCGTGGCAGTCGGTGCTCGTGCCCGGGGCCAGCCAAGTGTTCTTGCAGGCCACCGGACCGGCGGTCTTGTCGTCGACGGCGACGTTCTTGATGGTCTCTGTGCCGGTGTTGGTCACCCGGTAGGTGTAGAAGATCTTGTCACCCTTGGAGGCGAAGCCGTCGTTCTCGCACTTTTTGCGGCAGTCCGACTCGACGCGGGCCTTCTTGTCGATCGACAGGCTGGCCTGCACCCGCTTGGCCTTGGTGGTGACGGTGAATTCGGCCTTGTTGGACGTTACCTTCTCCCTGCGGAACAGCCCGGTCGCTGTGGCGGTGTTGACCACCTTGCCGGCCTTGACGTCCGCCTTGGTGACCGTGTATTTGCCGGTGCAGGTGGCGCTTTCTCCCGGTGCGAGCTCAAGACCATGCTCGATCTCGGTGGCCGGCTGTTTGGTGTCCTTGCAGGTGATGCCAGTGACCGTGTCGTCGGTGACGGTGATGTTGGTGATCGGGTAGTCAGTGCCGGTGCTCCGGTTCTTCACCGTGTAGGTGTAGGTGACCTTGTCGCCGGCCTGTAGACCGGTGGCCGGGGTTCCGGTCTTGATCAGCTCCAGCTTCGGATACTCCTGCGGTTCCGGCGCGGCAACAGCCGGCGAGCCTGCCGTGAGCAGCAGGGCGCCGGCCAGCAACGCGAAGGCGCCCAGCCGCGTAGGAATGCCAACCCGTCTGCGCGACGCAGAGGTCTCGCTCATGTAAATCCCCCGTGTTGTGGATCAGTGACAATGGGGGCAACGAGCGCTAATAGAACATGTCACGCCAAGCGGGCGTGAATCCCCCACATGGTGGACGTCGTGATGAGCTCACTACTTGGTCGCCGTAGCCGTGCAGGGCGGACGCGGATGGCCAGCAGTGGGTCGGTGCGCCGTGGCGGGACGCGCCTGCCTGTTACGGGTCCTGGTCAGCGGTGTACGCGTTGTTCCGCCGGTGGCAGAGCGACCGGACCCGATGTGCTGCCACGGGCCGTGTAGCCGTCGCCGGTTGGCGACCTTGACGTTGCCGGCCACCGCGCCGATCCGCGGGTCGTTGAACGGCTCGATCAGCCGCCGGATCGCATTCGGTTCGAAGACGGTGTCCGCGTCGACGGTCGCGATGATGTCGTGCGAGGCGCCGTGCCGTCGGTCGAACCGTCGTCGACCACGATCACCTCGATGTCCCGGTGGTCGTCGGCCACCAGCGAACGGACCGTGGCGACGATGCCGGCCCGTTCGCTGTACGCGGACACGAGTCGATCCGCATCAGCGCCTCCCCGCATCGCCACCATCATCGTCCATTCTCACCCGCCCGGGCCGAAGTTCGCGGGCCGGGGTCATAGCGTGCGGCCGATTTACCAGGTAGAAACATGCCAACCCCTTCGTCCCGGTCCAACCTACGGCCGAAGGGATCAGAGAGCGCTCTCACGCCCTTGCTGTGCCGGGAGCACGCTCCGGCCAGCGGAGAGGACGAACCGCATGACAACCCAGCCCCGACGGGTGCGCCGGCGATCCGGACGTACCCTCATTCTCGCTCTGGTGCTGACCACCGCCGTCACGATGACCAGCACCGCCGCCAGCGCCGGCCGGCCGACGCATGGCGCCCCGGACTTCGGACCCAACGTCACGATCTTCGACCCGGCTATGCCGATCAGCGAGATCCAGCAGACCCTCGACGCGGCGCACGCCCGCCAGGTCGACAACGAGATGAGCACCGCGCGGCACGCCTACCTGTTCAAGCCGGGCACGTACGGCACGGCGGAGCAGCCGTTGCAGGCCAAGGTCGGCTACTACACCGAGGTCTCCGGTCTGGGTGCCTCGCCCACCGACGTCAGCGTCAACGGCAAGCTGGAGGTCTACAACCGCTGCCTGGCGGACGGCGGCACCGGCAACTGCCTCGCGCTGGTCAACTTCTGGCGCACCCTGTCCAACCTCTCGCTCACCATCAACGCGGCGGGCCAGGACGGTTGCCGGTCGTCGGCGAACTTCTGGGCGGTGTCCCAGGCGGTGTCGATGCGTCGGCTGAACATCAACGGCGGCGGGCTGTCGCTGATGGACTACTGCACCGCCGGCCCCCAGTTCGCCAGCGGCGGCTTCATCGCCGACTCGCGACTGCCGGCCACCACCAACGGATCCCAGCAGCAGTGGCTGACCCGCAACAGTGAGGTCGCCGGCTGGTCCAACGCGGTGTGGAACCAGGTCTTCGCCGGGGTCGAGGGCGCTCCGGACGACGCCACCTTCCCCGACCCGCCGTACACCACGCTGGAGACCACCCCGCTGAGTCGGGAGAAGCCGTACCTCTTCGTCGACGCCAAGGGCGGCTACAACGTGCGGGTGCCCGCCGCGCAGCGGGACAGCCGGGGCGTCTCCTGGGCCGACGGCCTGACGGCGGGGCGGACCATCGGAATCCGCGACTTCTTCATCGCGAAGCCGTCCGACTCGGTGCGCGTCATCAACAGCCAACTCGCGCGCGGCAAGCACCTGCTGCTCACCCCCGGCACGTACGACATCGCGCGCAGCATCGAGGTCCGGCGCCCCAACACGGTGGTGCTCGGCATCGGGCATGCCACGCTCACTGCGGTGAACGGCGCCATTCCGCTGGACGTTGCCGGTGTGCCCGGCGTGGTCGTCGCCGGCGTCACGATCGACGCCGGCAGCGTCGAGTCGCCGGTCCTGCTTCGGGTGGGCCGGCAGCACGGGCGCAACGCCAGCAGCGCGGCCAACCCGACCACGCTGTCCGACGTGTACTTCCGGGTCGGCGGCCCGCACATCGGCCGGACGAACACGGCGCTGGAGGTCAACAGCGACAACGTGCTCATCGACCACACGTGGGTGTGGCGCGGTGACCACGGCGTCGAGGGCTTCACCGAGGGCGTCAACGGCGACACGGAGCGCTGGCGTACCAACACCGGCCGCTACGGCGCCGTCATCAACGGCGACCATGTGACCGCCACCGGCCTTTTCGTCGAGCACTTCCAGCGGTACAACACGGTCTGGAATGGCGAGCACGGCACCACGATCCTCTACCAGAACGAGTTGCCGTACGACCCGCCGACGCAGGCCGACTGGATGAACGGCGCGGTCGAGGGCTGGGCTGGCTACAAGGTCGGCGACCGGGTACGCCACCACACCCTGTACGGCGGCGGGGTCTACGTCTTCAACCAGAACAACCCGTCGATCCACACCGAGAACGGCTTCGAGGTCCCGGTCCGGCCGGGCGTGCGGCTGCACCACATCATGACCGTCAACCTCAGCGCCGGAACGATCGACCACGTGGTGAACGGCGTGGGCGACGCGGCCGACATGACCAAGGTCGGCGTGCCGGTCTACCTCGCGCAGTACCCGCTGCCGTAGGGCAGGTCGGGCGTACCGACGGAGGGCCGGAGCCGGTGTGGCTCCGGCCCTCCGCCTGTCCGGCGGGGTGGTGGGGTCGACGGGTGGATGGAGAAACCACTCCCGTGGGCTTGAATTCCTATCGTCCCGATAGGAAAATGGGTGAATGCCGGTCGGTCCGTTCCTCACCTCCCGTCGGGTCGTGGACCTGATGCGGGTCGCCTCCGAGCTCTGTCCCAGCTCGACGGCGACCGACTGAGCGCCGTCGCTGCCCGCACGCTCCGCCCGGCCCCGCTGCCACGTTCGGCGCGCCGACCCGTATCCAACTGGTGTCCGGCGCCACCCGCCCGCTCGTCGAGGCCCTCGCGCGTCCGCGTTCCGCCCCCATCCCGATCCCGTCACGGCCGGATCGGTCCTTCCCCTCTCGGAGGTATGTCATGAGCACCGATCCGTCACCGTCCACCCCACCAACCGCGCGGGAGTCCCGGCTCGCGTTCAACGAGGACTGGGTGGCGACCATCCTCGGTCTGGTCCTGCTCGGTCTCGTCCTGCTCGGTGCGATCCCCGCCGGGCTGGTGCCCTGATGACCACCGACGCGACCCGCACGGGCGATGAGCCCCGCACGACCGACGCCGCCCGCACGACCGACGCCGCCCACGCGACCGACGCCACTCGCGCAGCCGAAGTGCCCGCCGACGCGGTCGAGCCCGCCTCGGACAGCGGGCCACCGTCGACCGTTGACCCCGCCGGTCCCGCCGGTGTGGCGCGCGGCGGCGCGTTCTGGGCCTGGACGGCGCTCGGCCTGGTGGTCGTGGTGGGGCTCGCCGCGCTCACCCGCTACCTTGAGCAGAACGTCCCCTCGTGGGCCGAGGGCACCGCCGTCGAGGACATCGGGGCGGCGATCGAGTACCCGGTCTACGCGATCCTGCTCGGCCTGCTCGGCAACGCCGCCGTCACCCTGCTCGGGTGGCGCGACCGGATCGCTGCCGCGTTCCGGACCGAGTTCTTCATCAAGACCGGTCTGGTGCTGCTCGGGGCGTCGATCAACCTGGCCGTCATCGCCAGTGCCGCCGGCCCGGCGATCGCCCAGGCGATCCTGCTGATCAGCGGGGTCTTCCTGTTCACCTGGTGGCTGGCCGGCCGGTTCGGGCTCGACGACAAGCTACGCGCGTTGCTCGCCTCGGCGGTGTCGATCTGTGGGGTAAGCGCGGCGATCGCCGCCGCCGGTGCCGTCCGGGCGCGACGCGAGCAGTTGGCCTACACAGCGAGTCTGGTGATCGTCTTCGCGCTGCCGTCCATCTTCATCCTGCCCTGGCTGGCCGACGTGTTCGGGCTCTCCGACGCGGTGGCCGGCGCCTGGATCGGCGGCAACATCGACACCACCGCCGCGGTCACCGCCGCCGGAGCGCTCGCCGGCGAGGAGGCGCTCCAGATCGCCAGCATCGTCAAGGTCACCCAGAACGCGCTCATGGGCGTGGTCGCCGTTGCCCTCACCGCGTACTTCACGCTCCGGGTGGAGCGTCAGCCCGGCGCGGCCCGACCGGGCCTGGGGGAGTTGTGGCGGCGCTTCCCGAAGTTCGTCCTGGGATTCGTTGCCGCGTCGGTCATCGCCACCTGGTACCTCGACGCGGCGGGCGCGGACGGCAAGGCCACCATCGCCATCGTCAACGACCTGCGCGTCTGGTTCCTCATCCTGGCCTTCGTCAGCATCGGCCTGGAGGTCCGGGTCGCGTCGCTGCGGGAGGCCGGCTGGCGGCCTGTCGCGGTGTTCGCCAGTGCCACCGTGTTCAACCTGGCGTTGGCGCTCGGCCTGGCGTCCCTGCTGTTCCGCAACTTCGCGGCCTGAGTCGACCTCGCCCCGCCGGACCTCCGGCGGGGCGGGGTGCTCGTTTCCTTCCGACCCGTTGACCAATATTTTCATCGATCAGTCGAACTCTTGCGAGTCCATATTCGCTACTGCCACGATGACCGTCAATGCCTTCCGTCCCGAAGGAGTGGTCGTCATGGCGGTCTCCCGCCGCAGGTTCGTCACGTCGGTGGTGGCGGGGTCCGCCCTCGCCGCCGCCTCCACCACCGAGTTGCTCACCACCCTCGCCGGCCCGGCCCACGCCGCCAGTCCCCCCGGGGACGTGGTCGGCAAGGTGACGGTCGGCTACCAGGGCTGGTTCAGCTGCCCTGGCGACTCGGCACCCATCGGGGGCTGGTGGCACTGGAGCCGTGACCGGTTCCAGCCGCCCTCGCCTGCCAACACCACGATCGTGTCGTGGCCGGACATGCGCGAGTACACCCGCAGCTACCCGACCGCCTACCCCAACCTCGGCAACGGCTCGCCGGCCACCCTCTTCTCCTCCTACGACCAACAGACGGTGGACACCCACTTCCGGTGGATGCAGGAGTACGGCTGCGACACCGCCGCCCTGCAACGGTTCAACCCGATGGGCGATGAGGGGCCGACCCGCGACGCCATGACGCAGAAGGTCCGCTCGGCCGCCGAGCGCTACGGCCGCAAGTTCTACATCATGTACGACGTCACCGACTGGTTGACCATGCAGTCGGAGATCAAGACCGACTGGACGACCAAGATGTCCGCGCACACCGCGTCCAGCGCGTACGCCCGGCAGAACGGCAAGCCGGTCGTCTGCATCTGGGGCTTCGGCTTCAGCGAACCCAGCCGGCCCTTCACCCCGGGGCCCTGCCTGGAGGTCGTCAACTGGTTCAAGGCGCAGGGCTGCTACGTCATCGGTGGCGTGCCCACCTGGTGGCGCCAGGGGATCGAGGACTCCCGCCCCGGCTTCCTCGACGTCTACCACGCGTTCAACATGATCTCGCCTTGGATGGTCTACCGGACCACCACCCTGGAGGGGCTCGACTCGTACTACAACAACGTCAACATCCCCGACATGGCCGACTGCGTGGCGCGCGGCATCGACTACCAGCCCTGCGTGATGCCCGGTGACCTCGCCGGGGGGCATCGCCGCCACGGCGACTTCTACTGGCGGCACATCTACAACATGGTCCGGCTCGGCTCCCAGGGCCTGTACGTGTCCATGTTCGACGAGTACAACGAGGGCAACCAGATCGCCAAGACCTCCGAGACCCAGGTCACCACCCCGGCCGGCGCGAACATCCGGGCCCTGGACGAGGACGGCGTGGCCTGCTCCTCCGACTACTACCTCCGCATCACCGCCGACGGCGGACGGATGCTCAAGGGGCAGCTCGCTCTCACCCCCGTACGCCCCACCCAGCCGATGCTCGGTGGCCCGCCAACCGGCGGGAACCTGGCCGCCGGCCGGCCCGCCTCCGCGAGCAGCCAGAACGGCCCGTTCCCGGCATCGAACGCGGTGGACTCCAACGCCGCCAGCTACTGGGAGAGCGGCAACGGCGGCTTCCCGCACTGGTGGCAGGTCGACCTGGGCGCCAGCCACCAGGTCGGTCGGCTCGTACTGCGGCTGCCCGCCGGCTGGGAGACGCGTACCCAGACCATCACCGTGCTGGGCAGCACCGACGGCGGCTCCTTCGCCACCATCACCCCGGCCGCCGGGTTCACCTTCGACCCGGCGACCGGCAACACCGTCACCCGCACGCTGCCGACCACCACCGCCCGCTATGTCCGGCTCAGCATCGGCGGCAACACCGGCTGGCCGGCCGGGCAACTCGCCCAGGTCGAGGTGTACGCCGCGACCGGCGGGCCGGACACCCCACCGACCGCGCCGAGCGGCCTCACGGTCACCGGGCGGACGGCGACCAGCGTGTCACTGGCCTGGACGGCGTCGACCGACGACACCGGCGTGAGCGACTACCAGGTACGCCAGGGCGGCACGGTGGTCGCCACCGTCACCGGCACCACGGCGACGGTGAGCGGGCTCAGCCCGTCCACCGGATACAGCTTCACGGTTACCGCGCGGGACACCGCGGGCAACACCTCCGCCCCGTCGAACGCGGTCACGGTCACCACGGAGGCCCCGGTCAACGCGGACCTCGCCCGGGGTCGGCCCACCGCGGAGAGCGGCCACACCCAGAGCTACGGATCGGGCAACGTGGTCGACGGCGACCCGAACAGCTACTGGGAGAGCGTCAACAACGCCTTCCCGCAGTGGGTCCAGGTCGACCTGGGCGCGGCGCGCACGGTCGGGCGGGTGGTGCTCAAGCTGCCACCGGCGGCGGCCTGGGCCACCCGGACGCAGACCCTCGCGGTGCAGGGCAGCACCGACGGGGCGAGCTTCGGCACGCTGGTCGCAGCGGCCGGGCGCACCTTCAACCCGGCCACCGGGAACCAGGTGACGCTCACGTTCACCGCCGCGCAGACCCGCTACCTGCGGATCACCGTCACCGGCAACACGGGCTGGCCGGCCGGGCAACTGGCGGCACTGGAGGTCTACGCGAGCTGACCGCGAGCGGGCGGCCACCGGCGAGGACCAGCGGCCGCCCCCCGGTCGCGATGGTGTGTGTCAGCCCGCCGGTTGCTGCATCCGGCGCAGGTCGTCCGCCGGGTGGATGGTGCGCACCGGGTTCGGCACCGGCCCGCGCCGCCGCCACTCGCGCGGGTAGCCGAGGGAGACCTCCTCGAAACGTACGCCGTCGTGGAACGTCGTCCGGGGAATGTGCAGGTGCCCGTAGACCACGGTGGCCGCGCCGAAGCGCAGGTGCCAGTCTCCGGTGCGGACGGTGCCGCACCACTGGGCGAACTGCGGGAACCACAGGACGTCGGTGGGTTCGCGTACCAGCGGATAGTGGTTGACCAGCACGGTCGGCAGGGCCGGGTCGCGCTCGGCCAGCCGGCGCTCGGTCTCGACGACCCGGGCGTCGCACCACGCCTCCCGGCTCGGGTAGGGATCGGGGTGCAGCAGCGCCTCGTCCGTGCACACCACCCCGGCCTCGTACGCCAGCGCCAGCGACTGCTCCTTGGTGCTCGCCTCGGGCACCCGGAAGGTGTAGTCGTAGAGCACGAAGAGCGGGGCGATCGTGGCCGGGCCGCCGTCGCCGTCCCACACCGGGTACGGGTCCTCCGGGGTGACGACACCCAACCGCCGGCACAGCCGTACCAACT
This sequence comes from Micromonospora sp. NPDC005173, assembly GCF_040608515.1. NCBI lineage: Bacteria > Bacillati > Actinomycetota > Actinomycetes > Micromonosporales > Micromonosporaceae > Micromonospora > Micromonospora sp. NPDC005173. The sequence continues at coordinate 8,897 of NZ_JBEXIK010000013.1, forward strand.
CGCGGTAGCGGTCCTCGCCGCGCAGCCGCACCGGATCGTCGGGCGGTGTCCACAGCTCGTGGTTGCCCGGCGCCCAGACCACTCTCGCGAACCGACTGCTGAGCAGCCCGAGCGCCCACTCGATGTCGGCGAACCGCTCAGCCACGTCGCCGGCGACGAGCAGCCAGTCGCCGTCGTTGTCCGGGTGCAGCTCCCGCACGAACGAGCGGTTCTCCGGATAGCCGATGTGCAGGTCGCTGACGGCCCGCAGCCGGGGCGGATGACTCACGCCCCGAGGCTAGGCCGGCGCGGCCCGGTCGGGACACCCCTGTCCGGTCCGTGTCGCGCCACACCCGGCGGCGGGCACTCCGGTGGTCGGCATATCCGTCGACCGCCCGGGAAAGCGCTGGCGTCCGACAGCCAAACCGGAGCAGGAGTGAAACATGCCTTTCATCACCGTGGGAACGGAAAACTCCGCACCCATCGACCTGTACTACGAGGATCACGGGTCCGGTAAGCCAGTGGTGCTGATCCACGGCTTCCCGTTCAACGGGGCGACCTGGGAGAAGTCGACCACCGCGCTGCTGAACGCCGGATACCGGACGATCACCTACGATCGGCGCGGTTTCGGCAACTCCGCCCAGCCGGCATTCGGGTACGACTACAACACCTTCGCCGCGGACCTCGACGTGCTGATGACCGAGCTGGATCTGCGCGACGTGACCCTGATCGGTCACTCGATGGGCACCGGCGAGGTGATCCGCTACCTGGGCAACTACGGCTCGCAGCGGGTGAGCCGGGCAGTGGTGGTCAGCCCGCTGCAACCAATGCTGGCCAAGGCCAAGGACAATCCGGAAGGCGTTGACCCGAGCCTCTTCAAGGGTTTCCAGCAGGCCATCATCAAGGACCGCTTCGCCTACCTGACCCAGTTCTGCGACGCGTTCTTCAACTACAGCGAGAACAAGGGCAAGCTGGTCAGCGAGGAGGCGTACCGGGCGCACTGGCAGATCGGTGCGATGGCCTCCGCCAAGGGCACCCATGACAGCGTGGATGCCTGGCAGGAGGACTTCCGTCCCGATCTGCCGAAGATCGACGTGCCGCTGCTGATCGTGCAGGGCGACAAGGACAACGTGTTGCCCTACCCGGTGACCGGTCAGCGGCTCGCGCCGATGACGCCGACGTCCCAACTCATCACGCTCAAGGGCGCGCCGCACGGTCTCCCGTGGACCAACGCCGACGACGTCAACAAGGCGATCATGGACTTCATGAAGCAGCCGGCGAAGGCTCGCGCCTGACCCGTACCGGTAGCCGATCGGACACCAGTGCCGCGAGGACGCCGCGACACCCGGCCCCGCTGGGCCGGGTGTCGTCGGCGGTCAGCCCCGGCGGGCCACCACGGCGCCGTTGGCGCCGGGGGCGTCGAACGGCACGGTGCGGGCGTCGACGAAGCCGGCGTCAGAGAGCCAGGCGGCGTACTCGGCGCCCGAGTAGTTCCGGCCGCCCTCGGTTTCGACCAGCATGTTCATGCCCATCAGGGCAGCCTCCGGCGGCCCGGTGCGCTCGTCGTTGAGCAGCAGCTCGCAGACGACGATCGCCCCGCCGGGCGGCAGCGCCGCGTGGCACCGGGCCAGCAGCGCCCGGTTCGTCGGCTCGTCCCAGTCGTGCAGGATCATGCTGAGCAGGATGACGTCGTGGCCGCCCGGCAGCGCCGGGTCGGCCAGGAAGTCGCCGGCAACCGCGCCGATCCGAGCGGTCAGACCGGCACCCGCGATCCGCTCCTCGGCCCGTACGCACACGTGTGGCAGGTCCAGCACGGTCGCCCGCAGCTCGGGCAGCCGGCGGCAGAGCTCGATCGGGAACGCGCCGGCGCCGCCGCCCACGTCGAGCAGCCGGCGGTACGGCGAGAAGTCGTACGCCTCGGCCAGCGCACCGGCGGTGAAGCTGGACGTGGAGTACATGGCGTCCCAGAACTGCGCCAGCATCTCCGGGTCGGCGGTGTCGAACATCGACTCCTGGGCCTGCGGGTCCCAGGTCAGTGGCCGGTCGGTGCGCAGCGCCTCGCCGATGCGGTGCCAGGGCAGGTAGGTACGCAGGTCGGAGTAGCGGACCTGGGCTCCGAAGTAGTACGGGCGGCCCTCCACCAGGAACTGCTCGGCCAGCTCGGAGTTGCGGTAGCCGTCACCGGCCTTCTCCAGCAGCCCGAGTGAGGCGCTCGCGGCCAACAGCAGGTCGGCCGGGCGATCGGCCAACCCGAACTCGGCGGCGGCCTGCTCGACGGTCATCGTCCGGCCGTCGGCGAGTCGGGTGAACAGGCCGAGCTCAACGCCGGCCGCGAGGGTCTTGAAACCCCAGACGCCGGCCACCAGGCTCATGAGGGGAGTCGGAGTGATCATGGCGAATATAAGATCACAGATATCGTCCGTCCACGATGGGCGGACGGCGGTCGATCAGGCCGGGATCAGCGTGACCGGGCGGCGTGTGGACGAGCACCACCACAGCGGGCTGCCGGATGCCTCGGCTAGCGGGTTCGGCCGGCCAGGCGACGGCCGACGCGGCGTGCGCCGAGGCTCACCAGCGTGCTGCCGATCGCCATCCCGACCAGCACCAGGATCGCCCCGACGGCCCACAGTCCGCTGTCGTCGGTCGACGCGGCCTGCCACGACCAGGGCACCGTGAAGGCCACCGTCATCACCGGCGCCACCAGCCACGGACTGAGCCGCCGGACGGCGAGGGCGGCGAGCAGCACGAGGGTCAGCACGCAGCCGATCACCTGCCACGGCTCGTACGGGCCGTTGGACGACCCGGTCTCCGGGTCGACGGTGTACTCGGTGTCCCAGCCCAGCCAGAGCAACCACACCCCGACCGTGGCCGCCGCCAGGAACAGGGCCCCGAGCAGTGCGCGCATACCCCTCATCGCTGTCATCCGGAGATCATCCCCCGCGCGGGCGGTTCGGGAATGAGCACCCGTACCCATCCTGCCAGCGCCGAGCGGGTCACCGGCCGAGGTCGACGCTCAGGGGGTCTTCGGTCCGTTGAGCCGGTAGCCGTCCTCGGTCAGAGTGCGGGTCATGTGCTGTGCGTACCACTGCGGCCAGTCCGGGTCGGTCCGACCCAGCTCCTTCTCGTACTCGCCGTGCGCCTCCGCGGCCCGCTTGAGCGCGTCCAACAGGACCTCCGTCGTCGGGTCCATCGCCGTTTCCTCCCTGCTCGCGAGCTGCTGAAGCCTCACCCTAGGCGGGCGGGGCGGCGGGCGAGCCGGGAACAGCCGGTTCGGGACCGACCGGACCGACGGCGGCGGTTGCTCCCGGCCTGGGTCGCGTGCCGCCGAACCTGGCGGACGGTCTGCGCCGGTCAGGTGCCCGGCGCGGGACCGGTGGAGTCGCGGACGACCAGCAGGTGCCCGGTGGCGCGACGCCGGGGACGCGTCGAGCGGGGCTTGAGCGCGAGGGTGAGTGCCGTGCGACCCATCTCGGTCATCGGCAGCCGGATGGTGGTGAGGCTGGGCGCGAGATCGGCCGCCACGGAGACGTCGTCGAAACCGACGACGGACATCCGCTCGGGCACCGGGACGCGGCGCGACCGCAGCGTCGACAGCACCCCGATCGCCATCGCATCGTTGAGCGCGATGATCGCGGTCGTCTCGGGGTGCTCGTTCAGGATCTGCTCGGTGGCCGCCCGGCCGCCGCCGCGGGTGAAGTCGCCGTGCACGACGGCGAGGTCGGCCGGGGACAACCCGCGCTGCCGCAGCGCCGACGAGACGCCCGCGAGCCGGTCGGCGACCGTGGTGAGACCGGCGCTGCCCGCGGCGACCGCGATCCGCCGGTGGCCGAGATCCACCAGGTGCTGGGCGAGCGCCCGGCCGCCGGCCTCGTTGTCCGGCAGGACGGCGTCGACGCCGAGCGCGTGCCGCCCGATGGCGGCGACCCGGCCGCCGTGGTCCTGGAACGCCGCCAGCTCGGCGCGGGCCTCGGCCTCCACCCGCGGGTCGTCGTACCCTGAGCCGCTGATCAGGATGATGCCGACCCGCTGGGCGATGAGATGGCGGAGCTGTTGCAGCTCGTAGTCGGGGTCGCGACCGGACTGACAGATCTGCACCAGCAGCCCCTGCTCGGCGGCGACCTGGATGACCCCGCTGGCGATCTCGGAGAAGTACGGGTCGTCGACCTGGTGGACGATCAACCCCACCGTGGAGCTGGCGCCGCTGGCGAGGGTGCGGGCGTACGGGTTGGCGACGTACCCCAGCTCGCGGGCGACCTGCCGGACCCGGTCGGCCACCTCCGCGCTGACCCCCTCGCGGCCGGCGAGGGCCCGGGAGGCGGTCGCCAGCGAGACGTCGGCGCGGTCCGCCACGTCCACGAGCCGAGGTCGCTGGCCTGCCCTGGGCATCCGCAACTCCCTGGAACATCCATGTCACCTGATCTCTTGCCAGTGACGATTGTCGAAGCCTAGGGTACGTAAGCGCTTACGTAAGCGCTTACGTTAGTCGGCACCGGCGTGCCGCGAAATGAGGTGAACGCGATGTCCAGGGCCAGAAGAGCCGCCGTCGCCACCGTCTCCCTCCTGGCGGTCGGCGTGCTGACCGGCACGGGGGCGCCACCGGCACAGGCGGACCGGAACCGTCCGTCCGATGTCCACCCGGCCCTGCGAGCGCACCTGGTCGCCGCGTACGACTTCGACCACCCGGTGCCGGGCGACCCCGCGCTGGAGCGCGACCAGGGTCGCTCCGGGACCGAGATCGAGCTGATCAACGGCGGTCCCGCCATGCGGGTGGCCGACCACGCCTACCGGGGCAGCGGCAGGGCGCTGCAGACCCGGCAAGTCGACCCGGCGGTGGCCGGCAACGACGACTGGAAGTCCGGCACCTGGTCGGCCAGCGGGGTGCGGACGCTCCGCGCCTTCAACGCCACCGCCGGCACCACCGTGATGGGCTGGTTCAAGCTGCAGATGGACAGCCCGCTGCCCAACTCCACCACCGCCGACCCGAACGATCGCTTCAACGCCATCGGGCTGGCCGGAGTGTTGACCGGCGACTCCGACGGCCACGGCGTCCGGGCCCTGCTGGAGCTGATCGACGTCAACGGGGAGCTGCGGCTGGTCGCGCTCGGCCGGCGGCTCGACGGCGGCAACTCGCAGACGTTCGCCGCCAGCCAGGACTGGCGGGACCTGCTGCCGGAAGGGGAGTGGGTGCACCTCGCCGCCACCTTCGACTTCGCCACCGGCGCCCTCGCCCTCTACCGCAACGGCGAACCGGTGGACGGCTTCTACACCCGCACCGACGACCCGTGGCTCGTGTCGGGGCCCGGCCCGCACGTGACCACCGCCTCCGACCCCCGGGGCATCAAGATCGGCGGAAGCTTCCCCCAGGACACGCTGGAGCGCAATCCGTGCGACTGCCGCATGGACGGCCTGATGTTCCTCGACAGCGTGGTCTCCGCGAGCGACGTGCGGAGGCAGTACCGCCACCTGGCCCGCTGACCACCCTCGGCACCGTCCCACCGAGAAGGAGACACGCGTGCTCACCCTCCACGACAGCGCCCGCAGGATCCGCGGACCCGTACTGACGGCCGGCCTCACCGCCCTCGTGCTGGTCCTGTCCACCCTGCTCGCGACGCCCGCCCAGGCCGCCGGGGCGGTCTACGACCCGGTCCCCGAGATGCCGATCCAGTCGCGGCTCGGGCTGGTCCTCAGCGAGTACGCCAGCTTCCCGCAGTCGTACCCCAACCCGGCCCCGACCGATCAGCGGCTCATGCGGACCGCCCGGATCAACACCATCGTGGAGGTGCCCGACGGCTCCGGCCGGCGCGCCGTGCCCGACCTGAACGGCAGCCTCTACCTGGTCGAGGGTGGCGTGCCGCACGTCTACCTCGACGTGGCGGCGACGTTCGCGCCGCAGTTCTTCTCCGGCCGTGGCCTGGGCCAGGGCTTCGGGTACGTCGCCTTCCACCCGGAGTTCGGCGCCAACGGCCGGTTCTACACCATCCACACCGAGTCGGCCTCGGCGGCGATCACGCCGCCGGACTACGCCCAGCCCGGCACGATCTACCACGGTGTCATCACCGAGTGGACGGCGACCGACCCGGCCGCCGACACGTTCGCCGGTACCCGGCGGGAGGTGCTGCGCATCGGCTTCGGCGGCCAGGTGCACGGCATCCAGGAGATCAACTTCAATCCCACCGCGAAGCGCCACGACGCCGACTACGGCCTGCTGTACCTGGCGGTCGGCGACGGTGGCCTGGGTGTGCGCAACACCGACCCGCAGAACCTGGGCCTGCCGCACGGCAAGCTGCTGCGGATCGACCCGCGCGGCACCACCTCCGCCAACGGGCGGTACGGCATCCCCGCCACGAACCCGTTCGTCGGCCGGGCCGGCGCGCTCGGTGAGATCTACGCCCTGGGCTTCCGCGACCCGCACCGCTTCAGCTGGGACCGGGCGACCGGCCGGATGTACCTCGGGCACATCGGTGAGCACGCCATCGAGGCGATCTACGAGGTGCGCGCCGGCGACAACTTCGGCTGGAGCGAGCGCGAGGGATCCTTCGTCTTCGACAAGACGGCCACGAACCCCTGCGACCGGCTGTTCCCGCTGCCCGCCGACGACGACCAGTACGGGTACACGTACCCGGTCGCCGCGTACGACCACGACCCCGCCGCGGGCTGGAACTGCACCGCCGACGTCGGCGTCGCGGTGGCCGGCGGGTTCGTCTACCGGGGTCGCGCCCTGCCCGCGCTGCGCGGGAAGTACGTCTTCGGTGACCTGGTCGACGGCCGGGTGCTCTACACCGAGGCGAACGAGATGCGTCGCGGCCGGGGCCTGGCCCCGATCCACCAGCTCGCCCTGTTCGACACCGCCGGCAGCCCGGTCCGGATGCGGGACCTGTCCGGGCCCGGCGCCCCCGGTGACCCCAACCGCGTCGACCTGCGCTTCGGCACCGACGCCGCCGGTGAGCTCTATGTGGTCGCCAAGGCCAACGGAAAGATCTGGAAGGTCACCGGCACCCGGGTCTTCGCCAGCGGCGACGTCGGGAACACCACCCTGCGCCGCACCGCGGGGGCCTCGAGCTGGGCGCCGGTAACCCCGGCGAAGTGGCAGTTCACCCGCGACCAGGTCATCCTCGCCGAGGCCGGAGTCAGCCGGCCCGGGCCGCGCCGGCCGTTCGAGTACGCCGTACTGACCGGCGGTCCGGAGTGGTCGTCGGTCGAGGTCGAGGCGCGGGTACGGCTCGACACGCCGGTGGAGGTCAGCAACCGGGACGTGATCATCGTCTTCGGCTGGCGCTCGGACACCGAGTTCTACTACGCCCACCTCTCCACCGACAACACGATCTATCCGCACAACGGGATCTTCAAGGTCAACAATGCCGACCGGGAGCGCATCGACCACCAGTGGAACGGCCGGTCCCGTGGCGCCAACCCGGCGATCACCGATGCCGACTGGCACCGCGTACGGGTCGTCCACCTGCCGGCCACCGGCGAGATCGCGGTCTACGTCGACGGGCACCGGGACCCGCTGATGACCGCGAAGGACACCACGTTCGGCTCCGGGCGGGTGGGCTTCGGCTCGTTCGACAACGTGGGCCGACTGCGGAACCTGACCGTCACCGGCACTCCGGCCTGACCTCATCTCGTGGGGACGGCGGCGCCCGTGTCGCCGTCCCCACCGTCACGACCACCGGCCGCGGGGCCACCGACGGCCGGGTCCGCCGAGCCGGCCCGGAGGGTGTCGTCCGGTTCGTAGAATCCGTCCATGCCGCAGATCGTCGAGTTGCTGGCCTCGCCCGTGCACCGCTTCCTGGGCCGGCCCACCGACGGCCCGGCGCCGGCCCCGCCCGGTGAGCTGGTCGACGTGGTCCGGATCCGGGCCGGCCTCGGCATCGTCGGCGACCGGTACTTCGGCCAGCCCGCGCACCGCGACGCCAGCGTGACGGTGATCGCCCGGGAGTCGTTGCCACCCGGCGTCGGCCTGGCGGAGGTCCGGCGCAACGTCCTCACCACCGGCATCGCGGTGGACGAGCTGATCGGCAAGGTGCTGGTCCTGGACTCCGGTGACGGCCCGGTCAGCCTGCGGGTCAACCGGGCAGCCCGGCCGTGCGCGTGGATGGACGTCACGGTCGGCCCGGGGGCGTGGAAGGCGCTACGCACCACCGGCGGCATCCGCTGCACACCACTCACCGACGGCACCCTGCGCATCGGGCCGGTCGACGTCACCATCGAGCGGGCACCCGCGTCCTAGTGCCGGCGAGCGTCATCCGTCCATGATGGTGTCCAGGGTCGGCCGGGCCGGGTGAAGCCGTGGTACCCGTCGGTTAGGCTCGGCCCGTTCGGCCTTTGGGGAGGGCACATGGCGGCGGATCCGGTCAGCGGCGACTTCAGCCGCATGTTGGACGCGACGATGCAGGCGCTGGCGGCGGTCAGCGCTCCGACCGATGACGTACCGGCCGATCCGCCGGCCGGCGAGGCAGCGGACGGTCAGGTCCGCGCCGAGCTGGGCCCGGACGGTCGGCTGCGCTCGCTCTGGGTGGAGCCTCGGCTGATGCGGCTCGGTTCGGTGGAGCTGACCGAGCACATCACCACCGCTGTCAACGCGGCGATCGACGCGATGCGGGGTGCCACGGTGCCCCCGCAGGTCGGTGACCTGACGCAGTTGCGGGAGCAGTTGGCGGAGGTCCGGGACACGGCGGTGCCGCGCCTGGGGTCGTTCCTCCAGGCGCTGACCGATGCGCAGGAGCGGATGGTCCGGGGCGGCCCGAAATGAGCGGCGACGGCTTCGAGGTGGAGCCGCAGTCGATGCGCGACGCCGGCGGGACCGTCTCCGATGTCGCCAGCCGGTTCCTCGACGAGTTGGACGGCTTCGAGGCGCAGATGGCCGGTTACGGCGAGCCGTGGGGCGCCGACGACATCGGTTCGCTGATCGGGGTCGCCTACACCGGTGTCGCCGCGTACGTCTTCGACTGCATCGGGATCGCGGCGGAGGAGATCGGCTCGGCCGGTGGCGATCTGACCAGCATGGCCGACGCGTACGACCGGGTCGACGAGGACGGCGCGGGCACGATGCGCTCGCTGGCCGGCGGATTGGGGTAGCGGAGTGGGCTTGCAGCTGCCGGGTGAGTTGGTCACCGCGCTGAGCTGGATCGGCTACTCCTGGCCGGAGGGCGACGAGGAGAAGCTCTTCGAGATGGGCCAGGCGTGGATCGACTTCGCCGGCCGGATCGGCGCCACGGCCGGCGAGGCGGACGCGGGCGCGACCCAGGTGTGGTCGCAGAACCTCGGCCCGGCGGTGCAGGCGTTCCAGGGCTGGTGGACGGGTGAGCAGAGTGGGCCGTCGGTGCTTCGGGACGCTGCTCAGGCGGCCGTCATTCTCGGCGCCGGCCTGATCATCTGCGCGGCGATCGTCCTGGCGTTGAAGATTCAGGTGATCGTGCAGTTGGCGATCCTCGCGTTTCAGGTGGCGCAGGCGATCGCGACCGCGGTGGCCACCTTCGGGGCCACGCTGGCCGAGATCCCGATCTTTCAGATGATCACTCGCGAGATCGTCGGCCTGCTGATCGACCAGGTCATTGGGCAGCTTCTCGATGCCTAGCAAGCCGAGGAGTGGTCGCGGCGCAGCCCCGAAGCCGGCCGCCGGCAAGATCGTCAGCGCGGCCGTCAAGAAGCTCGAGAAGCCGAAGGTCCGGGTGACCGGGCCGGATCACAGCCTGCCGACGAAGGTGATCCAGGTCACGCGCAAGGACTTCCACGCCACCTCGCAGTTCCGGCGCAAGATGGCGGCGCTGCAGAAGCTCAGCGACGAGGGCAAGCTCTACAAGGCCACCAACCCGGTCGAGCGGGACAAGAGCATCACCGACGGTTACAAGGAGCGGATCCGGCAGAAGATCTGGGACAAGTACTGGCCACACGACAAGGATCTGGCCAACCGGCTGAGTGAACGGCTCAGCAGCTACCACCCGGACCACGTGTGGGAGCTCCAACTCGGTGGGCCGGACACCGTTGAGAATCTCAAGTTGCTGCATGGTAGAACCAACACGGACATCGGCTCGCAGATCTGGGGGCAGATCCAGAACTTGCCGGACGGCACCCCGATCCGAATAGAGGTGGTGGATTGACCCCCGAGCTGCACCAGCTCATCGAGGAGCTGCGGGCCGACCTGGTTGAGGACCAGCCGGCAAATCTGGGGTACGCCCAGTTCGGCGACGGCGCGGCCACCGACGCCCTGCCGGCGGACCTTCCGGCGGGCCTGCGGGACCTCCTGCTGGTGGCCGACGGGCTGCGCGCCGGTCGGATCGAGTTGGCGTCCACATCGACCCTCGCCGGCATCCAGTACCACCTCGACTACGCGCCGGCCTTCTCGTCCATTCCCGAGGACCGGGCGGGGTGGCTGGTGATCGGCACCCACAGCGACGAGCCGATCTTCATGGATCGCGGCACCGGCGCCATCTGGTACTTCACGCCGACCGGCACCGAGTGGTTCATGTCGGACGCCTTCGAGGAGCTCGCCCCCGACCTGGACTCCTTCGTGCACTACTACCTGCTCGGCCCGGGCTACGCCGAGCTGACCCCCGCCGACGACCGATGGTGGGCCTTCCTCGGCCAGCAGGGCCTGCTCGACGAGGACGACGAAGAAGAGGCGGACGACCCCGACGCGGAGCGCGGGCGGTGACGGTCACCCGCGAGGAGTTGGTCACGCTGTGGGGCGAGCGCGGCGTCATCTACTTCCCGGACCAGCGCTTCGACGCGATCCTGGGCCCGTTGGGGCCGGAGACGTTCCCGCCGTACGGCGCCCTGCCGGTCGAGGTGCCGATCCTGTTCACGGTCGACGTCTCCGCCCCCGACGTGGAGCTCTTCTCCACCCTGCGGATCGAGGTGGGCGACGAGGCGCCGCGCGCGTACGTCGTGCTGGGCAGCTCGCCCGAGGACCCGATGCTGCTGTTCTGCCTGGAGGCGGCGACCGGCGCGGTGGTGCTGCTCGACCTGCAGACGCCGAACCTGGAGACGGTCAACAGCAGCTTCGCCGCGTTCGTGGAGTTCCTGTACCGGCTGGGCCAGCTCATCGCCACCGACCCGGGCGGCCGGGAGCGCGCGGCCCGTGCCGCGCGGATTCGCATCGACCTGCGGGAGGTCGACCCGACGGCGTTCGCCGATCCGGAATCCTGGTGGAGCCTGGCGTTCGACGAGCTGGAGTCCACGACCTGAGCCGGCGGGTCAGACCGGGCTGATGTGTGCGGCCAGCACCCGCCAGCCGTGTCTGTCGTCGTGGACCCAGGTCCGGGTGTACCGCAGGCGCGCCGCGAACGGCACGCCGTCGTACACCCCGGCCACCCGGCCCAGGAAGAACGTCACCCCGGTCGACCCGACGACGAGCAGGTCCAGTTCCTCCTCGACCAGCTCCTGGACGACCGAGGTCCGGTCCCGGTGCGCGGTCAGGTCGTCCCGCTTGGTGAGCTTGCCGCCGTCCGGGCCGATGGCGATCAGCTGGTCGACGAGCAACTGGTCGAGGGCCGCGACGTCGCCGGCCCGCTGCGCGGCCTGCAGGGTGCGCTCAGCGTCGAACAGTTCCGCCTCGCGTTCGCTGTCCGGCATGGTGCCGTCCTCCTGATCAGGGTCCACCCGGCGCCACCGTCCGGCCGGGCTGTCCGCATTGTGGCAGCCGGCGTGGCCCCAACGGGTGCGGATCGACCCGGCACGCTGGCCGTGCGCGTACTGCCCCGAGCCGCCGGGTCACAGGCCGAGCCGGATGCGGACGACCGTCCCCTCCGGCTCGGCCAGCACGGCGACCTCGTCGCAGACCTGCTCGACGATCGCCAGCCCTCGACCCCGTACCGCGTCGGCCGGCGGCATGTCGCGGCCGAACGCCCGCATCGGCCCCTGGTCGACGACATCGCAGATCAGCTGATCGGCCTCGGCCCAGAGCCGGACCCGGCCGCCGCCGGTCGTGTGCTGCAAGGTGTTGGTGGCCAGCTCACTGACCACCAACGTCAGCAACTCCACCCGGTGCGGCGGCAGGCCCCGGGCGAGTGCCCCGGTGCAGACGAACGCGCGCAGCGCGTGCAGGTCGGTCGCCGCCTGGTACGCCATGGTGTCCGGGATCCGAGCGGACGCGTACTGCTCGGCGACGTTGCGGGTCTCCCGCCGGTCGGACGGCATCAGCCCCCCAGACGCGGGTCGTCGGCGGGCGGACGCAGCAGGTTGCCAACGCTGGTGATGTCCAGAACGCCGGTCGGCTCGTCCCGGACGGCCAGGTCGCACTCACCGTTCAGCGTCACCACGATCCGGCCGGGTGCCGCGGACGTGCGGGCCTCGAAGTGCGCCATCGGTCAGCAGCACCCTTCCTCGTTGCGACAGCCGTTGTAGGCACATCATGTCATCCGCTGGCTGGCCGGCCGTGTCCTCCGTTTCGGCGGCGATGGAGGGCGGTCGTGCCGAACCGGATCGGGCGGTCACTACGGGCGGATGTTCAGGGCGCCGATCAGACCGTCGCGCAGCGTGAACCGGTATCGCAGCTCGATCGGGCTGCCGGGAAAGCTGCCCGACACCCGGGTGAGCACCAGGTACGAGTCGCCCGCCTGCGGCGTGACCTTCACCGGCTCGGCGGTGTACGAGTACGCCGCCGTCGTCCGCTCCCGCCAGGCGCGGATCGCGGCCCGTCCCTCGTGCAGCCGATCCTCGTCGGCCACGCTCGCGGTGTCCGTGAAGCAGGCGACGAACGCGTCCAGGTTGCCGTCGTCGACGGCCCGGAAGTACCGGTCGATCACGTCGGGCAGGTCGACCGCCATCTGCTCCTCCTGCGACGCAGGCCGCCGTCGGGCGGCCGCCGAGTTCCCCGTTCGACCTCACCGTACGAGACGCGGCCGGCGCCGCGCGGACCAACCAGGAGAACGCAGCTGGTACGGCAGCGCGCCGCTCTCGCGCAGAGGGACGACGCCTGGCCCGGGTTTGCCGCCGCTGGGCCCGGGTAGCCACGCGTCTCCGGAACGGGAAGGGCGGGGGCATGGCCGAGCTGACGTTCGTCGACAAGGTTGCGGCACGGGCGGGTGTTCCGCCGGAGCAGGCACGCCCGCTGACCGAGGCCGTTCTGCGTACCCTAACCGAGCGGCTCAGCGGTGGGGAGGCGGCCGAGTTGGCCCCCCACCTGGCCCCTGAGCTGAGCCCGCTGCTGGTCAAGGCCGTCGAGCCGCCGGAAGCATTCGGCTACGACGAGTTCATGCGGCGGGTGGCTGACCGTGCCGGGACGGACCGATCCGCCGCCGAGCGGGGCGTCCGGGCCGTACTTCAGACGATGCACCGGGTGGTCGGGCACCGGGAGTTCGAGGACGTGCTGGCCCAACTGCCGGCCGACCTGGGGGCGCTGGCCCAGCCGTTGCCGCAGGGCCCCTGACCGACCGCCGCCACCAACGACCTGCGTCGGGCGGCCGGGGCGCGGCCCGACCGGTTGTCGGTCAGACCACGCCCCTACGACCGGCGGCAGGTGATCAGCCGACGCTGACCACCCACTTCTGGTGGGCGCCGTTCGCCCAGGTGCCGATCTGGATCTGGGCGCCGTTGGCGGTGCCCGCGCCGGCGACCTCCAGCACCTTGCCCGACTGCGGGTTGCGGATCGAGCCGTCGGACTGCCTCTGCCAAACCTGCGCGCCGGTGCCGTTGCAGGTCCAGAGCTGGACCTTCGTGCCGTTGGCGGTGCCGCCGTTGTCCACGTCCAGGCACTTGCCCAGCGCCCGGTAGGTGTCGCCGACCCGGCTCCACGACTGCGCGCCGGTGCCGTTGCAGGTGTAGAGCTGGATCTTGGTGCCGTCCGCGGTGCCGGAATTGCTGATGTCCAGGCACTTGCCGCCGATCCCGGTGATGGGCCCGCTGGTCGGTGGCGGGGTGCTGCCCGGGATGGCGTTGAGCGTGTACCACGCCTCGGTGCTCCAGAGCGACTGGCCGCTGGTGGAGGTGAAGGGGCGCGGCGAGCGCAGATGCACCACCCGGCCGGCCTTGCGACCGTTGACGGCCAGGGTGACCTTCTTCCCGTCCGCCGAGAGGGTGGCCGAGGTGACGGTCAGCGTCTCCTCGTCGATCTTCGGGCCGCCGTAGCTGGCCGTCGGCTGGTACCGCCACTGCTTGACCTTGTAGCGCGCGGCCAGCTCGGCGGCGGTCTCCGCCGAGACCGGCTGGGTGTACTCCAACTCGAAGCCGGCCTCGGTGGCCCGCATGGCCAGCATCTCGAAGGCGTTGGTGCTGTTCGGGGTGAGCTTCTGCAGGCCGTACGACAGCTTGCCGGTCTGACCCCAGTTGCCGCCCGCGCCGAGCCCGCCGACGTAGATCGCGCCGTCCGGGCCGAGGTTCACCTCGGAGACGCCCGCTTCCAGGCCCTGGGTGAGCCGGAACAGGGCGCCCTGGTACTCGCCGTTGACCTTCTCCACGTAGGCCCTCTGGAGGCCGCCGTAGGTCACGTCGCCGATGACGAACTGGCCGGCGTACCGGCCGCTGGTCAGGTACAGCGGGGTGCTGGGTGAGTTGGCGATCTCGTTCTGCGGCATCCAGAGCACCGGCGCGGTGACCGGGTTGGTGTCGAACGGGCCGGCCGGGTTCATGTAGTGGTTGAAGAACCGACCCTGCTTGATGTGCACCAACTTCGACGAGGGCAGCCAGCCGCCCTGGTTGTCGGTGACGAAGATGCCGCCCTCCGGGCCCCAGCCGATGCCGTGCGGCGTCCGCAACCCTCCGGCGACGTAGCTGACCGCGCCGGTGTCCTTGTTGACCTTGAGGGTGGTGCCGCGGTTCACGGCCGGCTGCGGGTTGGTGGTGGCGCCACCGGAGTTGATCGACACCGAGAGGTTCAGGTAGAAGAACCCGTCCTGGTAGAGCAGGCCGAACGCGAACTCGTGGAAGTTCCCGCCGTACGGCCAGGTGGCGACGGTGTCGAGGCGGTCGGTTACCTCGTCGCCGGTGGTGTCCACCAGCCGGGTGAGCCGCTGCTTCTCCGAGACGTAGACCACGCCGTCGACGATCTTGAGCCCCATCGGTTCCTTGAGGCCGCCGGCGATCTTCTTGGTGGTCACGTTGCCCGGCCCGGTCGCGCCGCCGGTGTTGCCCATGATCCACACCTCGCCGTCCTGGGACGTGCCGGACTGGTCGCTGCCGCCCCAGGTGGAGATGACCAGTCGACCGTCGGCCAGCCAGTCCATCCCGGTGACCTTCGGCTGGAAGCCGGTGGGCCGCAGGTTGGTCAGCGTGTAGCCGGGGTGCACAGCGGTCAGCGGCAGGCCGTCACCGGGGGAGTCGGTGACCCCCTCGCACTCCTTTCGGCCCGGCGCGGTCACCCGGACCACACCGGCGTCGGTGCTCAGCGCCGAGTTCGGTACGACCACGAAGGACGACGAGCCGGGCGTCTTCCACTCCAGGGTGATCTGCTGCCCGCCGTCGCGCTCGAAATGATCGATCCGCAGCGGGTGCAGCCCGGCGGTGAGGGTGACGGTGCCCTCCTTGGGCGGCGTCGCGCCGTGCAGGCCGTCGTGGTTGATCACCACGGTGTTGTCGATCGACAGCTTGGATCCGTCGTCGCTGCTCAGCCGGAACGTGTAGCTGCCAGCCTGGGTGGTGGTGATGTTGCCGAGCACCTGCGAGGCGAAGTAGTTGTCGAAGCCGAAGTCGGCGGTCGACGTCCAGTTGATCGTGGACATCAGCTTGTCCACGTTCGGGGTCTGCGCGGGCTTGAGGGTGCAGAGTTCGGAGAGCGGAACCTGCACGTCGAAGACGCGCAGCGTGACGCCCGGTTCCTGCTCGGGGGCGGCGTCGGCCGGGTCGGCCCAGAAGCCGGCGGCGAGGACGAGTGCCAGTGCGCCCAGGACAGGACTGCGGAATCGGCGTAGCAGCCGTGTGCCCATCGTTCCTCCAGGAGGGATAGGAGTATCCGACGGCCGGCGCTGATCAGTGGTGGAGGCGGTGGCCGCCGGCCCGGATCCGAAACGTCCTCGACGCCGACGAGTGACGATTTGGAAACACCGGGCTGATGGGTCGAGACATTAAGGTGCTTCGATTGATCTGTCCATGCCTTTGCATCGATACATCAAAAGTTCCCGATGCCCGTGCGAAAGTTCGCGATGGTAGGCCGGAAATGCCCGGTGCGAAGGGGTCGCGAGCTACCGGCGCCCGCGCCGGACCGGACCAGCGGCTCGGTTGCCGGGCTTGCGGGCCGGGGAACCCGCTTTGCGGGTCGGCGTGCCGGGCTTGCGGGTCGGCCCGGCGGCCCGGCGGGTCGCGCCACCTGCGGCGGGTCTGCGGCGCGCCGCCACCAGCACGACAACGGCGACCACCACGACGATCAGGGCCGGCACCAGCCACGGCGGCAACCCGCCGCCCGACTCTTTCCCCGTGGCGCCGGACGG
The DNA here is from genome assembly GCF_040608515.1 of Micromonospora sp. NPDC005173. Classification (NCBI taxonomy): domain Bacteria; kingdom Bacillati; phylum Actinomycetota; class Actinomycetes; order Micromonosporales; family Micromonosporaceae; genus Micromonospora; species Micromonospora sp. NPDC005173. The sequence continues at coordinate 25,237 of NZ_JBEXIK010000013.1, forward strand.
CTCGCTCGCCGGGCCGCCGGTCGCGCCCGGGTCGGGGCTCGCGCCGACGGCGCCGGGACTCGCCGACGGGGTGCCCTCGACCAGGGCGAGCAGCGTGGGTGCGGGCCCGTCGGTGGGCGCCGTCCAACCGGCCGGCGCCGCCGTGCTGGAGCCCTGGTAGTCGAACGTGACGCTGCCACGCACCGCTTCACCGTCGGAGGCGACGGAGAGGTAGCTGGCGGTGTACCGACCCTTCGCCGGCCAGTGCGCCACGGACACCATGGCAGGGAAGCCGGTGTGGTACAGCCGCGGCTCGAAGACCCCGTTGACCATGAAATACTCCTGGACCGGCTTGTCCAACCGCTTCGGCTCGCCGTACGACCAGCCGTTGTCCACTCGGGACCCGTTCGGTCCGGTGACGGTGAAGTGGGCGTTGGACGCCGGCTTCTCGGTGAAGTACAACGCCACCTGTGCCAGCGGCTCGCGGACCACGGTGCCGGTCAGCGGGGTCGAGGTCGCCAACTGGCCGTGCGCGGACGCCGGAGCGGCCGGCAGCAGCAGCGTCACCACCAACGTCGCGGCCAGCGCCGCCACGGCGCGGCTCAGGAGGTGACGGGCAGTGACCAGCCTCGATCGCATCCGTTCATCATGGTCATTTCCTCGCCGCCGAACAAGACGTAGAGTTCTCCTCCCCGACGATCAAATCGACAGCCGTCCCCCTCGCGTCGTTCGGAGTCCGCCCGTGTTCGTCCGTGCCCCCGGTTCCCGCATTCCCGCCGTCCTCGCCACCGGTGTCCTCACCGCCCTGCTCGCCACGGGCTGCGGGCAGGGCGACGACCCGTCCGTGGCCGACCCGTCGACGCTGCCGACGGCCGCGCCGCCGACGACCACCACCGCGCCGGCCGCGTCGGACAGCCCCACGCCCAGCGCCACCGCCAGCACGCCGGCGGTGGACCGGCAGATCACCGTGACGATCGCCAAGCGGCGGGTCACCCCGCCGACCGGGCGGATCACCGTGGACAAGGGCCAGCTGGTACGGATCACGGTCACCTCGGACGTTTCCGACGAGCTGCACGTGCACGGCTACGAGCTGGGTGCCCGACTGCCGGCCGGCACGCCCGCCTCGGTGGAGTTCCGCGCCGAGAAGACCGGGCTGTTCGAGGTGGAGACGCACGAGACCGAGCTGGTGCTGTTCCAGCTCGTCGTCCGCTGAGCACCATGACCGGCGCCCCAGCGGTGCTGGCGCATGGTGTCGGTGGTCGCCAGGACCTGCCGATCACGCTGCCGCAGCTCGTCATCGCCGCCGCCCTGACCCTGGTCGTCACGTTCCTCGCGCTGGGTCTGCTCTGGCGCGAACCACGGCTCGACCGGGACGCGACCGGCGGCCGGCCGGTGCCGCAGCGCCTGGCCCGGCTCGTCGACGCGCCCGCGTTCCGGTGGGCGCTGCGCGGCGTGGGCCTGCTCGCCGCGGGCTGGTTCTGCCTGGGCCTGCTGGCCGGGCCGGACACCCCGAACAACCCGACGGCCGGCGCGCTCTACGTGCTGCTCTGGGTCGGGCTGGTGCCCGTGTCGCTGGTGCTCGGCCCGGTGTGGCGGACGGTCAACCCGCTGCGGACCGTGCACCTGCTCGCCGCGCTGGCGGCGCGGCGTGATCCGGCGCGCGGCGTCCGTGAGCTGCCGGCCGGCCTGGGGCTCTGGCCGGCCGCCGTCACCCTGTTCGGGTTCGTCTGGCTGGAGCTGGTCGCACCCGACCGGGCCACCCTGCCGGTCATCACCGCCTGGCTCGCCGGGTACGCCGTGGTCATGCTGGCCGGGGCGGCGTTGTTCGGTGCGGGCTGGTTCGACCGGGCCGACCCGTTCGAGGTGTACAGCGGGCTGGTCGGCCAACTCGCGCCGGTCGGCCGGGCCGCGGACGGCGTGCTGGTGTGGCGCAACCCGCTCGACGGGATCGCCGGGCTGCGGCCCCGACCCGGGCTGGTCGCCGTGGTGGTCGTACTGCTCGGCTCGACCATGTTCGACAGCCTCTCCAACGCGCCGGCCTGGCTGCGCTTCACCCAAGAGAACGGCCTGCCGGCGGCGGTCACCGGCAGCGTCGGGCTGATCCTGGTCATCGCTGCCGTCGCCGCGGCGTACCTCGCCGCCACCGTCCCCGCGGCCCGGATCGGCCACACCGGCGCGGCCCCGGTCGACGGTGCCGGCTCGGTCGACGGTGCCGGCTCGGGTCGCGGGGTGCCGGGCGAACTTGCCCACTCGATCGTGCCGATCGCGGCGGGCTACCTGGTGGCGCACTACTACTCGCTGCTGATCCTGGAAGGTCAGCGCACCGTCGCGCTGCTCTCCGACCCCCTCGGCACCGGCGCCAACTTGCTCGGCACCGCCGACTGGCAGCCGTACACCGGGCTGGTCACCCCCTCCGGGGTGGCCAGCCTCCAGATCACCGTCATCATCCTCGGGCACCTGCTCGGCACGCTGCTCGCCCACGACCGGGCCCTGTACCTGTTCCCCCGTGCCCGAGCGGTGGCCGGTCAGCTCCCGCTGCTGGCGCTGATGGTCGCCTACACCGTCGCCGGGCTGCTGCTGCTCTACGCCGGGTAGGGCCGCCGCCGCCGGGCGACCCGGGTTCGGGGCGGTGCTGGCCACGGGTGAGGATGGGGCGTGGACACGGATCTTCGCCGCTACCTCGACGAGCTGGTCGACGCCGCCCGGGGTGTGCTCGGCGACGACCTGGTGGGCGCCTACGGCGCCGGCTCGGTGGGGCTCGGCGCGTACCAGTCGGGCCGCAGCGATGTGGATGTGGCGCTGGTCTGCGCCGGGCCGCTGACCGAGGCGGACAAGCGGGCGCTGGTGGCGCGGCTGCGACACGAGGCGCTGCCCTGCCCGGCGCGCGGGCTGGAGCTGGTCGCCTACCAACGGGCGGTGGCCGCCGCCGGCAGCCCGGAGCCCGGCTTCGAGGTCGAGCTGAACACCGGCTCCGGGATGACGTTCCGGTGCACCCTCGACCCGGCGGACCGGCCGGCGACCGATGGCCGGTTCTGGTACGGGCTGGACCGCAGCATCCTGCACCAGAGCGGGCTGCCACTCCTCGGGCCGCCAGCGGACGAAGTTTTCGCGGACCTGGCCCCGGCCGACCTGCGTCGCCTGCTGATCGAGGCGCTGACCTGGTGGCTGGCCCTGCCGACGCTGCCGGACGAACAGCCGGCGCCCGGCGCGGAGAACGCGGTGCTCGGTGCCTGCCGGTCGTTGGTACGCCACCGCGACGGCGTCTGGCACTCAAAGGTGGCGGCCGGGCAGCGGCTGATCGACGCCGGAGAGCCGGCCGAGGTGATCCGTCGTGCGGTCGCCGCGCGGCACGGTGGGCCGCCGCCCACCGGCGTCCAGGCGCGCGCCTTCCAGCACCGGGTCCGCGCCGAGATCGCCGGCCAGCCCGACTAGCACCTGGCTGGAGCAGCGCCTGGCCCGGCGCGGCTCGCTCAGCGGACCGGGCGGGACTGGAACGACGCGAAGAGCAGGTTGAGGCCCTCAGCCATGGTCGGGTGGGTGAGGATCGCGTCCCGCAGCGCGGTCCACGGCATCCCGGCGAGCATGGCCAACTGCACCGACGTGATGACTTCACCGGCCTCGGCGCCGAGCAGCGCCGCACCCAGGATCTGGTCGGTGCGGGCGTCGACCACTGCCTTCCACATGCCCTCGGTCTGACGCAACGTACGCGCCCGGGGGATCGCGGCCACCGGCAGATGGGCCACCTGGACCTCGTGCCCGGCGCGGCGCGCCTCGCTCTCGGTGAGCCCGACCCGGGCAAGCTCCGGGGTGGTGAAGACGGTGTACGGGATGAGTCGGCCGGCGGTGCTGCGCTGCTCACCCGCCAGGTTCGCCCGGATGATCCGGTAGTCGTCGAGCGAGGCGTGGGTGAACTGCGGAGTGCCGGCGACGTCCCCGGCCGCCCAGGTCCGCTCGGCGCTGGTGCGCAAATACTCGTCGACCACCACGAAGCCCCGATCGTTGAGCCGGACGCCGGCGGCATCCAGCCCGAGCTCGTCGGTAACCGGCGCCCGGCCGGCCGCCACGAGCACGTCGTCCCCAGTGACCAGGCTCCCGTCGTCGAGAGTGACCCGGACCGTGCCGTCGGCGTTGCGGTCGACTCGGGCAACCGTCACGCCGACGCGCACGTCGATGCCGTCGTCGAGGAACACCTGCAGCACCGCGTTGCTGACGTCGGGGTCCTCGCGGCTGAGTAGACGGGGACCACCCTCGATCACCGTCACGGTGCTGCCGAACGACGCGAACATCTGCGCGAACTCCACCCCGACGGTGCCACCGCCGAGCACCACCAGTCGTGGCGGCAGCCGGTCCAGGTGAAGCAGGCTGTCGCTGGTCAGCACCCTCGCCTCGGCCATCCCGGGTACGGACGGCAGGTGCGGGCGGGTGCCCGTGTTGACCACCACGTCGGCGCCGAGCAGCAGCCGTTCGCCGCCGTCGGCCAGCGACACCCGCACGGTCCGGGGGCCGACGAACCGGGCCTGACCGATCACCAGGTGCAGACCGGAGTCGAGGAACTGCTGCCGGTTGGCGGCGACCATCCCCTCGACGACGTCCTGCTTGTGCGCCCGCAGGAGGTCCACGTCGACCCGGCCACCCTCCACCATCAGGCCGAGCGAGGCGGCGCCCCGCAGCTGGCGGGCCGCGCGTGCGCTGGTCACCAGCGCCTTGGTCGGGATGCACGCGACGTTGATGCAGCTGCCGCCGATCATGCCGCGTTCGACCATGGCCACCCGGCGTCCGGACCGGGCGACGTCCATGCTCAGCGTCTTGCCGGCCTTGCCGCCTCCGACGACGAGCAGGTCGAACTCCTCCGGTCGGTCGGTCACGAGGCGCTCCTCTCGCTCGCCGGCCGGGCCGACGGCCGCCCGTGCGCGACGGCCAACCCAGCCTGCCAGCTCCGAGGAGACCGGCGACCCGGTTCTCGGCAGAATCGCCCCACTCCACCTGCGGCCCGGTCGACCGCCGCCGAGGTCAGTGCCGCGCGGCGCCGTTCTCGCTGATCGGCTGCCCGAAGGGCAGGAACGGCACGGGTGTCGGGTCGCCGTTGCCGCGGGGTCTGCCGAAAGCCGGCTCGGCATCGCCGGTGGACCCCTGCGGGGCGGTCGTCCGGTCGGCGGTCACGGCCGGCTCGTCCGTGCTGGCCGGTCCGCCGGCCCGCTCGTCGTCGGACTGGTCGGCTTCGGGCTGGTCGCCACCGAGCCGCTCAGCACCGGGCTGGTTGTCAGCGAGCCGCTCGTCGATGGGCTGCTCGTCAGCCGGCTGCTCGTCAGCGAGTCGGTCGGCACCGAGTCGGTGGGTGGCGGGTCGGTCGACACCGGGCCGGTCGGCGCTGGAGCGGGTGCCCACCATCGGGTACTCGGCGGTCTCCGTACCGCCGGCGGCGGCGGCCATCACTGCGGCCGCGGCCAGGTCGGCCACCCGCTTCGCCTCCCGCTGCACCCGGGCGCGGACCTCCTTGGCGTGCCGCTCGGCGGAGTCCCCGGCCCGTCGGGCCTCATCCAGGCGGGCGCTCTCCACGGTGAGGTCGCGGCGGACCTCGCCCAACCGCTGCTGCATGCGGGACAGCTCGTTCTCCAGCGTCTCGCCCTCCTGGCGGATCTCGGCGAGCTGCTGGCGGGCGATCTCCAGCTCGTCGTTCAGCTGGGCTGACTCCTCCCGGCGCTCCGCAAGCTCCTGCTGCACGGTGGCGAGCTGCTCCTGGTGGGCGGCGGCCTGCTCGTCGGCGCGATTGCGCAGCTCGGTCACGTGCTGCTGTGCCTCGGCCAGCAGTTCGGCAATCTGCTGCTCGGTCCCGCTGCGCTGCTCGGCCAACTCTCGTTCCGCGACCGCCTGCTGCTCGGCGATCTCCTGCTCGGCCACGGTCCGCCGGTCATAGATCTCGCGCTCCACCCCGGACTGCCACTGGGCCAGCTCCTGCTGACTCTTGGACCGGGCCGACTGGATTTCCTGCTGGATCTGGGTGCGGGCCGACTTCATCAGCGCGTCGGCGGCGACCCGCGTCTGGTTGAGCTGCTGCGCGCTCTGCTCGGTGATCCGCTTCGCCTCGTGCTGTGCGCGCTCGTGCGCCTCCTCACCGTCGGCGCGCAGCTGCTCCGCACGTTCCCGGATCGCGGTCAGCTCGGCCTCGGCCAGGGTTCGCCGCTCCTCGTGTGCCTGCTCGTGCTCGGCGCGTCGGGCCGCCAGTTCCTCCGACAGGTCCTGACGGGCCTGTGCGGCCCGCTCGCGGGTGTCCATGAGGATCCGCTCCGCCTCGGACCGTAACTCGTTCGCCCGGTCGGTAGCGGACTCGGTGATCATTCCGGCCTGCTTCTCGGCGAGCGCCATGATCTCCCCGATCATCGGGCCCAGATCCTGGAACGAGGCGCGATCCACCTGCGCCGGTTGCTCGTTCACCTCGGCCAGCTCGGCACGCAGCCGCTGCACCTCGGCGGTCAGCTCACGGACCCGGACGGCGGATCGCCCGTGCTCACCGCTCAGCATCCTCAGCTGCCCGTCGAGCTGCTCCAGGTGCTTGTCGACCTGCCGTTTGTCGTACCCGCGCAGGGCGAGCTCGAAGCTCGGCCGCGAGGCCGCGTCGTCGCGTACCGCGAACGGCTCAGCGCCGATGGACATGCACCATCCTCCAGACGATCGGGGCGCCAGGGCCGGCGGTCAAGCGCCCCGCGAGCCGTGAGTGTGGCGCAACGCTACCGCCGAGGCCGCGCCATGAGTAGGCCCGCCCCACCGCCGGCTCCCGAGCCCGCCCTTCCTTGGTCGATCATGGAGTCGTGGTGCCCGGATGGCCCTGATCCGCCGCTCTTGTCGCCCACCACGACTCCATGATCAACGTGGCTGGGTGGGTTCAGCGGCGGCGGGCGACCAGGACTGCGTCGTGCAGGGTGATCTCCTTGCCGTCCGGGTCGGTGCCGGCGCGGGACCGGGCCTCGGCGGTGAGCACCTCCCACCGGGCCGGATCCAGTGAGACGGCCACGTCCTCGGCGGTGTACATCATGTCCGGCATGTGCATCCGGTGCGCCGACGTCCACAGGTCGGACGGGTGGTGCCCGACGATCAGCAGGATGCCGCCCGGCGCCACCGCGGCGGCCAGCCGGGCGAACAGCTCCCGCCGCTGCGGCGGTGGCAGGTGCATGAACTGCGCGGACACCAGGTCGTACGCCTCCTCGGCGGGCGGCTTGTCGCGCAGGTCGACGTGCGTGAACTCGATGCGGTCACCGACGCCGGCGGCGTCGGCGTGCTCGGCGGCCCTGCCCAGCGCGGTGGTGGAGATGTCCGCCGCCGTCACCCGCCAGCCGCGCTCGGCCAGCCACACCGCGTCGGCGCCCTCGCCGCTGCCCACGTCCAGCGCCCGTCCCGGGGCCAGGTCGGCGGCCTCGGTGACCAGCTGCGGGTTCGGCCGGCCGCTCCACACCGCCGGCTTGGAGCGATAACGCTCCTCCCACGCCGGCTCCTCGAAGGTCGTGGCCACCATCTGCCGGTACGCGGTCACCGCGTCGCGGGTCTCCTCGGCGATCAGGTCGGCGTTGATCGCCGCTCCGGCGCCCAGGCCGGCCGCGGCGGCTGCGATCACCTGGCCGCGTACGTCGGCGACGTTGCCGGCCACCCAGACTCCCGGCACGGTCGTCGCCCCGGTGGCGTCGGCGGGGATCTGGCTGCCGATCACGTACCCGCCCATCGTCACCTCCTCCGGGGCCAGGCCCAGCCCGACCAGCAACCCGGCGCGGGGGGCGGTCCGGGTCGAGACCACCAGCGCGTCGAGCGGCAGCACCCGGCCGGAGGCGAGCCGGACGCCGGTCAGCGCGTCCCCGGTCACCTCCAGCGCGGCGACCGGGCCCGGCACCACGGCGATGCCCCGGGCGGCGAGCCGCTCGGCCGTCTCCTCGTCCGGCGCCGGGGTGTCGTGCAGCAGGAGCAGTACGTCCGAGCTCCACTGTCGCCACATCTCGGCCTGGTGCACGGCCATCGGACCGGTGGCCAGCACGCCGATCCGCCGGTCCTGAACCTCCCAGCCGTGGCAGTACGGGCAGTGCAGCACGTCGCGACCCCAGCGCTGCGCCAGACCGGGGACGTCGGGCAGCTCGTCGGTCAGCCCGGTGGCCACCAACAGCCGCCGGGCCCGCATCGCCTGCCCGTCATCGAGGCTGAGGCGGAACCCGCCGTCGTCCCGGACCGCCGTCTCCACCCGCCCGGCCAGGAACTGCCCGCCGTATCCGGCCACCTCGGCGCGCCCGGCCGCGACCAGCTCGGCCGGCGGCGTCCCCTCCCGTGCCAGGTAGTTGTGCACATGGCCGGCCGGCGCGTTGCGCGGCTCGCCGGAGTCGATCACCAGCACCGACCGTCGGGCTCGGCTCAACGCCAGGGCTCCGCTGAGCCCGGCCGCGCCGCCGCCCACCACCACTACGTCGTACATCTCGTCCACCGGTGTTCCCCTTACTTGTCGGCTGCGCCCACCATCCGTCGCCGTCGGCCAGGTGGCAACTATCCTTGCCGTTATGGCAAACGACGACAGTGCGGCGCTGGCCGCCGTCGGCCCACGGCTGCGCGCCCTGCGCAACCAACGGGGCACGACGCTGGCCCAGCTCGCCGAACTGACCGGCATCTCGGTGAGTACCCTGTCCCGGCTGGAATCCGGCAGCCGCCGGCCCACCCTGGAGCTGCTGCTCCCGCTGGCCCGGGCCTACCAGGTGCCCCTGGACGAGCTGGTGGACGCCCCGACCACCGGCGACCCGCGGGTACGCCCCAAGCCGATCGTCCACCACGGCGTGACGTTCCTGCCGCTGACCCGCCGACCGGGCGGTTTGCAGGCGTTCAAGCAGATCCTCCCGCCGAACACGCCCACCGGGGAGCACACCCAGCAGACCCACGAGGGGTACGAGTGGATCTACGTGCTCTCGGGCCAGCTGCGCCTGCTGCTCGGCGAGCACGATCTGACGTTGACCCCGGGCGAGGTGGCCGAGTTCGACACCCGCATTCCGCACCGGGTGATCAACCCCGGCCCGGGTACCACGGAGGCTCTCAGCCTCTTCGGGCCGCAGGGGGAGCGGCTGCACGTCCGCGCCCGGCCCACCACCTCCGGCAACCGGTAGTCCGGCGCGTCTGTCGGCTCACCGGCCGCGTGGTGAGTCAGCGCGTCGTCGGCGGCCGACGTGGACGTTCGATCAACGACCTCAACGACGTGCTGTGAGGGGCACGAGGACGAGGACGGCAACGCCGAGTGCGGTGGCGCCGACAGCCCACCACCAGAAGAATCCCGAAAAGGCCGAGGCGATCAGGAGCCCCATGCCGAGCCCGGCCAGCAGGCCGAGTGCGAACAAGGCCCGAGGGGGCAGGGCGAGGTGCGGCAGGCGCCGCACCACGAGCACTTCCAGCCAGGTGCCGCCGAACGCCAGTAGTGTTGCGCCGACCACGTCCACGGCGGACAGTCCGTGACCTTCGCTGAGGGGCACGAGGACTCTGCCCTCGTTACTGGCGGGGACGAAGAGGATGAGCACGCCAGCGACGACGAGCAGAGCGGCGATTGTTACCTGCGTGCGCGGCGCACCCCCGACATCTTGCGACATCGCTACAGTCTCGATCATCCGCCGTGATCTCCGCAGGGGCCGTATCGGTGAACATCGAATGCCGGCGGCACTCGCCGCGTCTTGATCCCGCCTTTCTCGCCCAACCTTGCGCGATCCGCCGGCGGATGTTCCGTTAGCGGCCGATCTTGTCCAGCTCGGCGAGGTCGTCGTCGGAGAGGGAGAGTGCCGCGCCCGCCGCCTGAGCCCGTCACGTTTGCGTGGTCAGCGGGGCGCGGCGATCGGCGGCGTCGATGGCCCGAACGTGGTCAGGAACCGGTCCCGGAAGGTGTCCATCGGCCACACCGGAGCCTGCGGGCCGGGCCGCAGGCCGTCCTGCCAGCCCCAGCCCGCCACCCGGTCCAGCACTGCCGGGTCACGGGCGACGATGGTGATCGGGACATCCCGGCTGGCGCCCTCGCCGGTGACCACCGGGGCGGGCTGGTGGTCGCCGAGGAAGACCAGCACCAGATCGTCGTCCCCGTAGGTCTGCACGTAGGAGATCAACGTCTCCAGCGAGTACCCGATGGACTGCCGGTACCCGGCACGGACCCGGCCGGTGTCCCCATCGGTGTCGCCGCTGTCGTCACCGGCGGCGGCGCCGTGGTAGATCGAGCCGTCGCCCACCTCGTCCCAGCCGATCATCCGGGGCACTGCCGTCCACGGGGAGTGGCTGGAGATCAGCGGGATCTCCGCCATGATCGGTCGGTCGGCGCTGGCGCGGACCTGCCGCTGGAAGAACGACATCGTGTACTGGTCGGGCATCGGGGCGTAGCTGAACTTCGGCCCCCGGTAGCCGAGCGCTTCGGCGTCGTAGTAGCGGTCGTACGCGAAGAAGCTTTTCTCCGGCCACGGCTGGGTGGCCGCCGGCAGCACCCCGACGGTCTGCCAGCCGGCCCGCTGGAATGCGCCGTTGAGGGTGAGCCGGTCACTGGCCAGCAGGCTGCGGTGCCGCTGCTCGTTGTCGGTCCACAGGCCCGACAGCAGCGTGTCGTGCGCCAACCAGCTGCCGCCGCCGAAGGTGGGGGAGGTGAGGAAGCCGCTGCGGGCCTGGTACCCGGCCGCGCGCAGCCGCTCGGTCCCGGCGTCCAGCACGGCGTTGACCTGCGGTGCCAGCTCCGGGTCCTCGACCGCGTCGCGGCCGTAGCTCTCCACGAAGGCGAGGATGACGTCCTTGCCGCGCAGCCTGGTCAGCAACTGGTCGCCCGGGACGTCGCGGAACGGGTCGGCGGCGATCTGGGCGGTGAAGGCCCCCCGGTCGCGCAGCCGCTCGTCCACCTGCCCGGCGTGCGCGCCGACCAGCGCGGTGCTCCCCGCGTCGGCCACCGGCACGCCCGGGACGACCCGCACCCCGACGACGGCGCAGACCACCCAGGCGACGGTCAGCGCGGCCACCGCCCGGGTCGCCACCCGCTCGTGGCGGGCCAGCAGCGACGCGATCCGGCGCAGCGCCAGCGTCAGCACCAGCAGCAGCGCGCCGACCAGCAGCACGATGCCCACCGCCGCGCCGACCGCGCCGGCCCGGCCGGCCGAGTCCCGGACGAAGCCGAACGCGTCGTCCAGCAGCAGCCAGTCCAGCACCAGGTCGAACGGCCGGTCGAGGGCCGTGCGGAAGCCCAGGTCGGCGAGCTTCACGATGGCCAGCAGGCCGAGCAGCGGCCCGACCACGACCACCACCACCCGCCGGGGCCGCGCCGGCAGCGCCAGCAGCAGCGCGGCGACGAGCAGCCCCTCCAGCGGGATGCGCAGGAAGGCGCCGGGCGTGAGCAGACCCAGCCGGTCCGGGCCGACCAGGACGGCGAACACCAGCAGCACCGCCAACACACTGCCCGCCGCCCGCCGCGCACGGCCGCCTCTCGCGGCCAACACCCCGGGGGTACGCGCCGACGCCTCATCCGCCGTCCGGCGGCGCGGGCGGAACCGGCCAGCCAGCCGGCTCAGCCGGGCGGGAAGGGTCATCACAGCCTCCAGTCGGAGTGGACCGTACCGCCCGAGCCGCCCGCCATCGCGGAAGCGTGCACCGGCAACAGGGGCGGTACGGCGACCGGAGACGGCACCGCGACCGGCAGCATCGGCGGCAGGACCACGAGGGCGGGCACGGCCCGCGGCGCGCGAACCGGCGGCACGGTCGGCGCCGGTGCGGCAACCGCCGCCAGTGCGGCAGCCGGCGCCTGCGGGGCCACCGAGCGGGGCGCCGGCCGGCGCCGCCAGAGCCAGGCGACGTCTCGGCCGAACGACTCGACCAGCAGCGCCAGCGCCACCACCAGCACCAGCGTGGTCCACGGCTCCGGCAGCACCCCTGCCGCGGCCACCGCCAGCAGCACGCCCTGCGCGGCGGCCACCACCTTGCGCCAGTAGCGCGGCGGCAGCGACCCGCTCAGCCAGGGCAGCACGGCGCTCGCCGCGACGAACGCGTACCGCATCGCGCCGATGGCCAGCACCCAGGCACCGGCGGTCGGCGCGACGTACACGCTGAGCACCAGGATGAGGAACGCGTCGACCTCCATGTCGAAGCGTGCGCCGAGCGCGCTGACCGTGCCGGTGCGCCGCGCCACCAGGCCATCCACCGCGTCCAGCAGCAGCGCCACCGCGCTCACCGCGACCAGCAACCCCACCGGCGCGGGCCGGCCGAACGAGTCCACCACCAGCGCGGTGACCGCGCCGACCAGGACACCCCGGGTCAGCGTCACCCGGTCGGCCGGGCCCAGCCGCGACGCGCCGGCCCGGTGCAGGCCCCGGCTCAACGCGAGGCAGGTCACCACCGCGTATCCGGTCCCGACCAGCCAACCCGCGCCGCTCAGACCCACCGTGGCGGCCAGCGCAGCCAGCACGACCAGTTGCGCGCCCAGCCCGATCATCGGACCGCTTCGAACTGTGGGCACCGTACCTCCGTGTTTATGATCGACGACCCCAACAGGGAACACGGAAAACGTGGCCGTTCGGTTCGGCCGGGAGCAAAGGTGAGGTGCGCGACGGTGATCCGCGAGGCGTACGCCTGCTGGGTGCGCGAGCCCGGCGCGGCGGAGATCCGGCCGGTGTCGCTGCCCGCCCCGGGCCCCGACGAGGTGCTGGTCCGGGCGCGCTACTCCGGGGTCAGCCGGGGCACCGAGACGCTGGTCTTCGCCGGTCGGGTGCCCGCCGACCAGTACGCCGCGATGCGCGCGCCGTTCCAGGAAGGTGACTTCCCGGGCCCGGTGAAGTACGGCTACCTCAGCGTCGGCGTGGTCGAGCAGGGCCCGCCGGAACTGCTCGGGCGCACGGTCTTCTGCCTGCATCCGCACCAGAGCGCGTACGTCGTGCCGGCCACCGCCGTGGTGCCGGTGCCGGACGGGGTGCCGCCCGCGCGGGCGGTGCTCGCGGGCACGGTGGAGACCGCGGTGAACGCGCTGTGGGACGCCGCGCCGCTGGTCGGCGACCGGGTCACCGTGGTCGGTGCGGGCATGGTGGGCTGCTGCGTCGCCGCGCTGCTCGCCCGGTTCCCTGGCGTGCACGTCGAGTTGGTCGACACCGACGCCCGCCGGGCCGGCGTGGCGGGCGCGCTCGGCGTCGAGTTCGCCAGCCCGGCCGACGCCTCCGGTGACCGGGACCTGGTCGTGCACGCCAGCGCCACCGCCGCCGGGCTGCAACGCTCGCTGGACCTGCTCGCACCGGAGGGCACCGTCGTCGAGCTGAGCTGGTACGGCGACCGTCCGGTGCAGGTGTCGCTGGGTGGGGCGTTCCACTCCGGCCGGCTGACCGTGCGCAGCAGCCAGGTCGGCATGGTCGCACCCGCCCGACGGGGACGACGCAGCTACACCGACCGGCTGGCGCTCGCCCTGGACCTGCTCGACGACCCCGCCTTCGACGCGCTGATCACCGGCGCGTCCCGGTTCGCGGAGCTGCCCGACGTGCTCGCCCGACTGAGCACGGGCGACCTGCCCGCGCTCTGCCACCTCATCACCTACGACGGGGAGTGACCATGTTCAGCGTGACCGTTCGGGATCACATGATGATCGCCCACAGCTTCCGGGGCGACGTGTTCGGCCCCGCCCAGCGTCTGCACGGGGCGACATTCGTGGTGGATGCGACGTTCCGCCGGCCCGACCTGGACGCCGACGGCGTCGTGGTCGACATCGGCCTGGCCACCGAGCAGTTGCGGGCCGTGCTCGGCGAGCTGACCTACCGCAACCTCGACGACGAGGCCGCGTTCGCCGGGGTGAACACCACCACCGAGGTGCTGGCCCGCACCGTCGCCGACCGGCTGGCCGAGCGGGTGCGCACCGGCGACCTGGGCGCCGGTGCGCGCGAGCTGGCCGGTATCACCGTCACCCTGCACGAGTCGCACGTCGCCTGGGCCAGCTACGAGCGGTCGCTGTGATCGATGCCGGCCGGGCGGTGCCGCAATGCGGGCCGGACGCCTCCGGTGCGGCCCCGCCCCTCGGCCCGCACCGCCGCGCGGTGCACGTCGTCCTGCCCGGCGACATCGACGACCCGGCCACGCCCAGCGGCGGCAACGTCTACGACCGGCGGATCTGCGCCGGGCTCGGCGAGCACGGCTGGTCGGTGCACGAGCACCCGGTGCCCGGCGCGTGGCCGCACCCCGACCCGGCCGCCCGGGCGGAGCTGGCCCGGCTGCTCGCCGCCGTGCCGGGCGACGCCGTGGTGCTGCTCGACGGCCTGATCGCCTCGACCGTGCCGGACCTGCTCACCCCGCACAGCCGACGGCTGCGCCTGGTCGTCCTGGTGCACATGCCGCTGGACGACGAGGCCGAGGCCCGTGCGCTGGCCAGCGCCCGGGCCGTCGTCACCACCAGCGAGTGGACCCGCCGCCGCCTGCTGGCCCGCCATCCGCTGCCCGCCGACCGGGTCCGGGCCGCGCCGCCAGGGGTGACGCCGACGTCGCCGGTGCCCCCCGGCTCGGCCACCGGCGACCGGCTGCTCTGCGTGGCCGCGGTCACCCACCACAAGGGCCACGACGTGCTGGTCGACGCCCTGTCCGTCCTGGCCGCGGTGCCCTGGACGCTGGTCTGCGTCGGCACGCTGACCCGGGAGCCCGAGCTGGTGCACCGGCTGCGCGACCGGCTCGCCGGCGCGGGCCTCACCGACCGGGTCCGGCTGGCCGGCCCGCTGACCGGTGCGGCGCTCGACGACGCGTACGCCGCCGCTGACCTGCTCGTGCTGCCGTCGCGGGGCGAGACGTACGGCATGGTCGTCACCGAGGCGCTGGCCCGCGGCCTGCCGGTGCTGGGCACAGCGGTGGGCGGCCTACCGGAGGCGCTCGGGCGGACCCCCGATGGTGACCTGCCGGGGCTGCTGGTCCCACCGGACGATCCGGCCGCGCTGGCCGGCGCGCTGAGCTGGTGGTTGGGCGACGACGAGTTGCGCGCCCGGCTGCGGCGTGCCGCGCTCGCCCGACGCGACACCCTGATCGACTGGCCGGTGACCACCGCGCGCCTGGCCGTGGTGCTGGAGGAGGTGGCGGAGTGACCGTCGAGGAGACCCTGCCGTTCGCCGACTGGCTGCGGCTGCGCGAGCCCGCCGACGCGGCGGCCCGTGCCGAGGACCTGGTGGACGCCCTCCGCCCCCGGCTGACCGGTGACGCCCCGACCCTGATCCACGACCTGGGCAGCGGTACCGGCTCGATGAGCCGCTGGCTGGCGGCCCGCCTGCCAGGGCCGCAGCACTGGGTGCTGCACGACCGGGACGCCGACCTGCTGTCCCGTGCCGCCGAGGGCATGGCCGGGGTCACCGCCGCCGACGGAGCACCCGTCACGGTCAGCACCCGGCACGGCGACCTCACCCGGCTGACCGCCACCGACCTGGCCGACAGTGCGCTGGTCACCGCGTCCGCGCTGCTGGACATGCTGACCGCCGAGGAGGTCGAGCGGGTGGTCGCCGCCTGCGCCGACGCCGGGCGCCCTGCCCTGTTCGCGCTCTCGGTGACCGGGCAGGTCAGGCTCACCCCGGCGGACCCGCTGGACCCGGTGATCGAGGCCGCGTTCAACGACCACCAGCGGCGTACCGTCGACGGCCGGCGGCTGCTCGGCCCGGATGCCGTCGCCGCCACCGCAGCCGCGTTCGCCCGCCGGGGCGTCAACGTGCGGGAGCGGCCCAGCCCGTGGCGGCTCGGCCCGGAGCAGGCCGACCTGGCCGCCGAGTGGTTCCGGGGCTGGCTGGGCGCGGCCTGCGAACAGCGACCCGAGTTGGCCGGCCCCGCCCGGGCCTACGCCGAACGCCGGCTGGCCGACGCGGCGGCTGGCCGGCTCGGAGTGCTGGTCGAGCACCGGGACCTACTCGCCCAGGGATGAACCGCTGACGCCCCGGGTACGTGCACTAGAGCAAGTGGACGATCTTCAGGGAGGACCGGCGCCGATGTTCTGGGCCTGGGCACGAGTGGTCGGCGGGGTGGGTCTGCTCGCCGTCCTGCTGTGGCAGGTGGGCAGCGGCCCGTTCCTGGCCGGGGTGCGACTGATCGACGCGCCGGCGCTGGCCGCGGCACTGCTCATCGGCGTCCTCACCACGGTCTGTGCGGCCTGGCGGTGGAGCCTGGTCGCCGGTGGCCTGGGCGTACGGCTCCCGCTGGCCACCGCGGTGGCGCACTGCTACCGGGCGGTGTTCCTCAACGCCACCCTGCCCGGCGGGGTGCTCGGCGACGTACACCGGGCGGTCCGCCACGGCCGGGACGCCGGCGACGTGAGCCGGGGCATCCGCGCGGTGGTCTGGGAACGTGCCGCCGGTCAGGTGGTCCTGGTGGCCGTCGCGCTGGTGGTGCTGGCCGCCTTCCCGTCCCCGGTGCGGCCGTACCTGCCGGCTGCCGCCGCGCTGCTGGCCGCCGCTGGGCTGGCCGCCGTGCTGCTGGCACGGATCCTGTCGCACGCCGGCCGCTCGCGGTGGGCGCGCGGGCTGCGCACCGCCGTGGCGGACATCCGGGCCGGGCTGCTGGCCCGACGGACCTGGTTCGGCGTGCTGCTCGCCTCCGCCGTGATGGTCGCCGGTCACCTGGCCACCTTCCTGGTGGCGGCGCGCACCGCCGGCTCGGACGCCCCACTGTCCCGGCTGCTGCCGCTGACCCTGCTCGCCCTGCTCGCCATGGGGCTGCCGCTGAACATCGCCGGCTTCGGCCCGCGCGAGGGGGTGGCCGCGTGGGCGTTCGGCGCGGCCGGGCTCAGCGCGGCCGAGGGAGTCGCCACCGCCACCGTCTACGGTGCACTTGTGCTGGTGGCCAGCCTGCCCGGGGCCGCGGTGCTGCTCGCCCGGCGGGCTCGGGTTCCGGCCGCCGGTCGGGAAGGTCCCTCCGGCGGCGGCTGTTGAGCCGGTTGTGAGACGGTACGCGTCGCCGCGTGACGGTGGCGCTGGACAAAGGAGTCCCATGCGCGAAGCACTGCCGGTCGCCACGGTCCGTACGCAGGTCACGGTGCCGCTGGCGTTTCCCGATGGCTACGCCACGACCGCCCGGGTGTTCTCGTTCAAGGGCCTGGTGGACGGCCGGGAACACCTCGCTTTCGGCCTCGGCGACTGGGCCGGCGCGCTGGACCGGCTCGCCACCGACGGTGAGCCGCCACTGGTCCGGCCGCACAGCGAGTGCCTGACCGGCGACGTGTTCGGCAGTCAACGCTGCGACTGCGGGCCGCAGTTGCGCGAGGCGGCACAGCGGATCGCCGAGGCCGGTGGTTTCCTGCTCTACCTGCGGCAGGAGGGCCGCGGCATCGGCCTGTACGCCAAGCTCGACGCGTACGCCCTGCAGGACGCGGGGCTGGACACCTACCAGGCGAACCTCGCGCTCGGCAGGGGCGAGGACGAGCGGGACTACAGCGTGGCCGCGCAGATGCTGGCCACCCTCGGTGTGCCGAGGATCCGGCTGCTCAGCAACAACCCCGACAAGGCCGAGCAGTTGACCCGGCTGGGCGTGGCGGTCGCCGAACGGGTGCCCACCAGCGTCTTCCTGTCCCCGGCCAACGCCGGCTACCTGGCGGCGAAGGCGGCCAAGGCGGCGGAGACCGAGGCAGCCGAGACCACGGCGGCAGCCACGACAGGGGCGGCAGCGGAGGCCGGGGCGGCTGAGGCGCTGGTGGCGGAGGGTGCGCCGCCGGCGCCGACGGGCCGTACCCCCGACCGGCCTGTCTCCCGGTGAGCTGCTGGCCGGCGACGGCGCGGCCGTACGTGCTGCTGAGCTGCGCCACCTCGATCGACGGGTACATTGACGACACCTCCGACCAGCGGCTGCTGCTGTCCAACGAGGACGACCTGGACCGGGTCGACGCGGTCCGGGCCAGCTGCGACGCGATCCTGGTCGGCGCCGGCACCGTCCGCCGCGACGATCCCCGGCTGCTGGTCCGCTCGGCCCACCGTCGGGCCGAGCGGGTGGCGTGCGGCCGGCCCGCCTCACCCACCAAGGTCACCCTGACCGCCCGAGGCGACCTCGACCCGACCGCCAGGTTCTTCACCGCCGGCGACCCGGCCCGGCTCGTCTACTGCGCCACCGGCGCGCTGGAGAAGACCCAGGAGCGGCTCGGCCGGCTGGCCACCGTGGTGGACGCTGGTGAGCCGGTCGACCCCGGATGGCTGCTGGCCGATCTGGCTGCCCGGGGCGTGCGGCGGCTGATGGTGGAGGGCGGCGGGACGGTGCACGCGCAGTTCCTCACCGCCGGCCTCGCCGATGAACTGCACCTGGTGGTCGCCCCGTTCTTCGTCGGTGACGACCGGGCGCCCCGGTTTGTCGGCGAGGGCAGTTTCCCCTGGCACGCCGGGCGCCGGGCGCGGCTGGCCGAGGCCCGGCAGATCGGCGACGTGGTGCTGCTCCGCTACGCCCTCTCCGACCGCTTCGGCGAAACCTGACGTCGGCCGGCGAGGGCGCGGATGGCGTACGTCAGGGCGCTGAGCAGGAACAGGGCGGCGCTGAGCAGCAGCCAGCGGGCCAGGTAGGGCCGCTGGTCCTGTCCGGTCGCCGCGAGGTGGGTGCTCTCGCCGAGCCGCAGGATGCCGGGGGCGAAGACCAGGAACAGCAGGGCGCTCGCGAGCACCGGCGCCCGGACATGGTTGAGCAGCGCCACCCGGCGGTCCGTCCCGGGGCGGACGACGGCCCGCAGCATCCGGTCGGCGGTCGCGTACACCGGAAAGAGCACCAGGTCGTGGGCGATGACCGCACCGAGGAACCAGAGCAGCATCCGGCCGGCCGTCGCCTCCCCGGCCAGCCGCAGCGCCACCCAGCCGGCGAGCACGATGGCGGCCGTCACCACGATCAGATGCCGAGGGCCGGCACCGTAGCCGGTGCGCAGCCGGGCGGCCAGCTCATTCATCGGCCCGGCCCCGGAAGTCGATCTCGGCGACCCACTTGGTGCAGTGCACCCCGGGCAGGGCCGGGACGATGACCCGGGCCGGGTAGCCGTGGTCGGGGGAGAGGTCGACGCCGTTGACCCGCAGGGCGAGCAGCGAATCCGGATCGAGAACCTGATTGGGCGCGAGGACCGCCTGACGGAACAGCCCCGCCTTCTCCAGTGACGACACCCGCGCGGCGGACGGGTCGGCGTCCCCGACCAGGGCGGCCAGGTCGCGCAGCCGTACGCCGGTCCAGGTCTGCCGGGTCGACCAGCCCTCCACGCAGGCGATCGGCAGCGCGGCGGTGTGCTGCGCCATGGCCAGCAGCCCGGGGCGGTCCAGGGTCACCGTCCGGCCGCCGCCGCGCAGGGTCAGTCGCCAGCCGGTGCCGGTCTGTTCGGGGCGTACGCCGGCGGCGGCGACGGTGCGGTTGACCGAAAAGCCGTTCGGTCCGGGGCCGGGCTGTCGGCCCCGGGGCAGCAGCAGCGCGGTGTGGCGCAGCGGGCCGTCCAGGCTCTGCCCGACGGTCAGCGCGGCCAGCAGCAGCGCTCCGCCGCCGACCAGGCCGACCGCGCCGCGCCGACTGACCGTGGCCGCCCCGGGCGCCGCGGCGACCAGACCGTCCGGGTCGGGTGGCTCGGGCCGGGTCGCGGTGCGCGGGGTCCGCAGCTCGGCGCCTAGGGGCCGGGACCGCAGCGCGGCCACCAGCCGGGGGAACTTGAGCACCACGTGCGCCACGAACGCGCCCGTGAAGATCCAGCCGCCGAAGTAGTGGGCGGTGTAGAAGTCGAAGCCGAACAGGTACGAGTACTGGATGTTGAGCAGGCCGGTGGCGATCTGGAACAGGATCCCGCCGACCAGCAGCAGCAGGGTGAGCCGTTCCAGCACCTGGGCCAGCGAGCGCGCCGGCGGCCAGTCGAACAGTTTCGGGAGCACCGACCAGAGCTTGCCCAGCACCACCGGGATGAGCACGATCCCGAGCGTCACGTGCAGACCCTGGGTGACCCGGAACAGCCAGGACGGCCGGGTCGGCCAGTCGAAGTCGGGCAGCCGCAGCCAGCCCACGTTGCTCGGCAACGCCTGGTCGAAGCGGGGGCCGTAGGCGACGTAGTCGAGCAGCCCCGTGATGATCACCAGGGGCAGCGCCACCAGCAGCACCGACCCGTAGACAGCGGTGAGCCACGGACCGCGCAGCGGACTGCGCCAACTCCGTTCGACCGCGTCCACCCCGGGTGGCCGGTGCCGGTCCAACGACCGCCAGAACCGGCGCGGCGCGCCGTAGCCACCCGCGGCCGGCGCGGGGGTCCGGCCGCTCGGGCCGGATCTGCTGGTGGCCACCACTGCTCCTTCCTCGCCGAGCCGACACCGACACCGACGCGGGCCGCCGGCCGGCGCGCGCCGGACCGCCGAGGGGCGGTGGCGGGTGCGCTGCGGGCAGGCTAGACCGCGCCGGTATGGTTCGGGCCGGTTTGCTGTATTACCGAACACTTACCGGTCGCCCGCGCCGCCGAGCTGTTGCGAACTCCTTACGGGTCACCCGAACCGGCCCGCCGGGTACCCGGTCCGTCCTACCGTGACCGGAATGCGGGTACTGGTCACCGGCGCGGCCGGGTTCATCGGGTCGCAGGTCGTCGACCTGCTGGTCGAGCAGGGGCACGAGGTGGTGGCGTTGGACGCGCTGCTGCCCCAGGCGCACGGCGGCGAGCTGCCCGCCTGGTCCCGCCGCCACGAGGTGGTACGCGGCGACGTCCGCGACGGCCCGCTGCTGGACCGACTGCTGTCCGGGGTGGACGCGGTCTGCCACCAGGCGGCGATGGTCGGGCACGGCCTCGACCCGTCGGACGCCCCCGACTACGTCACGCACAACGACTACGGCACGGCGGTGCTGCTCGCCGCGCTGCACCGGGCCGGGATCGGCCGGTTGGTGCTGGCCAGCTCGATGGTGGTCTACGGCGAGGGGCGCTACACCTGTTCCGGCCACGGCACGGTGCGTCCCACGCCCCGGCGGGCCGAGGACATCGCGGCCGGCCGGTACGACCCGACCTGCCCACGCTGCGGCCTCGGCCTCGACCCGGTGCTGGTGCCCGAGGACGCGCCGCTGGAACCGCGCAGCACGTACGCGGCGAGCAAGCTCGCCCAGGAGCACCTGGCGGCGGCGTGGGCCCGGCAGACCGGCGGCGCGGTCTGGGCGTTGCGCTACCACAACGTCTACGGTCCCCGGATGCCCCGCGACACCCCGTACGCCGGAGTGGCGTCGATCTTCCGGTCCGCGCTGGCAGCCGGCGAGGCTCCCCGGGTGCTGGAGGACGGCCGGCAGCAGCGCGACTTCGTGCACGTCACTGACGTGGCGAAGGCGAACCTGCTGGCCCTGACCAGTACCGCGCCGCCGGCCACGCTGGTGCCGGTGAACGTCTGCTCGGGCGAGCCGCACACCGTGGGGGAGTTGGCGGTCACCCTGGCCGAGGCGATGGGCGGACCTGCCCCGCAGGTGGTCGGTGGCGCCCGGGCGGCCGATGTGCGGCACGTGGTGGCCGACCCGCGCCGGGCCGCCGAACTGCTCGGCTACACCGCCCGGGTCGGCTTCGCCGAGGGGGTTGCCGGCTTCGCCACCGACCCGCTGCGCGAACCGGCCGCCATCGCCGGCTGACCGAGCATCCCCCGCGCGCGCGGCCAACTTGGCCGAGGCGGTGTGGGTATTAGGCGTGATGACTCTGGGGCATATTTATGCCTCAGAGTCATCATGCTCGAGCGGGGTAGCGCCCCCACGCCAGGGCGCGCCGCACGCGTCCCGTCCGGGGTGCCGCCGCGCCCGTGGTCAGGACACCGTCCAGAGCAGGTGGTTGACGGCCAGGGCGGTGGCCGCCTGCCCGGCCAGCCACCAGCGCCGCGAGCCGGCCGGCAGACGCGCGGTGGCCACCAGCAGCCAGACGACGAACGGCAGCCAGATCCGCTCCACCTCGGCCTTGCTCAGCCCGGACAGGTCCGCACCGAGCACCGCTACCGCGGCGGCCAGCGGCAGCAGCACGGTCGGCCCGACCGCGCGTACCGCCGCTGCCGCCGGTCTGGTCACGCGGCCGGCGGCCCGCCACCCGCTCGCCGCCGCGCCCGGACCGAAGCGCGGGCCGCCCGGTGCCGGCCCGGCCGGCGGCGTGGGGGCGCGGGCCGGCAGCGCTCCGCGCTGCGCAGCTCGCCCGGCGAGGCGGCCACGAGCCGGTAGCCCGCGTCGCCACCACTCCGATCGGCCGGCCAGCAGCACCCGCCGCAGCGCCGGCCCGAGCACCGGCCCGGCGCTGAGCAGCAGGGCGGCCAGGTTGGCCCACACCCAGTAGCCGTACGGGCGGTCGGCGGCCCAGCCCTGGTAGTACCGCTCGACCACCAACCGGTACCCGTCCCACCAGTGGAAACCCGCCGCCATGAAGACCGCCGTCACGGCCACCACCCCGGCGCACGCGGCGAGCAGCGCAGCCCCTCGGTGCGTCCGCCGCAGCGCCAGCACGGCCAGCGCGAGCACCCCGACCAGCAGAAACCCGTACGACAGGTGCAGTGCGAAGCCGAGCACCGCGCCGCCGGCCGCTGCGGCGGCCCGGCCACGCACCGCCAGCAGGGCGAGGCCGGCCGCGACCACGGCGGCGAAGATGCCGTCGGCGGAGGCGCCCACCCAGACCGCACCCGGCAGCAGCACCAGGAACGGGAGCACCGCGCGGGCCGCGTCGGCCGCGCCGAGCGCCCGTAGCGTCACCGGCACCGACACCGACACCGTGGCCCCGACCAGCACGCAGGCCAGCGCGGCGGCGGTACCCCCGCCCAGGCCGACCCGGTCCAGCCAGACGAAGATCAGCAGTGCGCCCGGGGGATGCCCGGCGGTGTGGGTGGACCAGGCGTCCGGCTGGAAGTCCAGGATGCGTCCGGTGAATCCGGCCAGCATCGCCGGGATGTCGGTGACTCGGGGAACCTCGTGCAGGTACTCGGCCTGCGGGGTGAGCCGCCCGGCCAGCCCCGCCGACCAGCCGTCCACCAGGGCCAACGACAGCGTCCAGGCCACCGCCGCCAACCACGCGGCGACCAGCAGGACACCCCACCGGGCGGTGCGGGTCCACCGTGCGCCCCAGCCCACCACCGCGACCGCGACCAGCAGCGCGGCCGGGCTGCCCCAGCCCACATGCGGCCGCCAGCTCGCGTACAGCGGGGCGGCGTCGGCGTGCAGCCCGGCGCCGCGCGCGTTGAGCAGCGCCCCCACCAGCACGGCCACCGCGAGCAGCGCCGCCTCCACGCCCAGCACCAGCAGGTCCCCCGGAAAGCGGCGGGTCGTGGCCCGTCCGGGGGCGGTGGCGGGAGCGGCGGTCGAGGTCATGACCACCGGACGGTACGGCGACAGCCCGCCCTCCCGGGGCGGAACCGCCGGCCCGTCACCGGACGGTAAGAAATGCCCTGGTGGTAAGGGTTCGGTAAGCACATTCCGGCCTCCGCCGGCCGGGTGCCGTCCTAGCGTCGGCGGTATGCCGACTCAGATCGACGTGGTGCTGCCCTGCCTGGACGAGGCGGCCGCCCTGCCCGGCGTGCTCACCGCCCTGCCACCCGGCTACCGGGCCATCGTGGTGGACAACGGCTCCCGGGACGGCTCGCCCGAGGTAGCCGCCCGGCACGGCGCCCGGGTGGTCCACGAGCCCCGCCGTGGGTACGGCGCGGCGGTGCACGCCGGCCTGGAAGCCGCCGACGGTGAGCTGATCTGCGTCCTCGACGCCGACGGCTCCTTCGACCCGGCCGAGCTGCCGGCCCTGGTCGACCCGGTGGCGGCCGGCACGGCGGATCTCAGCGTGGGCCGGCGTCGACCGGTCGGGGCCGGGGTCTGGCCGTGGCACGCCCGGGCCGGTACGGCTCTGGTCGCCGCGCTGCTGCGGCGTCGGGGCGTACCCCTGCGGGACCTCAGCCCGATCCGGGTGGCCCGCCGCGACGAGCTGCTCGCCCTCGGCGTCGCCGACCGGGCCTTCGGCTACCCCCTCGAACTGCTGATCCGGGCCGCCGCCGCCGGCTGGCGGATCCACGAGCTGGACGTGACGTACGCGCCGCGAGCCGCCGGCACCCGATCCAAGGTGTCCGGCTCGGTCCGGGGCACCCTGCGCGCCACCCGCGACTTCGCCGGCGTGCTGCGCACCGTGGACGGCCCCCGGTGACCGTTCTGTTGGTCGTCGCCAAGGCGCCGGTGCCCGGGGCGGTGAAGACCAGGCTCTGCCCGCCGGCCACCGCGCAACAGGCGGCCCAGATCGCCGCCGCCGCGCTGCGCGACACGCTCGACGCCGTTCGCGCCACGCCGGGGGTGACCCCGGTGCTGGCCTCTACGGGCCGGCTGGCGGAGGCGGAGGACGCCGCCGAGCTGACCGCCGCCCTGACCGGCTGGCCGGTGCTGGACCAGCGGGGCGCCGGGCTCGGCGACCGGCTCGCCAACGCGTACGCCGAGGTGGCGGCGGCGTACCCGGGTCGGCCCGTGCTCCAGATCGGGATGGACACCCCGCAGCTGACCCCGGTCCGGCTGGCCGCCGCGGTACGCCGGCTGCGGGCCGCCGACGCGGTTCTCGGCCGGGCACGCGACGGCGGCTGGTGGTCGCTGGGGTTGCGCGACCCCCGGCACGCGGACGTGCTGCGCGGGGTGCCGATGTCGACGCCCGACACCGGCCACGACACCTGGGCGGCGCTGACCGGGCGAGGGCTGCGGACCGTGCCGCTGCCGGTCCTGCGCGACGTCGACGAGTGGGCTGACGCGCTGGCGGTGGCGGCGGAGGTGCCGGACGGCAGGTTCGCCCGGGAGGTCGCCGCGGTCCAGCTCGCGTTGGTGCCGGGGGACCGGCGATGAACCCGGTCGACACGGCAGTTGACGTCCCGCCCGAGGCGGCACCGCCCCGCCCCGCCGGGTGCGACGGCTCGCCGGGCTGTGACGCCGGGCCCGACGGCTTCGCCGCCGCGTTGGGCGACCGAGCGGCGGGCGGTCGGTGGTTGGTGCACGGCGACGGGGTGCGCAGCCGGCTTCCGGTGCGACGCTGGCACGGCCCGGCCGAGCCGGCCGTGACCGCGGTAGTGGCTCGGTGCGTCGGGCCGACGCTGGATCTCGGCTGTGGGCCGGGCCGGCTCACCGTGGCGCTGGCCCGGGCCGGGCTGGCGGCCGTCGGCGTGGACGTCTCGGCGCACGCGGTGCGGTTGACCCGAGCCCGGGGCGCCGTCGCCCTGCGCCGCAACCTGTTCGACCCGCTACCCAGCGAGGGCCGGTGGGCACACGCGGTGCTGATCGACGGCAACATCGGCATCGGCGGAGATCCGGTCGCGCTGCTGCACCGGTGCCGGACGCTGCTCGGGCCCGGCGGCACCGTGCTGGTGGAGCTGGAGCCCCCCGGCGCTGGGTTCTGGCAGGGACACGCCCGGGTGGCCGCCACCTATCCGGCCGGCCGGCTCCGGCTCGGCCCACCGTTCCGCTGGGCCCGGCTCGACGCGCACGTCGTCCACCAGGTCGCCGGGGCCGCCGGGCTGGCCGTGCGGGAGCTTTTCCCCCGGGGCCGGCGCTGGTTCGGTGAGCTGACCGCCGTCCACCCCGTCTCCGACCGCACCTGACCGTACGGGCCGGCCGCTCGACGCAGGTCACGCCGCCGGTAGGCGGACCACGAAGCGGCAGCCGCCGACGACGTTCTGCACGTCCACCCGACCGCCGTGCGCCTCGACCAACCCTCGGACGATCGCCAACCCCAGCCCGCCCGAGCCCTCCCCGCCCGAGCGGGGAGTGCGGGCTGGCTCACCCCGGAACGCCACGTCGAACAGTCGGGGCAGGTCGTCCTCCGGGATGCCGCCGCAGGTGTCGGCGACCGCCAGCCAGGCGGCGTCGCGTTCGCACCCGGCGGCCACCCGAACGGTGCCGTCGCTGGGGGTGTAGTGCACCGCATTAAGCAGCAGGTTGCCCACCACCCGGGCCAACTCGGGCTCGCTCGCCAGCACGGTGGGCCAGCCCGACTCGGCGGCCACCAGTCTGATCCGGCGGGCCTCGGCCAGCGGTGCGGCGCTGGCCAGCGCATCGGAGACCACCTCGCCGAGCGGCACCGCCGACAGCGTCAGCCGCAGCGCCCCGGCGTTGATCCGGGACAGCTCGAACAGGTCGTCCACCAGGCGAGTCATCCGATCGGTCTGCGCGCGGATCCGCCGGTGGTACTTGGCAACCGTCGCCGGGTCGTCGACCACCCGGTCCTCCAACGCCTCCGCCATCGCCCGCAGCCCGGCCAGCGGCGTCCGCAGGTCGTGCGACACCCAGGCGACGAGGTCCCGGCGACCCTTCTCGACCCGACGCTCCCGCTCCCGGGCCTGGTCCGCCCAGACCGCGGCCACGGCCAACCGACGCCCGAAATGCCAGCCGACGGCGAGGCTCACCACCGCCGCAGCGGCAACGGTGAGCAGCACGACCTGGAGGTCGTGCGGGGACAGGAACATCGCCTGGGCGACCACCACCACTCCGGCCACCACGGCGGCCACGGTGACGGTGAGCAGGACGCACACGTGCACGGTGATCGACCGGTCGCGCAGCAGCCGCAGGGTCAGCGCGCCGACCAGGCCGACCCCGAGTGCTGCGGCGAGCGCTGCGCCGAAGATCAGCGCCAGGTCACGCATCGGTCGGCTCGTACCGGTAGCCGACGCCCCAGACCGTGACGATCCGCCGGGGCTCGGCCGGGTCGTCCTCGATCTTCTCCCGCAACCGCCGCACGTGGACGGTCACGGTGGACTGGTCGCCGAAGTTCCAGCCCCACACCCGCTCCAGCAGTTCCGTGCGGCGGAACGCCCGTGCCGGGTGCCGCATCAGGTGTGCCAGCAGGTCGAACTCGCGCAGCGTCAGAGCCAGCTCGCGGCCGTGCAGGCGGGCGACCCGAGGCCCCGTGGCCACCTCCAGGCCCGCGTCGACCAGCGGCTCGGCCGCAGGCCCGGCCGGCTCCCCGGCCCGGCGCAGCACCGAACCGACGCGCAGCACCAACTCGCGTGGGGAGAACGGTTTGCCCAGGTAGTCGTCGGCGCCCAGTTGCAGGCCGAGCACCCGGTCCGCCTCGTCGCCGCGCGCGGTCAGCATGATGATCGGTACGCCGTCCGGCCGCTCCCGCAGCCGCCGGCACACCTGCAACCCGTCCAGCCCGGGCAGCATCAGATCGAGCACCACCAGGTGTGGCGCCCGGTCCTGCACGGCGTCCAGGGCGGCCAGCCCGTCCCCGACGTGGCTGACGTCGTAGCCGGCGTGCTCCAGGTAGCGGCAGACCACGTCGCTGACGGTCCGGTCGTCGTCGACCACGAGCACCCGCTGTGCCACCGGCCACCTCCCCGGCCAGCCTAGCCAGCACCGCTGCGGTCGACGATTCCACAGATCTTGCGATCCCCTTACGTCCGGCCGACCTTCCCGTCCGGGGCGGGCCCCAGCGGCAAGCTGTTGATTATCCTGTCGACGGGGGTGCTGAGCCGCGACAGAATCGCCGGATGCCCGTACCGCCCCTGACCCTCCTGCGCTGGCAGTTCGACCTGACGTGGTCGCTGTTCGAATACCACTTGGGGCGACTCGAACCCGCGGACTTCCTCTGGGAGCCGGCCACGCTCTGCTGGTCCGTACGGTGTAGCTCTGACGGCAGTTGGACCCCCGACTGGGCCGACACCGAACCCGACCCGATCCCGGTACCGACGATCGGCTGGCTGACGTGGCACATCGGCTGGTGGTGGACCGTAGCCATGGATCACCTTCAGGGGCAACCACCACGGCAGCGTACGGACGTTGAGTGGCCAGGCGCGGGCGAGCCGACTGTCGCCTGGCTGCGGGACCTGCGCACCGAGTGGCTGGGTCTCCTCGACCGCCTCACCGACGCCGACCTCGAAGGAACCGCGCCGTTCCCCTGGCAGGACGACCCCGATCCCACGGTCACGCACATGATCGCTTGGGTCAACTCCGAGCTGATGAAGAACGTCGCGGAGATCGGTCAGCTCCGGCTACTGCGTGCGCAGCCACGCTCGAACGTCTGAGCGTCATCGCTGGTCAGTACACCTGGGCCTGTGGAGCCGCGCCAAGCGCGTCTCTTATCAGACGGGGTGCTGGTCGGTAGCGTGAGACCTGACGGCGGCCGTTGGGCCGGTGACGCATCCCGGCTATGAGGAGGTGCGGGATGGACTCCATGCCGGAGTTGAGCTTCGGGCAGCGTCTCAAGGTCTACCGCGAACGATCCGGCAAGACGCGTGCCGTACTCGGTGGGCTGGTCGGTCGTAGCGCCGAGTGGGTGAAGGCGGTGGAGACGGACCGCATTCTGCCGCCGCGCGTGCACATGTTGGACCGCATTGCCCGTGCCCTCAAGGTCGACGTGTCCGCCCTGGTCGGGGAGTTGAGCGACCGGTCGGCTGCCGTCAACGGGCCGGAGCATCCGGCGTTGGCCTCGGTCCGGGACGCGGTGAACCATTTCGCACTGTCCGGTGACGTACCTCCTGACTCGTTGAGTCGTCTGCGGGACCGTCTCTCGGCGGCGTGGCGGGCACGCCACCAGTCGTCGGACCATCGCACGGTGCTGGGCGCGTTGCTGCCGGCTCTGGTGCAGGATGCGCAGGCTGCCGCCCTGACGTACGAGGGTGCCGACCGTCGGCGGGCGCAGGCTCTGTTGGCTGAGGCGCTTGGGCTCGCGCAGATGTTTCTCGCCTACCAGCCGGCCGCCGAACTGCTGTGGCGCGTCGCCGACCGTGCGATGGTGGCCGCGCAGGAGTCCGGTGATCCCGAGGCGCTGGCCAGCGCGGGGTGGTTCCTGTGCCAGGTGCACCGGGACGCCGGTGACTGGGACACCGCCATGGCGGTGACGCTCGACATCCTCTCGGCTCTGGAAGCCCGCACGGCCGATGCGAACGCGAACCTTCTTGCGCTCTGGGGTGCGCTGCACTTCGAGGCCGCCTACACCGCCGCCCGCGCCGGTGAAGAGGGCCGCGCCTGGCGCTACTGGGACCGCGCGGACGAGGTGGCCAAGCGTCTACCGAAGGGGTTTTATCAGCCGCAGACGTCGTTCTCACGCGTCGTCATGGGTGCCCACGCCGTGACCGTGGCCGTTGAGTTGCAGAAGTCCGGGGAGGCGGTGCGGCAAGCGCGTCGCCACGAGGCGGCGGCCATTCCGTCGAGGCCGCGTCGTGCGCGCCACCTCATTGAGGTCGCCCGTGCCCACTACGGCAAGGACGACAAGGAAGCCGCCGTGGCGACTCTCCGGCAGGCATACGAGTCGGCTCCGGAGACGATCCGCTTCAACGGCTATGCCCGGCAGATCACTCTGGACCTGCTTGACGGGCCGCGTGCCACGCGGAACGAAGCCCGCGACCTGGCGTTGAAGGTCGGTCTGGTCTCCTGACTCAGGGGTACGAACCTTACCCATTCCACCCCGCAGCCGTACCTAACGTCCTCGTCACGGGGCGCGGCGTGCGGTGCGAGATCGTTGGTCGCCGCGTCCCTCCATCGGGGGTGGACAAGTCGCCCTCGTGGCTGACGAGGGAGGGCACATGCGGCGCGTCTCATACGAGGAATACCTTTCTGCTACCGCCCTGACTCTCGCCCGCCGCCACCGGCCGATCTGGTCCTGGCGACACTGGCGACGCATGTGCCGCTGCGGTGCGCATCTGCCGTGCCGTAGTCGTCACCGAATCCCCATCAACCGCGGCCACTGGCCCAGCCAGAACGGTCCGCGGTGACGGCTCACCGCCCTGTCCCGCAAGCCTGGACGTGTGGCGGCTGCGGCAGCGACTGGCCCTGCCAGACCCGCCGCCGAGAGTTGGTCGCCGAGTACGACCGCGCTCCGGTGTCACTGGCCCTCTATCTGGCCGCTCAGCTCGTCGACGCCACCCGGGATCTGGCCCACGTTCCTGCCGGCTACCTGCACCACCGATTCCTCGGCTGGATCCGATGAGCATTCTTCGGCCGGGGGACGAGAAGTTCCACTACAGCGACGGCTCCCACCGGTGGATCCCGCCGGACCCGGACTACGACCAGGAAGTCTGGGACGAGCAGATCCGGCAGCACAAGCATGGCCACCTGCGGAACGAGCGTCCGAAGGTCCGCGTCCAGCGCCTCGTCTGATGCCAGCAGTGAAGTGGCGGCAACCGCCGGCTGTGCCGGAACGGCTGGTAGTCACACTGGAGGGGTGCGAAGGTCTCTGGGTGGTGGCTGGTCAATCGAGCTGATCGGTCCTTGGACGCAGCAGGGCGACACACAGAGTGCCGCGACCTGGCGCGAGTCGGGTCGGATGGTGCGTGTCTCGCCAGGCGTCCAGTGGCGGTGTGCCGACGGTGCCGACATCATCGCCTCGCTCGACGCCGAGTTGCCACCGGACCCAGTAGGCAAGGTAGGTGAGGGCGGCTGCGACGGGATCGGTCACAGGGCTGCCTGGCTCTACCGCCACAGCGGCGACCCGGCTTTCACCCTCTATGGCTACAACTTCCGCGACGGAACGTACGTGGAGACGGTCTTCGCCAGCGCGGACGCCGCGGACCTCGAGTGGGCGTTCGGTGCTTGGCGTTCGGTGGCCTACTCCACCGATTAGTGGGCTCCGACGTCATCCGCGTGACCGAGTGATCAGGGCGGCGGTGCCGGCTGCGTACGATGCGGGGCTGAGTTCCCCTCGTCGCGGCGGAGGTATCGGGCAGATGGCAGGACAGCACGAGGGCTTCGCTCTCGGCGTCGACCTCGGTACGTCCAACACGGTGGCGGTGCTGCGATGGCCGGACGGGCGGACGCGTCCGCTGCTGATGGACGGTCAGCCGGTCAGTCCGTCCGGTGTGTACGCCGACCCGGACGGCACGCTGCACGCCGGCTGGGACGCTCGGCGGCTGGCGCAGGCCGACCCGGCCCGGTTCGAGGCTAACCCGAAGCGCCGGGTGGACGCGCCGGGCGTACTGCTCGGCGACCGCTCGTACCCGCCGGCCGAGCTGCTCGCCGCGGTGCTGGCGGCCGTCGCGCGGGCCGCGGTGAACACGGTCGGCTTCCTGCCCCCGGCGGTGGTCACCTGCCCGGCGGCCTGGGATGAGACGCGACGGCAGGTGCTCGGCGACGCGCTGATGCAGGCGGGCTGGCCGCAGGCGGCCGAGCACACCCTCGCCGGGCCGACGCCACCAGGCACCCGGCTGCTGCGTGAGCCGGTGGCCGCCGCCCGCTACTACACCCAGGTGTTGCACCGGCCGGTGCCGGTCGGCGGCGCCATCGCGGTGTTCGACTTCGGCGGCGGGACGCTCGACGTCGCGGTGCTGCGCAACGAGGGCGCCGACCCGTGGGGTGACTCCGGTTTCAGCGTGGTCGCCGATGGTGGCCTGCCCGATCTCGGCGGCCTGGATCTTGACGCGGCGTTGATGCAGCGGGTCGGCGAGTTGGTCGGCGACCGGCACGCCGCGCAGTGGGCCCGGTTGATCCGGCCGACGGATGTGGCGCAGCGCCGCGACCAGATCCGGCTGTGGGACGAGGTCCGGGGTGCCAAGGAGACGCTGTCCCGGTCCACCGTGGCGCCGGTCGCGGTGCCCGGCGTGGCCGAGGCGGTGCGGCTGACCCGGGCGGACGTCGAGCGCGTGGCCACGCCGCTGCTGCGCCGCGCGGTGGACCGGGCCCGGGAGGTGATCGCCGCCGCTGGACTCCGCCCCGATCAGCTCTCCGGGCTGTTCCTGGTCGGCGGATCGTCGCGGATCCCGTTGGTGGCCCGGATGCTGCACGCCGAGCTGGGGGTGGCGCCGACGGTGCTGGACCAGCCGGAGTTGCCGGTGGCCGAGGGCGCGCTGACCGATCTGCCGCTGCGCCGAGGGGTGCCCGCGCCGGCGTACGCCGGACCGCCCGTCGCCCCGCCCGCCCCGGGCGGCGTACCCGCTCAGGCTCCGGCGGGCCCGTCCGCGTCACCGGTGCCGACCTCACCGGCCGGACCGCCGTACGCGCCGACGTCACCCGCCGCCCCACCCGCCCCGACCGTGGCGAACGGGGCAGGCTCGACCGCGCCGACCGTCCCGGCCGGGGCAGACTCCGCCACGCAGACCGTGCCTGCCGGTGCCGGACCGATCGCACCGACCCTGCCGTCGCAGCCCGGGCCGGGTTCGACCCTGCCGGCCGGGCCGGGCTGGCCCGGGGCGTCGGCCCCGACCGTGCACGGGCCGGCGGGCGTACCGTCCACCCTGGTCGGCGGGTCCGGAGCGCCCCCACCGTCGGCGCTCACCCCGGCCACCGGGACGCGCTGGCGGCGGGCCCGCTGGGTGGTGCTCGGCGCGGTGCTCGCCCTGGCCGGGGTGGCCACCGCGGCGACCCTCTACCTCACCCGCGACCGCTACCCGGACCTGGAGTTCCGGGCGCTGAGCGAGCTGTCCCGGCCGGCGGCCGGCGCCGAGCGGCCGGCCGGCATGTGGACGGCGGTGCTCGGCGACCGGGCCTACCTCGGGTACCCGCTGCCGGACGACCGGCTGGAGGTGGTGGCCGTCGACACGGCCACCGGCGATGAGCTGTGGCGCGAGCCGACCGACGTCACCGCCGACGACTGGACGGGGCTGGTCGCCGTCCCGGGGGCGGTCGCGGTCCTCGCCGACGCCCCGGGCGACAGCACCCCTCGCGCGCTGGCCATTCTCGACGGTCGCTCAGGCGAACAGCGCTGGTCGCGGATGGTCCGTGGCGACGACGACGTGTACTTCGCCGACGACGTGGCGGTGCTGGTGGACCGGGCCGGCGGCCGGCTGGTCGGCCTGCGGCTGACCAACGGCAACGAGAAGTGGATCCAGGCCAACCCCGGTGACCGGTACGGCGGCAGTCGCACCGTCGTCCGGCCGGTGGGCACCGATCAGGCGGCCGGCGGGCCGGCCTTCCTCGACGGCGCGCCCCGCAACCCGTGGACGGGCAAGGGGCGTCGACTGGTGCAGGTCGGTGCGGACCGGTCGGTGCGGCTGCTCGACATGTCCTCCGGCAATGTGCTGCGCCAGTGGGGCAGCGTCGCCGACCTCGACGACCTGGTGGTGGCGCACGAGGACCGGCTCTACGTGGCCGCCAACGAGGGCGGGTACCAGCTGCTGGCGTACGACCTGGGCTCTGACGCGGAGCCGGTGGTGCTCTACCGGGCCGGGAACGACCAGAACCGGCCGAAGGAGCTGGTGGCCTGCGGCGAGCGGCGGGCGTGCCTGCTGGAGGTGCCGAACAGCGACGCCGAGCGCACCGAGGTGGTGGCGGCGACCGAGGGCGAGCAGGCGATCCACTGGTCGGCGCCGGGCGTGACCGACCTGGTCCCACTCGGCACCCGACTGCTCGCCCAGCGGGACAGCCCGGAGTCGACGGTCACCCTCTTCGACGCCGCCGGAAAGCCGGTGCTGCGCGACCGCCGCGGCGTGGCGGCCCGACTGGACGAGGGCAACCTGCTGGTCTTCGCCAAGGCGCCCAGCACGGTGGCGGACAACCGCGTCCTGGCCGGTGTGTGGGCGAAGTCAGGCGAGGTCGACGAGTTGGGCGAGCTCCAGGAGGTCCGCAGCGCGTCGTGTTCATGGAACACCCGAGTGATCGCCTGCGGTGCGGACAAGGACTTCGTGCTGTACAGCTTCGCCGACGAGTGACCGCCCGCGATCTTCAGGCGCGGAGGATGTCGGTGCCGTCCACCCGGACGGGGATTTCGGTGAGCCCGCGGGTGGCGGGGCCGCTCAGGCGGGCGCCGTCGGTGGCCGAGAAGGTGGAGTTGTGGGCGGGGCAGGTGATCACCCCGTCGCGGGGGGCGCCGACCCGTACGCCCTGGTGCGGGCAGGTCGCGTCGTACGCCGTGAAGGTGCCGGCCTCGGGCTGGACGACCAGCACGCCGCCGACGACCGTGCCGCCGCCGACCGGCACGTCGCCGGTACGGGTCAGCACGGTGCCGGGCTCGGCGGCCGTCTGACCGGCCGGAGGGTCGCCGGCACCGCAGGCGCTGAGCAGCCCGGCCGCGCCGACCGCACCGGCCCCGGTCAGCAGTGTGCGCCGGCTCAGGCACCAGCGATTGTCGCGGAGGAAATCCTGCCCGTCGTACACCGTCGTCACCTCTCGGTCGGCGGACCGGACCGCCGACGTCGGGGTGCGCCGCCACGTGGTCGGGATGGCGCATCCGGACGGGTCCGGTGGCTCGCCGGACCAGCCTGCCCCACCTCGCTGGACGCGCGATGCGACCGAGCTGAATGTTGGCTGGGCGCGACCGGCGCGGTGGTGGTCAGGTCCTCGGGGACGGGCTGAGTACCGCGCAGGCGGTCAACGCCTCGCGGGTCTTCGGGTCGCTGTCGTCGAGCCGGTCCGGATCCAGGCCGCGGTCGCTCAGGCAGGTGCGGTAGGCGGTGGACCGCCCGTCGCCCGATCCGCCCGGTCGTGCGCCCGGCGCGCCGGACGCGTCCGGGCCGCCGAAGCCGCCCGGCGGGCCGCTGGGCCGCACCGACGCACACGCCTGCTGCGCCTTCTGCCAGGTCTGTTCGTCGACCCCCTCCGGCCGAGCGCCGCCCGGGAAGCCGCGCCCCGCGCCCCGCGACGGGTCGGCGCTGCCCGACGGCCGGGCGGTCGGGAAGCCCGACGGGCGGTCGGTCGGGAAGCCCGACGGGCGGTCGGTCGGCATGCCTGACGGGCGGGCGGTCGGGAAGCCCGACGGGCGGGCGGTGCCCCGCGCGCCGGGAACGCGGGACGGATCCATCGTCGGCAACGCCACGCCGTTGTCCCGCAGGCAGTCCTGGTACGCCGTGAAGGAGCTTCCCACCCCGTCCGCGTCGGTCGACTCGTCGTCCGACCCGCCGCCACAGGCCGCTAGCAGCAGGACTGCCGAGGCGGCGGCGGTCAGTACGGCCGCCAGCCGACGGCGCCTCTTGGTCAACGGCACGGGTGCTCCTCACGCCTCATCCGGTAGTTGCTCAGCGAACCGGCCGCACCTCGTCGGCGGCTCGGACCTGGCTCGGAGTTCCCTCGGAGCGACCCAGGGGCACCGGCTCTACCGGTTGCCCGCTCTGCGCGGGGCGAGCACCCGAGCCGGTGTCCGGTTCCGAGCCAACTCTGAGGTGGGGTCGAGCCGACCGCGAGGCGCGCTGCGCAGACTGCCCGACCATGGGGATCGGCCTGAAGCGACGCTGGCGTACCCGGCGGACCCGGTGGTGGGCGGCCGGCGCTGCCGGCCTGCTGCTGCTTGGCGCGGCCGGCGTGCATGCCTGGACCGCGGACGCCGCGGACGCGCCGACCCGACCGGTGACCGTGGCCGTCGACCGGGGGCCGGTCGCGGTCGAGGTGGCCACCTCGGGCACCGTCCAGCCGGCCACCACCCGCAGCCTCGGCTTCACCATCGCCGGCACGGTGCAGACGGTCAGCGTCCGGCCGGGCAGCGTGGTCAAGGTCGGCCAGCGGCTCGCGGCGATCGCTAACGCCGACGCTGCCGACGCGGCGGACACCGTCCAGGACGCCGAGACCGACCTGGCCGAGGCGCGGGACGCGCTGACCAAGGCCTGGGACGCGGCCGACGACCCGGCGGCGAGCTGCCAGACCGGCACCGGTTCCGGGGTACGACCGGTGGCCTGGCGCTCGCCGCAGCCCACCGGCACGCCCGAGGCGACGCCGGCCACCGGCACGCCCACCCCCGGCAGCAGCCCAACGCCCCGAACCACCGCGACCTCCGCCGCGCCGAGCCGTACGCCCGGGGGTCCCGTGCCGACCGCCGGCGGCGGATCGGGCGCGTCCCGGACGCCGGCCGCCCCTGGGCAGAGCGGCGCGGACTGCGGCGGGGACGCCGGAACCACCGCCCGGGGCACCGACCCGATCCTGACCGCCCAGCGCCGGGTCAACCAGGCCGAGGCCGCCCTCACCGAGGCGCAGGAGGCCCTCGACGGCGCCACCATCACCGCGCCGATGGCTGGCACCGTGCTCTCCGTTGCCGGCCCGGTGGGCAGCCAGGTAGGCCGCGGAGCCACCTTCATCACCCTGGCCGACACGTACGCCATGCAGGTGGTGGCGAAGTTCCCGGAGGCCGACGCCGGCGCGCTCGCGGTCGGGCAGAGCGCGACACTGGCCCTGGCCGACCGGCCGGAGCAGACGTTCGCGGCGACCGTGGTGCAGGTCGACCCGGTCGGCACCGCAGACGGCACGATGGTCCGCTACGGCGTGGTGCTGTCCTTCACCACCGCCCCGGAGAACCTGCTGGTCGGGCAGAGCGCCGCCGTGACGGTGCAGACCGGTGCCGTGCCGGACGCGCTGCGCGTGCCATCCACCGCCGTGCACGACGGCGCCGACCGCACCGGCAGCGTGCTGCCAGCCGACGGCGGGCCCGCCCGCACCGTCACCGTCGGGCTGCGCGGCGGCCAGTACACCGAGATAACCTCCGGGATCGCCGCCGGTGAGCTGGTGCTGCGCACCTGGTGACAGCCGGTGCACAGGTTCAGCACAGCGAACGTCGAGCCCGGTCCGGTACCCAGTCCCAGTGCATACCAACGTCCTCCGGCCGCCCACGGCCAGCCCCGCCCCGACCGCCGAGGGTGAGTCCACAAGCGCCCGCCTCCTGGTGGTCGACGACGAGCCGAACATCTCCACCCTGCTGGCCGCCACACTGCGGCTCGTCGCGTACGACGTGCGGGTGGCGGGATCCGGGCGGGCCGCGCTGGCCGCCGTGGAGGAGTTCGCTCCGGACCTGGTCATCCTCGACGTGATGCTGCCCGACCTGGACGGCTTCGAGGTGGCCCGGCGCCTGCGCGCCGCCGGCCGGCCGGTGCCGGTGCTCTTCCTCACCGCCCGGGACACCGTCGAGGATCGGGTCGCCGGGTTGGTGGCCGGTGCGGACGACTACGTGGCCAAGCCGTTCAGCCTGGAAGAGGTGGTGCTGCGGATCCGGGCGATCCTGCGGCGTACCCGGTCGGACCTCCCGCCGACCCCGGACACCCGGCTGCTGCGCTACGCCGACCTGGAGTTGGACGACGACGCCCACGAGGTACGCCGGGGCGGGCGGCCGGTCGACCTGTCGCCCACCGAGTTCCGGCTGCTGCGCTACCTGCTGCTCAACGCCGGTCGGGTGGTCAGCAAGGCGCAGATCCTGGACCGGGTCTGGAACTACGACTTCGGCGGCGACGGGCGGATCGTCGAGTCGTACGTCTACTACCTGCGGCGCAAGGTCGACCGGTCCGGTCCACCGCTGATCCACACGGTGCGCGGGGTGGGCTACACGCTGCGGGCGCCGCGCGGCAACGAGTGAGCCGCCTGCCCCGGGTGCGCCCGTGGCCGCACTGGACGCTGCGGTCCCGACTGGTCCTGGTCGTCGGGGCGCTCGCCACGCTGGCCCTGCTCGGGGCGAACGCCGCCGGCCTGCTGCTGCTGCGCAGCTACCTGGTGGACCGGGTCGACGAGCAACTCGCCGTACAGGTCCGCCCGTTCACCGGCGAGCCCCGCCCAGGCACCGGTCCACCCGGTGCCCTGGTCGGACGGATCGCCCGGCTCGGTCCGGACCAGCTCGTCCTGTTCTACCGCGCCGACGGCACCCGCGACGCCGAGCACAGCAGCGCCCCCAGCGCGGCGGCACCGGACCCGGGATCGCTGGCCGAGGTGACCGCCCGCGCCCGCGCCGGCCGGCCGTACACCGTCTCCGGCGACCACGGCGCCGCGGACTGGCGGCTGCTCGCCGTGCCGGCGGGCGGGACCGGCGGGGTCGTGGTGGTCGGCGCCTCCCTGGCCGAGGTGACCCAGACCGCCGACCGGTTGCTGCTCATCGACGTCACGGTCACCGGCGGAGTGCTGCTCGGCCTCGGGCTGCTGGCCGCTTCGGTGGTGCGGCTCGGGCTGCGCCCGCTGACCCGGATGGAGCAGGTCGTCGCCGGCATCACCGGCGGCGACCTGACCCGTCGAGTGGACGACACCGATCCGCACACCGAGCCGGGGCGGCTGGGTGCCGCGGTGAACCTGATGCTGGAACGGATCGGCACCGAGATGAGCGCCCGCGCGGCCTCCGAGCGCCGGCTGCGGCAGTTCGTCGCGGACGCGTCGCACGAGCTGCGGACGCCGCTGACCTCGATCCGCGGCTTCGCCGAGCTGTACCGGCGCGGCGGCACCCCACCCGGTCCCGCGCTGGACGAGACGATGGGCCGGATCGAGAGCGAGGCAGCCCGGATGGGCGTACTGGTGGAGGACCTGCTCCTGCTCGCCCGACTGGACCGGCAGCGCACGCCGACGCTGCGTCCGGTGGATCTGCTGGAGATCGCCGCCGACACCATCCGGGATGCGCACGCCCGTACGCCGGGCCGGCCGGTGCGGCTGAGCACGCTCGCCGAGCACGACCCGACCTTCGAGACGCCGACCGTGCTCGGCGACGAGCACCGGCTGCGCCAGGTCGCCGCCAACCTGGTCGGCAACGCGGTGCAGCACACCGGGCCCGCAGCCCGGGTGACCGTCCGGGTCGGCCGGCTGGTCGGCCCGCCGGCCGGGCCGGTGGTCCGCTCGGGGCCGGTCCCCGCGCCGACCGCCGACGGGTTCGCCGTGCTGGAGGTGCACGACGACGGGCCGGGTATCCCCGCCGAGCACGCCGGTCGGGTCTTCGAGCGGCTGTACCGGGCCGACCCGAGCCGGGGCCGGGGCAGCGGGGGCGGCTCCGGTCTGGGGTTGTCCATCGCCGCGTCGATCGTGCACGCGCACGGCGGGTGGATCGAGCTGGACACCGGGACGGGCTCGGGGACGACATTCCGGGTGCTGTTGCCCGCCGTACCCCGGCAGCCGGCCCCGTCGGGCGACGATCCGGCGGCACCTATTCCGAGCCAGCTCTGAGCTTGCGCCGAAGATCCTCCCAGCCGTGCCGGCGAGGCTGACCGGCATGCGAGTGCGCCTGCCGGCCGTCCTGCGCCGGCCCCCCGTCGCGGTCAACGCCGCCCTGGTCCTGCTGCTGGTCGGCGGCGGCTGCTGGGCCTGGCTGTCGGTGCGCGGCGATTCGACGGCGGATGCCAGGTCCACCGGCACCCGGACCGTCAGTGTGTCCAGGGGCACCGTGACCGCCTCCGTCACCGCGGACGGCTCGGTGCGCAGCGCCTCGACGGCCAGCGCCAGCTTCGCCACCGCCGGCACCGTCACCGCGATCCCGGTACGGGTCGGCGACCGGGTGAAGAAGGGCCAACTGCTGGCCACCGTCGACCCGGCAGCCGCGCAACGCGACCTCGACGTGGCGAAGGCGGACCTGACCGCCGCGCGGGACGCCCTGGACCGCGCTGAGGAGGCCGGTTCGGACACCTCATCGGTGGAGAACTCGGTCACCCAGGCCGAGCTGGCGGTGGACGAGGCGCAGGCCGCCGTGAGCGGCACCCGGCTGACCGCGCCGATGGCCGGCACGGTGGTCGCGGTCAACGGCACCGTGGGCAGTTCCTCCGGAGGCTCCGCCACCGGCGGCGGCTCGACCGGGGGCTCCTCCACCGGGCAGCAGGGCAGCAGCGGGTCGACCGGCGCCACCAGCTCCGGGTCCACCACCTCCAGCGGGTTCGTCGAGCTGGCCGACCTGACGAAGCTG
Source organism: Micromonospora sp. NPDC005173 (assembly GCF_040608515.1). Classification (NCBI taxonomy): domain Bacteria; kingdom Bacillati; phylum Actinomycetota; class Actinomycetes; order Micromonosporales; family Micromonosporaceae; genus Micromonospora; species Micromonospora sp. NPDC005173. Next base: position 64,586 of record NZ_JBEXIK010000013.1, read on the forward strand.
CAGGTCACCGCGGGCTTCGCCGAGGCGGACGCGACCCGGCTCAAGGACGGCCAGGCCGCCACCATCACGTGGAACGCGTTGCAGGGGGCCGAGGCCGGTGGCAAGGTCGTCGCGGTCGATCCGCAGGCCACCACCGCCAACAACGTGGTCACCTACGGGGTCACGGTCAGCGTGGACAAGCTGCCGGCCGGCGCGAAGCCGGGGCAGACCGTGCGGGTCGCCGTGATCACCGGCACCGCTGCGGACGTCCTGTTGGTCACCTCGGCAGCGGTCAGCGGCACCGGCGACCGGCGCACCGTCACGGTGGTCACTGACACGGGGACGGAGAGCCGACGGGTCACCGTGGGGCTCGCCAGCGACCAGGCGTACGAGGTCACCTCGGGGCTGACCGAGGGGGAGCGGGTGGTGCTGCCGGAGAGCAGCAGCACGGGCAGCACCGGCGGCGGCCTCCCCGGCGGGGGCGGCCTGCCGGGTGGCGGTGGCTTCCCGGGCGGTGGTGTCCCCGGCGGGGGCGGCGTCCCCGGCGGCGGTGCTCGGGGCGGGAACGGAACCCGTTGATGACGCCGGGAAACGTGTCACGCCAACCGGTCCTGGACGTCCGGATGCTGACCAAGGTGTACGGCGAGGGCCCGGCCGCGGTGCACGCCTTGCGCGGGGTCTCGCTGGCCGTCACCGCTGGCGACTATGTGGCCATCATGGGCTCCTCCGGCTCCGGCAAGTCGACCCTGATGAACATCCTCGGCTGCCTCGACGTGCCCTCCGGCGGGCAGTACCTGCTGGACGGGGTGGACGTCGGCCGCCTCGCCGACCGTCAGCTCGCCCTGGTCCGCAACCGGCTCATCGGCTTTGTCTTCCAGGCGTTCAACCTGATTCCGCGGACCAGCGCGCTGGCCAACGTCGAGTTGCCACTGGCGTACGCCGGGGTACGGGCCGGCCAGCGGCGGCAGCGGGCGCTCGCCGCGCTGGACGCCGTGGGACTGGCCGATCGCGCGAACCACCAGCCCAACCAGCTCTCCGGTGGCCAGCAGCAGCGAGTCGCGGTGGCCCGGGCGCTGGTCACCGAGCCGGCACTGGTGCTGGCCGACGAGCCGACCGGCAACCTGGACAGCCAGTCCACCGAGGACATCCTGGCCGTCCTCGACCAGCTCAACGCGGCCGGCCGGACCATCGTGCTGATCACCCACGAGTCGGAGGTGGGTGCCCGGGCCGGGCGTCTGATCCGGCTGCTCGACGGGCAGGTCCGCTCGGACGTCCGGCAGGGCGGGCGGCACACGACGGCGGGGTTTGGCCGATGAACCTCGCCGAGACCGTCCGGTTCGCGCTGCGCGGTGTGGCCGCCAACAAGCTGCGTTCGGCGCTGACCATGTTGGGCATCCTGATCGGCGTCGCCGCGGTGATCCTGCTGGTCGCCGTCGGCAACGGCTCTGCCCAGGCGATCACCGACCGGATCGAGGCGCTGGGCACCAACACGCTGACCGTGACCGGCACCAACCGGGGCGGCAGCGCCGGCGGGCTGACCCTCCAGGTCGCCGACGCGCTCGCCGACCCGGTGCTCGCGCCCGATGTACGGTCGGTCTCCCCGCTGGCCACCACCAGCACCACCCTGACCTTCGAGGGGGCCGACCACGAGGTGTCGCAGTTCGTCGGCACCCGGCCGAGCTGGTTCACCGCGGCCAACTCGCCGGTGGCCAGCGGCACCGCGTTCAGCGCCGACGACGAGGCGCAGGGCCGCCGGGTGGTGGTGCTCGGTCGGACCGTGGCCGACGAGTTGTTCGCCGGGGTGGACCCGGTGGGTCGGCAGGTGACCGTGGGCGGCGCGCTGTTCACCGTGGTCGGGGTGTTGGCGGAGAAGTCCTCGACCGGCTTCCAGGACGCCAACGACACCGCGATCGCTCCGCTGCGGGCGGTACGCGAGGTGCTCACCGGGTACGGGCCGCTCAGCTCGATCCTGGTGGAGGCGAGCGATCCGGATCGGGTGTCGGCGGCGCAGGGGCAGATCTCCACCGTGCTCGCTCAGCGCCTGCCGGCGTCCACCTCGGGCAGCACCCCGTACCGGATCCAGAACGCCGCGCAGCTGTTGCAGACCCAGTCCGAGACGGCCGACACGTTCACCGTGCTGCTGGGCGCGGTGGCCGCGATCAGCCTGCTGGTCGGCGGCATCGGCATCACCAACATCATGTTGGTGACGGTGACCGAGCGGACCCGGGAGATCGGCATCCGCAAGGCGCTCGGGGCACGCCGGCGTACCGTGCTCACCCAGTTCCTGGTGGAGGCGACCCTGCTGAGCCTGCTCGGTGGGGCGCTCGGGGTGGCGGCGGCGCTGATCGGTGCCCGGTTCACCATCGTCGGCGTCCACCCGGTGGTCGTGCCCAGCTCGGTGGGGCTGGCCCTCGGGGTCTCGGTCGCGATCGGCCTGTTCTTCGGCGGCCTTCCGGCGGCCCGGGCGGCCCGGCTGCGCCCCATCGACGCCCTGCGCTACGAGTAGGCCGACATGCGAGGAACCGACATGGACAGCAGCGACACCGTCATCTTCGACCGGGTGGACGACCACCCGGTGGCCTCGGCGGGGGCCCCGGATCGCGACCTGACCGCCGCGCTCGCCGCAGCGGCGCCGCGCCGCTGGTGGAACCGGGCAACCCCGGCGCTCGGCGCGCTCGTGCTGGTGCTGGCCGGTTTCCTGGGCGGGGTTCACGTGCAGCAACGCTGGGGTGAGCCGTCGAGCACCACCGGGTCGGGGCGGGCCGGCTTCCCGGGTGGTGTTCCCACCGCCTTCCCGGGCGCCGGCGGGCGTGGCCAGAGCGGCGCCGGGCCGAGCGGCACGGGTGAGACCGGTGGCGCGACCGCGCCGGCGACCACCAACGGGAAGGTGAAGCTGGTCGACGGCGGAACGCTCTACCTGGAGACCGCCGACGGCACCGTGATCACCGTGCGCACCACCGACGACACCGAGGTCCGCACCACCAAGGCCAGCAAGCTGAGCGGCCTCAAGGCCGGACAGAGCGTCACCGTGCAGGGTGGCCCGGCGACCGACGGCACGGTCACCGCCACCGCGGTCACCGCCGGGGGCTGACCGGCGCTCGCGCCGAGCCCGCCGAACCGGCCGAGTATCCCGCCGGGGCGGCCCGTACGATGCTCCGGTGATTCTTCGGGGTACGGTCCGCGCCGATCGTCCGCTGGTGGTGCTCGCCGTCGAGGAGGAGGCCCGGTACCTGCCGCCGGAGCTGCCGGTGCTGCTCACCGGGATGGGCAAGGTGAACGCCGCCAGCGCGGTGGCGGCGGTGCTGGCCGGCGGGCCGCGCCCCGCCCTGCTGCTCAACCTGGGCACGGCGGGCGCGTTACGCCCCGGCTGGACCGGGATCCACGAGGTGGCCACCGTGCTCCAGCACGACCTGGACACCGCCCTGCTGCGCACGCTCACCGGCCAGACCTACGGCGCGCCGCTGCCGCTGGCCGCCGAGGGCGCGGTGCTGGCCACCGGCGACACGTTCGTGGCCGACGACGCCGCGCGGGACCGGTTGGCGCAGCGCGCCGACCTGGTCGACATGGAGGGGTACGCGGTCGCCTGGGCCGCCAACCAGGCCGGCGTGCCGTGCCGTCTGGTCAAGCAGGTCAGCGACGAGGCGGGGGAGGGTGCGGCCCGGACGTGGCGGGAGTCGGTCGACGCCTGCGCCCGGGACCTCGCCGACTGGACCGGTCGGCACCTCGACTGATCCGGCCGCCCCGGCGGCTCAGGGTTGCGGTCGCCGCATCTGCAGCCCCGGTCTGGTCAGCGGGACATTGCTCGCCGGGACCAGGGCGGCGCCGGCCAGCCCGAGCGCAACGACCACGGTGACCAGCAGCGGCGGCCAGCCACCGGCCCACGGGAGCGCCAGCACCGGCAGCAGCAGCCAGACCAGCCGCCGCCACGGCACGATGGCGGTCACCAGATAGGTGAACAGGATGCGCCCGATCACGAACAGCGCCGGGCCACCGAGGATCAGCACGAGCCACCGCGTCGGCGTCGTTCCGGTCGGCCGCTCGGCGACCAGGTCGAAGGAGGCCGCCGTGGCGACCACGCCGGCCAGCATCACCAGATGGGTGTACGGGGCCAGCCGGGCCGCTCGCCTCGCGTCGGCACCGGCCTTCAGCAACTCGCCAGCTCGGAAGACGTAGATCTGCCAGAGCATCAGCATGGTGGCGAAGGCGCAGAGCAGGGCCGCGAGCCGGAAGCGGTCGAAATGCGTCCGGCTGACCTCCAGGATGGGCACCAGGATGATATCGCCGAGGGCCAGGATGATGAACTGCTGGTACCGCTCGCCCAGGTGCCCGGTGGTCCGCTCGTACTGGTCGAGGGGCACCCGGCCCAGCCAGGGCATCGGGTACCGGACGGCCGCAGAGACCAGGTCGATCGCTATCGCGACGGTCCAGAGCCTCCAGTTCGGCGATCCGGCCACCGCTCCGGTGATCCAGAAGACGCCGGAGACCAAGAACCAGAACATGAACCGCGAGGCCCGCTCCATGGCCGCCCGGTGCCGCTGTCGGTGCAACGTGGTGACCAGGACGACGCCGCGCACCACGTGCGTGGTGACGTACGCGATCGCGAAGACCATCGCGTGCCCGGCGGACAGCATCGGCAGTGCCGCCGCCATCCCCACCGATCCCACCATGGCGACCATCAGGATGGCCTGGATCGGACGCTGATCCGGGTCGTAGAACTCGGTCGTGGTCGAGGTGACCGACCAGGTCCACCAGATCGCCGCCAGCGTCAGCAGCACCGGCCCGGAGCCGCTCCAGGAGTCGCGTTCGGCGATCAGCTTCGAGACCATGGCGAGGGCGGCCACGAAGACCACGTCGAAGAGGAGTTCCAGCAGCGTGGCCCGGGCCGACCCGTCCGGGCGGCGTACCAGCGCCGCAGTGCCTCCGGTGGTCATGCCCGGCCTCCCGCCGCGTCTCCGAGGATTATCGGCGGCACCGGCGCGGCCCGTCCCCGGATCGGCGATTCCCACCGACCCGCCCCCAGGCTGGTCACCCGCGCGTCCGGCCCGAGGTTGCCATGGCGTCAGCCGTCGGGTGATGCTTGACGGCATCCATATATCTCGATCTCTTCGGAGGTTCGGATGCGCCGCTCCCCGCTCGTCGCCCTCGTCCTGACCGCACTCCTGCTCGTCGCGCCCGGCGCGGCGCAGGCCGCCGTCCCCGACCGGGCCGCCCCCGCCGCGTCCGTCGCCGACCCGGCCGCGCTGGCCGGGGTACGCACGCCCGGCACCGCCTGGGGCCTCGACCCGGCCACCGGCCGGCTGACTATCACCGTCGACGACACCGTGGCGCCCGCCGAGGTGGCGGCGCTGCGCACGGTGGCCGGCCGGGCCGGCGCGTTGCTGCGCCGGGAGCCCGGAACGCTGTGCACCCTGATCGCCGCCGGACAGGGCATCTACGGCGGTGGCGGCCGCTGTTCGCTCGGCGCCAACGTGCGCAGCGGCAGCACCTACTACGTGATCACCGCCGGCCACTGCACCACTGTCGCCAGTGCCTGGTACGCCGACAGCGCGCAGACCACCGTGCTCGGCACCCGTACCGCCACCAGCTTTCCCAGCAACGACTACGGCCTGATCCGCTACACCGGCCGGATCGCCCATCCCAGCGCGGTCTACACCTACCCCGGCCTGCTGACCATCTACGGCGCCGGCAACGCGTACGTCGGTCAGGCGGTGTGCCGCAGCGGCTCCACCACCGGGGTGCGTTGCGGCACCGTCACCGGCCTCAACCAGACCGTCAACTACGCCAGCGGCGATGTGGTCTACGGCCTGATCCGTACCAACATCTGCGCCGAGCCGGGCGACAGTGGCGGGCCGCTCTACGTGGCGGCCACCGGCACCATCCTCGGGATCCTGTCCGGCGGCAGCGGCAACTGCACCTCCGGCGGCACCACCTACTACCAGCCGATCAATGAGGTGCTCGCCGCGTACGGGCTGACGCTGCCCTGACTTCCGTTGCGCAGAGCGCAACGGGTTGCTCGTCCTGCGCAACGCACATAGGCTCGGCGGCACCCCGAACCCCCGCCGGGAGGACGTGTGCCGACCCCTGACTCCCGACCCGACCACGCGACCGACCCGGCCGGCCTCCCACCGGTCGAGGTGGCCACGGTGGGGGAGACCATGGTGGTGCTCTGCCCCGCGCCGGGCGAGCAACTGGAGCACGCCGAGCGGGTCGCCGTGTCGGTCGGCGGCGCGGAGTCCAACATGGCCGGCTACCTGGCCCGGCTCGGACACCGGGCGACCTGGGTGAGCCGGGTCGGCGACGACCCCTTCGGCCGGGCCGTCGTCCGGCACGTCGCCGCCGCCGGTGTCCGGGTCGACCTGGTGACCGTCGACCCGGCCGCTCCCACCGGGCTGTACGTCAAGGACCCGGGCCCGGCGTCGACCGCCGTGCACTACTACCGGGCCGGCTCGGCCGCGTCCCGGCTGGACCGGGCGGTACTGGCCGACCCTCGGCTGGCCGGCGTCCGGGTGCTGCACCTGTCCGGGATCACCCCGGCGCTCTCCGCCTCCTGCCGAGCCCTGGTCGAGCACGCGGTGACCGACCGGCCGCTGCCGGGCGCGCTGATCAGCTTCGACGTCAACCACCGGGCCCGGCTCTGGCCGGCCGACCGGGCCGCCCCGGTGCTGCGCGACCTCGCCGACCGCAGCGACCTGGTCTTCGTCGGCCAGGACGAGGCGGACGCCCTGTGGGGCACCGCCGACCCGGCCTCGGTGCGCCGGCTGCTGCCCGGGCCGGAGACGGTCGTGGTCAAGGACGGCGCGGTAGGCGCCACCGCCCTACCCCGTGACGCCGATCCGGTTTTCGTCCCGGCTCCCCGGGTGACGGTGGTGGAGCCGGTCGGCGCCGGGGACGCGTTCGCCGCCGGCTATGTGGCCGGGCTGCTGCGCGGCCTCGACCCGGTACGCCGGCTGCGCCTCGGTCACCTGGTCGCGGCTCAGGCGCTGGGCAGCAGCGGCGACAACGCCCCGGTGCCGCCGTGGGCCTGGTTCGACCGGCTGCTCGACGCCCCCGTCGAAGCCTGGTCGCCGCTGGACCTGACCGGCGTGCGAGCGGAGGTCTGAGGCGTGTCGCAGAGCGTCGGCCGGGCGATGCGGGTGCTGGAGCTGCTGGCCCGTGAGCCTGCCCAGCTCGGTGACGTCGCCGCCCATCTGGGAGTGCACAAGTCCACCGCGCTGCGCCTGCTGCAGACCATGGAGACCGGTGGTTTCGCCCGACGCCGCGACGGCGGCTGGGCTGTCGGGCTGCGGCTGATCGGTCTCGCCCAGCAGGCCCTGGACTCCCTGGACGTGCGCACGGTGGCCCACCCGCACCTGGCGGCGCTCGGCCGCGACTGCGGGCACACCATCCACCTGGCCCAACTGGTCGACGACGAGCTGGTCTACGTGGACAAGATCGAGGCCCGTGGCCAGGTGCGGATGTACTCCCAGATCGGGCGCACCGCGCCGTTGCACGCCAGCGGGGTGGGCAAGGTGGTGCTGGCGTTCTGCCCGGAGCCCCGGCTGACCGGGCTGCTCGACCGCACCGAGCTGCGCGCGTACACCCCGGGCACCATCTGCGACCCGGCGGCGCTGCGCGCGGAGCTGGCAGCCGTCGCCGACCGGGGCTGGGCCGCCGACGACGGCGAGTTCGAGCCGCTGATCACCTGCGTGGCGGCCCCGGTGCGGCAGGCCGACGGCGCGGTCACCGCGGCCGTGTCGGTGACCGCGCCGACGGTGGTCGCCACCCTGGCCGACCTGCGACGCCTGCTGCCCCGGCTGCTGGCCACCACGCAACAGATCTCCCGCGACCTCGGATGGAGTGGACCATGACCACAGCGGACTTCGAGCACATCTTCGGCGCCGCCCGCGTGATGGCGATCCTGCGCGGCCTGCCGGTGGCGGAGACCGTCCGGCTCGCCGGCCGGGCCTGGGACCTCGGCATCGACGTGGTGGAGGTGCCGGTGGCCACCGCCGACGCGGTGCCGGCGCTGCGCGCCGCCGTCGAGGCGGGCGCTGAGCGCGGCCGGATCGTCGGCGCCGGCACCGTGCTCGGCGTGGAGCAGGTCGCCGCGGCGGCCGACGCCGGGGCGGCGTTCACCGTCGCGCCCGGCCTGGACCTGGCGGTCGCCGACGCCGCCGCAGCGCGCGGCCTGCCCCACCTGCCCGGCGTGGCCACCCCGACCGAGGCACAGCAGGCGATGCGACACGGCCTCACCTGGCTCAAGGCGTTCCCCGCGATCTCCCTCGGGCCGGCCTGGTTCCGGGCCGTTGCCGGCCCACTGCCGCACCTACGCTTCGTCGCCACCGGCGGCCTCGACGCCGACAACGCCGGTGCGTTCCTCGCCGCCGGCGTGCGGGTGGTGGCGGTCGGCTCCGCGCTGTCCGACCCGAACCAACTCGACCGCCTGGCCGACCTGGTCGCCCTCGGAGCGCCCACCCGCTGACCCCCGGACGGGATGCCCCGCGCACCCCGGCGTGCTTCCCGATGAGGACGGCGTCAGCCGGTGACCGCCGCCCGGTCCAGGAAGAACAGTCGCGCGCGCTTCTCCGGCAGGTCGATCAGCGGGCCGGACTGGAACCCGGTGCGCAGCAGCCGGTCGAGGATCTTGTCGTTGCGGGCGTCCGGCTCCATCACGATCCGCAGTCGGGCCGGATCGGCGAGGACGAAGTCCAGGATCGCGCCGAGCAGCGCGCCGGTGAAGCCGCGCTCGACCGTCACCGGTGGCCCGATCAGCAGGTGCATGCCGACGTCGCCGGGGCGCACGTCGTAGCACTCGCCGACCGGGTCGGCCTCGGGCTGGTAGGTCTGCACCAGCGCCGCCGGCACGCCGTCGCGGTGCACCAGGTACGCGTGGTGGGTGGCCAGCGAGTCCAGGTACGCGTAGATCTCGTGCACCCGGTCGCGGCTCGCCTCGCGCATGCCCCAGAACCGGGCCCGTTCCTCGGTGACCCAGCCGTGCAGCAGGTCGACGTCCTCGTCCGGCCGCACCAGTCGGATGGTCACCACCCCGAACCCGGTGACGTCCTGCCGGTAGTGGTGCTGGTCGGCCCTCATCGCGTCAGTACTCATCTCGCTCCTCGGTGAGCTGATCCCAGTCGGTGGTCACCGGCAGCAGGTCGCCGGCCAACCACGCGGCGTTCTGGTCGTCGTGGTGTGGGTCGCCGGGCACCCCGCAGACGCCCAGCGGGACCACCCAGCGACTGTCCTCCCGCCGCGCCAGGTCCCAGACGAAGCGCGCCGCCGGCCCGCGTGCGCACCAGTGGGTGACCCCGGGCACGCTGGAGGTGGCCAGCACGCAGTCGTGGTCGCCGTCCAACCGGGGACCTGGCCCGGCGTCCGGATCGGGCAGCGCCCGCCACGGTGCCAGCCGGTGCAGGTCTCCCCAGCGCGTCTGTCCGTTCGCCGCACCGGTCGGGCCGGCGACCTCCTCGGCCGCCGCGCCCACCAGCGCCGCCACGTCCAGGCCGGGTAGCCGGGCGGTGCCCAGCAGGTGCTCCAGCGCGTAGCCGACCCGCGGCGTCAGCGCCAACCAGGGTGCGAACACCTCCGGGTACGCCGGCGGCTCGGCCAGCGCGGCCACCGCCGGGTGGGTGGCCAGCCGGCGGACCACGGCCGCCCGCAGGGTGGCGAAGTCCGCGGCGTCGGTGCTGTCGGCGGCCATCCGTCGGTCCCAGCGCAGCAGCCGGTCCCGCAGCGCGGCGGCGGTCGGGCCGAGCGCGGTCACCGCAGCCAGTACGGCCAGCAGCCGGCCGGCCGAGCCGATGTACGTGTCGGTGTGCACGGCGGCCAGCCGCTCGGCCGTCCAGCCGTCACCGGCGTCGAGCAGCTCGGCGATCCGGCGCGCCCGGTGTGGCGGGGCGAACTCGACCCCGAGCGGCGCCGCCAGCCCGCGCTCGTTGGCCATCACCGCGCGGTCGACCACCTCGGCGTGGGGCAGCGGCGCGTACCAGCCGCGCCAGGCGTGCTCGGCCCGCCAGGCCGGGACCACCCGCCGGCCGTTCTCCGGATGCCGCACCGGCACCGCGCCGGCGACCCGGTGCAGCAGCCCGCCGGCGGTGTCCGCCGCCTGCACCACGTTGACCGGCTCCACCCAGTGCCGCAGCGCCCGGTCCACATCGCCCACAGTCCGGGCGCGCAGCAGCTCCGGCAGCGCCGCGAAGCCGAGCTCGGCGCGGACCCGGGGCGGGTAGCGAAGGCTGATCGCGGTCGGCTCGTCCGGCCCGCCGGCGATCACCGGCCCCCGATCGGTCTCCACCACCTCGACCTCGACCGGGTCCGCCCCGGCCACCTCGATCATCTCGACGTGGACGTGCGCGGGTCGCCAACCGTCCGGGCCGAGCGCCCGCACCTCGTCGCCGTGCCGGCGTAGCTGCTCGGCGTACAGGTCCTGGTAGTCGGCCATGGCGCTGGTGATGGCCCAGGCCACCGCGCCGGTGTGCGCGAAGTGGGCGATGCCCGGCACGCCCGGCATCGCCAGCCCGACCACGTCGTACTCCGGGCAGGCCAGCCGGATCTGCTGGTAGACGCCGGGATCCTCGATGAACCGGTGCGGGTCGCCGGCGAGCAGTGCGGCGCCGGTGCCGGTCCGCCCGGCGGCGAGCAGCCACCCGTTGCTGCCGGCGACGGCCGGGCCGTCGGTGGCGAACAGGTCGACCGCGGCCGGGCCGAGCCGGTGCGCCACGTGCTCGCGCCAGAGCTTGGAGGGGAACCCGGCGAACAGGATGTGGTGGCCCAGCCAGACCGCCAACGGGGTCCACGGCTGCCACCGGCCGGGAGTCAGCCCGGCGGCGGCGAACTCGGGCGCTCGGGCCGCCCCAGCGGCAAGACCGGCGTTCACCCCGGACACGTACGCGGCCACCCAGGCGGCGGTGGCCGGGTCGAGCGCGGCGTGGCAGCGGCGGGCGGTGTCGTCGAGCCGGACCTGCCGGGCGAAGCGGTCCCAGCCGAGCGCGTCGGCGCCGAGGAAGGCGGCGCTGGTGCCCTGGGCCCGGTGTCGCTCCACCTCGATCTGCCAGGCCCGGTCGTACGCGGTCACCCGGCCCTGCGCCGTCGCCAAGGCGAGCGGGTCGTCGGCCCGCAGGTGCGGCACGCCCCACCGGTCGCGGAAGCGTCCGGCGGTCACGCCGCCGCCATCCGGTACGGGCGGGTGGTCGCGCCGGTCACCCGGCGCGCGCGGGTCACGCCGGCTCCGGGGCGGGCGCGGTGGCCCGGCGCCGGGCGGCGGGGATGACCAGCGGGGTGCCGGTCTCGGGGTCGTCGATCACCCGGCAGGGCAGCCCGAAAACCTCGGCCACCAGGTCGGCGGTGACCACCGACGCCGGCTCCCCGGCGGCCACCACCCGCCCGTCGCGCATGGCGATCAGGTGGGTGGCGTAGCGGGCCGCGTGGTTGAGGTCGTGCAGCACCGCGACCAGCGTGCGTCCCTGCTCCTCGTGCAGCCGGGCGCAGAGGTCCAGGATCTCGATCTGGTGGGCGATGTCGAGGTACGTTGTCGGCTCGTCGAGCAGCAGCAGCGGGGTCTGCTGGGCCAGCGCCATGGCGATCCAGACCCGCTGCCGCTGGCCGCCGGAGAGCTCGTCCACCGGCCGGTCGGCGAGGTCGTCGACCCCGGTGGCGGCCATCGACTCCTCGACCACCCGCTCGTCCTCGCGCGACCACTGCCGCAGCAGCCCCTGATGGGGGTAGCGGCCCCGGGCGACCAGCTCGGCGACGCTGATCCCGTCGGGCGCGATCGACGACTGCGGCAGCAGGCCGAGGGTGCGGGCCACCTTCCGGGCGGGCAGATCGTGGATGTCCCGGCCGTCCAGCAGGACCGTTCCGACGGTCGGGCGCAGCATCCGGGACAGCGCCCGCAGCAGAGTCGACTTTCCGCAGGCGTTCGGGCCGATGATCACGGTGAACGACTGGTCGGGCACCGCCACGGTCAGGTCTTCGGCGATCGTGCGCCGGTCGTAGGCGAGGGTCAGCGCGGTGCCGCCGAGCCGGGAACTGCCGGGGTGCATGGGTGCTCCTTCGAAGGCGTCGCGGGTGTTCACAGCCGACCCGCCCGGCGTTCCATGGCCAGCAGCCAGACCAGGTAGCCGCCGCCGATCACTCCGGTCACCACACCGACCGGAAGCTGGTGCCCGGCGAACGCGCGCTGGGCCAGCAGGTCGGCGCCGACCAACAGCGCCGCGCCGACCGCCATCGACGGCAGCAGGTTCGGGCCGGGCGCCCGGGTCAGCCGCTTCGTCACGTGCGGCGCGACGAGCGCCACGAAGGACACCGGTCCCGCGGCGGCCGCCGCGAACGAGACGAGGAGCACCGCCGCGGCCAGCAGGATCAGGCGTAGCTGGCGTACCGGCACACCGAGGGCGCTGGAAGTGTCGTCGCCCAGCTCCATCATCCGCAGCGCCGGTCCGCAGCCGACGAGCACCAGCGGCCCCAGAACGGCGGTGACGACGAGCAGTGGCCCCGCGTTGGCCCAGCCCCGCCCGTCCAGGCTGCCGGTCAGCCAGAGCACCGCGCGGGCCGCGTCCATCAGCGGCGCCCGGGTCAGCAGGTAGCCGTTGACGCCGGTGAGAATCGCGGCGACGCCGATGCCGACCAGGATCAGCCGGTAGCCGTGCACCCCGCGCCGCCAGGCGAGGGCGTAGATCAACAGGCCGGTGGCGAGCCCGCCGGCCACCGCCGCGCCGGCCAGCGCCAGGCTGCCGCCGCCGAGGACGACCACCACCAGCGCGCCGGTCGACGCGCCCTGGGTGAAGCCGAGCACGTCCGGGCTGCCGAGCGGGTTGCGCACCAGCGACTGGAACACGGTGCCGGCCAGCGCCAGCGCCGCGCCGACCAGCAGTGCGGTGACCAGCCGGGGCAGCCGCAGCTCGTTCACGATGAAATGCTCCGCCGGGGTGCCGCCGCCGGTGAGCGTACGCAACACGTCGGCCGGGCCCATCGGGTAGTCGCCGCTGCCCATGGCCACCAGGCCCAGCCCGGCGGCGAGTAGCGCGGCGCCGGCGCCAACGGCCAGCGCGCGGGGGCGGAACCGCAGCGAAAGCCCGCCAGGGGTACGGATGACGGTCACGCCACAGCTCCGCTTCGCTCCGCGGTGGCGCGACGCGCCACGGTGCTGAGCCTGCTGGTCCGCTCGCTGCGCTCGCTCACGGGTGGGCCACCCGCCCGCGCGCGACCAGCCAGAGGAAGAGCGGGCCGCCCAGCACGGCGGTCACCATGCCGACCTGGAGTTCACCCGGTCGGCCCAGCACCCGGCCCAGCACGTCGGCGCCGAGCAGCAGCACCGGGGAGAGCACCGCGCAGTACGGCAGCAGCCAGCGCAGGTCGGGGCCGGTCAGGGCCCGGACCAGGTGCGGCACCAGCAGCCCGACGAAGACGATCGGGCCGCAAGCGGCGGTCGCCGCTCCGCAGAGCAGGGTGACCGCGACGATCACGGCGGCCCGGATCAGCGCGGGTCGGGCACCCAGGGCCCGTGCCGCGTCGTCGCCGAGCGCGAGGGCGTTCAGCGGGCGGGCGGCCCCGAGCGCGACCAGCAGGCCGACCAGGATGAACGGCAGCACCCGGGTCACGGTCGCGGAGTCCGCGCTGGCCAGTGAGCCGACCGTCCAGAACCGCAGCCGCTCCAGCGAGGCGGTGTCCAGCAGCATCACCGCGCTCACGTACGAGTAGAGGGTGGCGTTCAGCGCCGCGCCGGCCAGTGCGAGGCGGGCCGGGGTGGCGCCGCGTCCGCCACCCACGGCGTAGACCAGCGCGGTGACCACGGCCGCGCCGAGCAGCGCGAACCAGACGTACCCGCCGATGGCGGTGACGCCCAGGAAGGCGGCCGCGGTGGCGACGGCGGCGGACGCGCCGGCGTTGATGCCGAGCAGCCCGGGGTCGGCCAGCGGGTTGCGGGTGAGGGCCTGCATCACCGCGCCGGCGACTCCGAGCGCCGCGCCGGCGAGCAGCCCGAGCAGGGTGCGCGGCAGGCGCATCCGGTGCACCACGGCGTACTCGGCGGCGTCGTGGTGCAGCAACCCGGACCAGACGTCGCCGAGCGGCATGGCCTTCGCGCCGACGGCGATGCTGAGCAGGAGGACCACGCCGAGCAGCGCCACGGCGCCGACCAGGCCGGCGGCGCGGGCCGCCTGGCGACCGCGCCGCGCCGGCGGTGGTGCGGGGGGTGGTGCCGCCGACCCAACCGGCACGGATCGTGCCGAGCGGATGACGGAGGGTGTGGCGTCCAGTGTGGGCTCCGGGGGGTGTGGCGACACGGCGTACCGCTGTTGACAAAGGCCGAGGTTAGGCTAACCTAACCCCGCTGTCCTGGTCGACCCCGGCCATCCCCTGATCGAAAGACGACACCATGCCCGATGCTCTGTCCGCCCGTCGCCTCTCTCGCCGTGGGCTGCTGGCCGCCGGTGGCGCCGCCACGCTGGCCGCCCTGCTCGCCGGCTGCGGCAAGGACGACGACGCAAAGCCCGCTGCCAGCAACGGAAGTGGTCCCTGGTCGTTCACCGACGACCGCAACCAGAAGATCGACGCGGCGGCCCGCCCGGCCCGCGTGGTTGCCTTCACCGGCGTGGCGGCGGCCCTGGTCGACTTCGGTCTCGACAAGCAGATCGTCGGCGTGTTCGGCGAGACCAAGCGCGCCGACGGCACGGCCGACCCGCAGGCCGGTGACCTGAACGTCGAGTCGGTGGAGATCCTGGGCAACGTGTGGGGCGAGTTCAGCCTGGAGAAGTACGCGGCGCTGCGCCCCGAGCTGCTGGTCACCCACATGTACGACCCGGACGCCCTCTGGTACGTGCCGGACGAGAGCAAGGCCAAGATCCTGCCGCTGGCGCCCAGCGTGGCGATCACCACCGCCCGGGTGCCGATGACCAAGCCGATCGAGCGGTACGCCGCCCTGGCCGAGTCGCTCGGCGCCGACCTGTCGGCCAAGAAGGTCACCGACGCGAAGGCCCGCTTCGACGCCGCCTCCGAGGCGGTCCGCCAGGCGGTCAAGGCCAACCCGGGTATCAAGGTGATGGCCTGCTCCGGCAGCCCCGACCTGTTCTACGTCTCCAACCCCAAGGTGAGCACCGACCTGATGTACTTCGCCGAGCTGGGCGTGGACATCGTGATCCCCACCAAGCTCGAAGCCGGCGACTACTTCGAGGCGCTCAGCTGGGAGAACACCGCCAAGTTCCCGGCCGACCTGATCCTGCTGGACAACCGCAGCACCGCCCTGCAGCCCAAGGACCTCGCCGCCAAGCCCACCTGGCAGCAGCTGCCGGCGGTCAAGACCAACCAGGTGACCCCGTGGGACGCGGTGCCCCGCTTCTCGTACGCCGGGTCCGCGCCACTGCTGGAGAACCTCGCCACCGCCATCCGGAACGCGAAGAAGGTCAGCTGACGCCATGAGTACGAGCACCGTCGAGCCTATCGCCCTCCAGTACCGCTTCTTCGCCGCGCACGTCGTCCGGGCCCGCCGGGTCGGGGCTTCACTGGTACGGGTCACACTCGGCGGTGCGGAGCTGGCCGGGTTCGCCGGCGGCGGCCGGGACCAGAGCGTCTCGCTGTTCCTGCCGCACCCCGGGCAGGACGCCCCGGTGGTGCCGATCGAGCTGGGCGACGACTGGTTCGGCGCCTGGCGGGCACTTCCGCCGGACATCCGCGCGGTGATGCGCTCGTACACCATCCGGGAGCACCGCCCGGCCGCCGCCGAGGTGGACATCGATTTCGTCAGCCACGGCGACACCGGCCCCGCCTCGCGCTGGGCCGGTCAGGCCGGGCCCGGTGACCGGTTGCTGCTGCTCGGCCCGGCCGTGCGGGACAACCGCAGCGTCTGCTTCCGCCCGCCGGACGACACCGACGTCGTCCTGCTGGCCGCCGACGAGACCGCGCTGCCGGCCGCCGCCGGCATCCTGGCCTGGCTGCCCGCCGGCACCCGGGTCCGCGCCTGGATCGAGGTGCCGGCCGCCGCCGACATCGGTGAGCTGCCCACCGCGGCGGACGCGGAGATCCGGTGGATCGTGCGGGGCAGCACCCCACCCGGCAGCGACCTGCTGGTCACCGCGATCCGTGGCGCCCGGCTGCCCACCGGCACCCCGTACGCCTGGATCGCCGGTGAATCCGGCGCGGTGCGGGCACTGCGCCGACACCTGGTCGGCGAGCGGGGCATCGACCGCCGACGGGTGACCTTCGCCGGCTACTGGCGACGCGGGGCATCCGAGGAAGACCTGCGCGCCGAGGCGCTGGTCGGCGCCACCGCCTGAGCGGCGACCCATCTGAAGGCAGCACGGCCCCCGGCGCGCACGAACGCGCCGGGGGAGGGTTCCGGCTGCCCATCGTCGAGAACGTGGAGGACATCCCGTGACTGTGCCGACGTACCCCGTCAAGACCACCGCACCGCCACCGGCGCCGGCTGCCGCTCCGGCCGCCGCGCGAGCCCAGCTGCTCCACGACGGATCGGTCGAGCAGTACCGGCGGACACTCGCCGCCGGCGTCGACCGGGTCGCCCGCCGGGTGGCCACCGTGGACCAGCCCGGCACCGGGATCACCCCAGCCGAGCTGGCCCCCCTGGTCGACCGCGTCGACCTGGACCGGCCGCTCGGCGACGCCAGCGCCGCGCTGGACGAGCTGGAGGACGTCTACCTGCACGACGCCGTCTGGTTCCACCACCCCCGCTACCTCGCCCACCTCAACTGCCCGGTGGCCATCCCGGCGCTGCTCGGCGAGGCGGTGCTCACCGCGGTCAACTCCTCGCTGGACACCTGGGACCAGAGCGCCGGGGCCACCCTCATCGAGCGGCGGTTGATCGACTGGACCGCCAACCGGATCGGCCTCGGCCCGAACGCCGACGGCGTGTTCACCAGCGGGGGCAGCCAGTCCAACCTGCACGCGCTGCTGCTGGCCCGCGAGGAGGCGTGCGCCGCCGCGACCAGCCCGGCGGACCGCGCCGAACTGCTGCCCCGGCTGCGCGTCATCACCTCCGCGGCCGGCCACTTCAGCGTGCAGAAGTCGGCCAAGCTGCTCGGCCTCGCCCCGGACGCGGTGATCGCGGTGTCCACCGACCCGCAGCGGCGGATCCGGCCCGCCGCCGTCCGCGACGAGATCGCCCGGTGCCGGCAGGCCGGGCTGGTGGTGATGGCCGTCGTCGGCACCGCCGGCACCACCGACTTCGGCTCCATCGACCCGCTCGCCGAGCTGGCCGGGATCTGCGCGGTGGCCGGCGTCTGGCTGCACGTGGACGCCGCGTACGGCTGCGGGCTGCTGGTCTCGCCGACCCGCCGGCACCTGCTCGACGGCATCGAGCGGGCCGACTCGGTGACCGTCGACTACCACAAGTCGTTCTTCCAGCCGGTCAGCTCCAGCGCGCTGCTGGTCCGCGACCGGCAGGTGCTGCGGCACGCTACCTACCACGCCGACTACCTCAACCCGGCGCGAATGGTGGAGCAGCGGATCCCCAACCAGGTCGACAAGAGCCTGCAGACCACCCGCCGCTTCGACGCGCTGAAGCTCTGGCTGACCCTGCGGGTGATAGGCCCGGACGCGCTCGGCGCGCTCTTCGACGAGGTGGTCGACCGGGCCGCCGACGCCTGGGAACTGGTCAGCGAGGATCCCCGCTTCGAGGTGGTCACCCGCTCGGCGCTCAGCACGGTGGTCTTCCGCTACCTGCCCACCGGCCAGGGCCGGGAGCTGGCCGACGCGGCCAACCTGCACGCCCGGGAGGCGCTGGCCGCCTCCGGTGCCGCGCTGGTCGCCAGCACCCGGGTGGACGGGCGGCACTTCCTGAAGTTCACCCTGCTCAACCCGGCCACCACGGTCGAGGACGTCGGGCACGTGCTCGAGCTGATCGCGACCCACGCCGGCCGGTACGTGCACGACCGGGCCGCCGCTGACCTGACCTGCCACGTCGGCTGATGCCGGTGTCCCCGAACCCGCGGCTGGAGGGCCGGATGTCCACCCACGACTTCATCGCCATCGGGCTGGGCCCGTACAACCTGGGCCTGGCCTGCCTCACCGCGCCGATCGACGAACTGGACGGCGTGTTCCTGGAGGCCCGGCCGACCCTGGCCTGGCACCCCGGCATGCTGCTGGAATCGGCCCGGTTGCAGACGCCGTTCATCGCCGACCTGGTCAGCCTCGCCGACCCGACCTCGCCGTACTCCTTCCTCAACTACCTCAAGGAGATCGGCCGGCTCTACCCGTTCTACATCCGGGAGAGCTTCTACCCCCTGCGCAGCGAGTACGACGCCTACTGCCGCTGGGCGGCGGCGAAGCTGCCGAGCCTGCGTTTCGGCCAGTCGGTGACCACCGTGGAGTACGACGCGGCCGACGAGCACTACGTGGTGCGGGCCAGCACCGGCGCGGGGGAGACGCTCGAATACCGCGCCCCGCACCTGGTGCTCGGCACCGGTACACCGCCGTACCTGCCCGCCGCCGTCGCCGGGCTGCCCGGCGACGCGGTGCACAACTCGCGCTACCTGGAGCACCGGGACGACCTGAGGGCCAAGCGCAGCATCACCGTGGTGGGCAGCGGGCAGAGCGCCGCGGAGATCTACCACGACCTGCTCGGCGACATCGGCCGGTACGGCTACCAGCTCAACTGGGTCACCCGCTCGCCGCGCTTCTTCCCACTCGAGTACACCAAGCTCACCCTGGAGATGACCTCACCGGACTACGTGGACTACTTCCACGCGCTGCCCGAGGAGACCCGCTACCGGTTGGAGTCGGCGCAGAAGGGCCTGTTCAAGGGGATCAACGCCGACCTGATCAACGAGATTTTCGACCAGCTCTACGCGCTGAGCATCGACGGGCCGGTGAACACCCGGCTGCTCACCAACACCGAGCTGACCAGCGCCGGCTACCACGACGGGGCGTACACGCTGGGGTTGCGCCAGGTGGAGCAGAAGCGGGACTTCACCCTGCGGACCGAGGGCCTGGTGCTGGCCACCGGCTACCACTACCAGGTGCCGGAGTTCCTGACGCCGGTGCGCGACCGCATCCGCTGGGATTCCCACGGCCGGTTCGACGTGGCCCGCAACTACAGCATCGACCACACCGGTCGTGGCATCTTCCTGCAGAACGCGGGCACCCACACGCACAGCATCACCTCGCCCGACCTCGGCATGGGCCCGTACCGCAACTCCTGGATCATCCGGGAAATGCTCGGCCGGGAGCACTACCCGGTCGAGAAGAGCATCACGTTCCAGGAGTTCGGCGCGCCCGCCGGGATGTCGTCGTGAGCGTCGTCTTCACCCGCGTCGACGACCAGCTCGGCGAGTTCGCGCTGCGGACCCTCGACCTTGACGCCGACGCCGCGCTGCTGCACGCCTGGGTGACCCACCCGAAGGCCGCGTTCTGGCTGATGCAGGACGCGGACCCGGCGCGGGTGGCCGAGGAGTACCGGCGAATCGCTGACCACCCGCACCACGACGCGTACCTCGGCCTGTGGCGCGGGCAACCCGCCTTCCTCGCCGAACGCTACGACCCTGCCCACGTCGAGCTGGTCGGCCTGTACGACGCCCAGCCCGGCGACGTGGGCATGCACTTCCTCTGCGCGCCCACCGGCAGCCCGGCGCACGGCTTTACCCGGGCGGTGATCAGCACCGTGATGGCCTGGCTCTTCGCCGACCCGTCGACCCGACGGGTGGTGGTCGAACCGGACGTGCGCAACACCGCCGTGCACGCGCTGAACGCCGCCGTCGGCTTCGAGGTCGTCGGCACCATCGCCAAGCCCGAGAAGGACGCGCTGCTCAGCGTTTGCACCCGGGCGCAGTTCCACGCCACCATGCAGCGCGCCGCCGCCACCCGAGCCGAAGGAGCCCCGGCGTGACCGCCACCGCCGTCCCCACCCAGTCGTCCGCCACCGTCCCGGCCGCCGCCGTTGACCCGGTTGGCCATCTCACCCCGCAGCGCTGGGCCCGGGCCAACCGGCTGCTGGTCCGCAAGGCTCTCGCCGAGTTCACCCACGAACGGCTGCTCACCCCGGAACCCGTGTCGGCCGCCGACGACGACCGGCAGTGGTACGAGATCCGCAGCGATGACGGCACGGTCACCTACCGGTTCGCCGCCCGCGTGCTCGCCCTGGCGCACTGGCAGATCGACCCGGACAGCATCACCCGGCACCGCGACGGCACGTCTCTGCCGCCCGACGCGGTGGACCTGATCGTCGAGCTGCGTGACACCCTCGGGCTCTCCGCGCGGGTGCTCCCGGTCTACCTGGAGGAGATCACCTCCACGCTGGCCGGCACCGCGTACAAACTGGCCCAGCCCGTGCCGACCGCCGCCGAGCTGGCCGGGGCGGACTTCCAGACCATCGAGACGTCGATGACCGAGGGCCACCCCTGCTTCGTGGCCAACAACGGCCGGCTCGGCTTCGGCGTCGACGAGTACCACCGGTACGCCCCGGAGGCCGCCGCGCCGGTCCGGCTCGAATGGCTGGCCGCGCACCGGGACCACTCGACGTTCAGCAGCGCCGCCGATCTCGACTATGACGCGCTGATCGACGGTGAGCTGGACGCGGAGACCCGGGCACGGTTCGCGGCCACGATGGCTGACCTCGGCCTGGATCTCGTCGACTACCACCTGATCCCGGCGCACCCCTGGCAGTGGTGGAACAAGCTGGCGGTGACCTTCGCCGGTGAGCTGGCCGAGCGCCGGCTGGTGCATCTCGGCCCGGGGCCGGACAGCTACCTGGCCCAGCAGTCCATCCGCACCTTCTTCAACGTCACCGAGCCGAGCCGGCACTATGTCAAGACCGCGCTGTCGGTGCTGAACATGGGCTTCATGCGCGGGCTGTCGGCCGCGTACATGGCGGCCACCCCGGCGATCAACGACTGGCTGGCCGAGCTGATCGCCGGTGACGAGGTGCTGGCCGGCACCGGGCTGACCGTTATCCGGGAGCGGGCCGCGGTGGGCTACCGGCACCGCCAGTACGAGTCGGCCACCGACCGCACCTCCCCGTACCGCAAGATGTTGGCCGCCCTGTGGCGGGAGAGCCCGCTGCCCGGCCTGGCACCGGGGCGGCGACTGTCCACGATGGCCGCGCTGCTGCACGTGGACGCCGACGGCGGCTCGCTGGCGGCGGCGCTGATCGCCCGGTCCGGCCTGGCGCCCGAGGTGTGGCTGCGCCGCTACCTGGACGCCTACCTGACCCCGCTGTTGCACAGCTTCTACGCCCACGACCTGGCCTTCATGCCGCACGGCGAGAACGTCATCCTGGTCCTCGACGAGCAGGACACCGTCGAGCGGGTGATCTTCAAGGACATCGCCGAGGAGATCGCGGTGATGAGTACCGAGGTCGAGCTGCCGGCGGCGGTGGAGCGGATCAGGGTCGAGGTGCCCGACGACACCAAGCTGCTGACCATCTTCACCGACGTGGTGGACTGCTTCCTGCGTCACCTCAATGCGGTGCTGGCCGAGGCCGGCGTGCTGGCCGAGGAGGACTTCTGGCGGACCGTCGCGGCCTGCGCCACCGACTATCTGGACCGGGTGCCGCACCTGGCCGAGCGCGCCCGCCGCTACGACCTGTTCGCTCCGGAGTTCACGTTGTCCTGCCTCAACCGGCTCCAACTTCGCGACAACCAGCAGATGATCGACCTGACCGACCCGTCGGCCGCCCTCCAGTTCGTCGGCACCCTGACCAACCCGTTGGCCCCCTACGGCCCGTCCCGCTGACCACGCGCTCCGGCCCGGTCGGCGACGCCGACCGGGCCGGAGCGAGACGGACGCGTATCTCCGCGACGCTGTCGCACATGGCCAGGGCGCTCGCCAACGGGTGCAATGGACGCATGACTGATACCGAGGTGACCTCGCGGTCGGCCGCCGCCACCGGCGTCTGGGCGGTGTGAGATGGGCTTCCTGCCGGCAGGCAGGTACGTGACCGCCGCCACAAAACTCCTTGACCAGTCAAGGAATCTGTACCGCCCGCCCGAGGTTGCTGATGAGCGTCAGGCACGACCGGTGCGAGCGAGGCAGGCGAGTTCGGATGCAGTTCGGAATCTTCGGCGTGGGAGACGTGGCACGCGA
Organism: Micromonospora sp. NPDC005173; assembly: GCF_040608515.1. Lineage (NCBI taxonomy): Bacteria > Bacillati > Actinomycetota > Actinomycetes > Micromonosporales > Micromonosporaceae > Micromonospora > Micromonospora sp. NPDC005173. The sequence continues at coordinate 86,570 of NZ_JBEXIK010000013.1, forward strand.
CCCCGTGAACGGGCGGATGCCGTCCGAGCACGAACGGATCAAGGCCGTGGTGGAGTACGCGAAGCTGGCCGAAGAGGTCGGGCTGGACGTCTTCGCCATCGGCGAGCACCACAACCCGCCATTCTTCCCGTCCTCGCCCACCACCCTGCTCGGTCACGTCGCGGCCCGGACCGAGAAGATCATTCTGTCCACCTCGACCACGCTGATCACCACCAACGACCCGGTGAAGATCGCCGAGGACTACGCGATGCTCCAGCACCTGGCCGACGGCCGGGTCGACCTGATGATGGGGCGCGGCAACACCGGCCCGGTCTACCCCTGGTTCGGGCAGGACATCCGCAACGGCATCCCGCTCGCGGTCGAGAACTACGACCTGCTGCGCCGGCTCTGGCGCGAGGAGGTGGTCGACTGGGAGGGGAGGTTCCGCACGCCCCTGCAGTCGTTCACCTCGACCCCGCGCCCGCTGGACGGCGTGCCGCCGTTCGTCTGGCACGGTTCGATCCGCAGCCCGGAGATCGCCGAGCAGGCCGCCTACTACGGCGACGGGTTCCTGCACAACAACCTGCTCTGGCCCAAGGCCCACGTCCAGCGGATGGTCGGGCTCTACCGCCGGCGGTTCGAGCACTACGGGCATGGCCCCGCGGACCAGGCGATCGTCGGTCTGGGCGCGCAGGTGTTCATGCGGAAGAACTCGCAGGACGCGAAGCGGGAGTTCCGCCCGTACTTCGACAACTCCGCGGCGTACGGGCACGGGCCGTCCCTGGAGGAGACGATGAAGCAGACGGCGCTCCTGGTCGGCAGCCCGCAGGAGGTGATCGACCGGACCCTGGCCTTCCGCGAGTACGCAGGCGGCGACTACCAGCGGCAGGTCTTCAACGTCGACGGGATCGGGGTCCCCCGCAGGACCGTGCTGGAGCAGATCGAGATGCTGGGCGAGGTCGTCCAGGTGCTGCGTAAGGAGTTCGCGGTGGGCCGTCCCGCCCACGTCCCGGACGCACCCACCCACGCCTCGCTGAAGGCCGCGGCGCTGGCCGGCGCCGTGGAGGAGGTCCGATGAAGCGCACCATCGCCGTCGTGTCGGCCGGCCTGCGACAGCCGTCGTCGACCCGGATGCTCGCCGACCGGTTGGCCGACGCGGTCCGCCGTGAGCTGGAGCGGCTCGGCGCCGAGGTCGACGTCGAGCTGATCGAGGTACGCGACCACGCGCACGACCTGGTCAACAACCTGCTGGCGGGGTACCCGTCGGAGGACCTTGAGCGGGTGCAGGACACCGTCCGGCGTGCCGACGCGCTGGTCGCGGTGACGCCGACGTTCTCCGCCTCGTACAACGGGATCTTCAAGATGTTCGTCGAGGTCCTCGACGACGCCGCCCTGGTCGACAAGCCGGTGCTGGTCGCCGCCACCGGCGGGACGGGGCGTCATTCGCTGGTGCTGGAGCACGCGTTGCGGCCGCTCTTCAGCTACCTGCACGCGGTCGTGGTGCCCACCGCGGTGTTCGCGGCACCGGAGGACTGGGGGGCCGGCGACGCGGCCCAGGGCTCGCTGGTCCAGCGGATCGACCGGGCGGCCGGCGAGCTGGCCCGCGAGGTGGACCGGCGCGACCCACCAGCTCCCGTCGACCCGTACGCCGACCCGGCGCCGTTCGAGCGGTTGCTCGGCGGCGGGTGAGCGCCTGGCTCAGTCGGCCGTCCCGACCCGCCGGAAGGCGCGGGCCAACTGGGCGAGGTCGAGGCCCTCGAAGTGGTCCAGGAACCGCCGCCGTACGGCGGCCAGGTGGCTCGGCCAGGACTCTTCCAGCCGGGCGAAGCCTGCGTCGGTGAGGACGGCGTTCCAGCCGCGGGCATCCTGCTCGCTGCGGATCCGCTCGACCAGGCCGTGCGTCTCCAGCCGAATGATGGTGCGGGTCATCCCGCTGAGCGAGAGCTGGCACTCCGCGGCGAGTTCGTTCATCCGCATCTGCCGGCCCGGCGCCTCGGAGAGGACCCGTAGGGCGGTGTACTCGGTCAGCGGCAGCTGCCGGTCGCCGGTCATGTCTGCGTCGATCGCCCGGGGCAGGACGAACATCAGCTGGCCCAGGGAACGGACCAGCGCCTCCTCGTCGGGGTTGAGGGGGAGCAGGGGTTCTGCCGAGCTGCCGGACATGCCCCAATCCTAGTTGCTTGACCGAGCAATTGCTCACCCTCGCTGTGACGGTAAGCATAGGCCAAGTATTTGCTTGACCAAGCAAGGAATAGCTAGCTTTCATCCGCCAGGCAAGGACCTCCTGAAAGGCGCCAACCATGACCAGGATCGGGATCATCCTCGGGAGCACCCGCCCGGGGCGTAACGGCGAAGCCGTCGCCCGCTGGGTGCTCGAGGTCGCCAAGCAGCGCTCCGACGCGGAGTTCGAGCTGATCGACCTGCTCGACTACAAGCTGCCGCACCTCGACGAGGCCTACCCGCCGTCGATGGGTCAGTACACCCAGCCGCACACGCTGCGGTGGGCCGAGACCATCGCGTCGTTCGACGGGTTCGTGATGGTCACCCCGGAGTACAACCACTCCACCTCGGGCGCCCTGAAGAACGCCATCGACTTCCTCTACGCCGAGTGGAACAACAAGGCCGTCGGCTTCGTCAGCTACGGCTCGGTCGGCGGCGCGCGGGCCGTCGAGCACCTGCGTCTGATCGCCGGTGAGCTCCAGATGGCCGACGTGCGCTCGCAGGTCGCGCTGTCGCTCTTCACCGACTTCGAGAACTTCAGCGTCTTCAAGCCCAACGAGCACCAGCGGGACGCGCTCGGCGTGACCCTCGACCAGGTCGTGGCCTGGAGCACCGCGCTCGCACCGCTGCGCCAGCGCTGACCACGTTTCGCACCAACCCGGAGCCGGCCGCGGGGATCCTTCCCGCGGCCGGCTCCGTGCGTCCATCCCGCGGTGGGGCAGGTCTTTCGGCCGGTGCTGCTTGACTCGGTGATCCGTAAGCCGTAGCTTACCGTTCGTGGATACTTACCAAGCTGGCGATGGTTGGGACGCCCTGGGCGACCCCACCAGGCGCGCCATCGTCGCGTGCTTGGCTGAGCGGCCGCAGGCCGTCGGCGAACTCGCCGAAGCGCTGCCGATCAGCCGGCCCGCGGTATCCCAGCACCTGAAGGTGCTCAAGGACGCCGGGCTGGTCACCGACCGGGCAGCCGGCACCCGCCGGGTCTATCGACTCAACCCGGCGGGCGTCGCCGCCCTGCGCGACCAGCTCGACACGTTCTGGAACCGTGCCCTGTCCAGCTACCAGGAAGTGGTCGAACAACCCACCGAGGAGCAGTCATGACCCCAGCAACAGACGCCGTGGTCCGCCGGCAGATCATTGTCGAGGCGCCGATCGAGCGAGCCTTCACCGTGTTCACCGAGCGGTTCGGCGACGTCAAACCGCCGGAGCACAACCTCCTCGGCGTGGCCATCGCCGAGACCGTGTTCGAACCGAAGGTCGGCGGTCACATCTACGACCGGGGCGTCGATGGCACCGAGTGCCGCTGGGCCCGTGTCCTCGCCTACGACCCACCGGACCGGGTCGTGTTCAGCTGGGACATCAGCCCCCAGTGGCAGGTCGAGACCGAGCCGGACAACACCAGCGAGGTCGAGGTCACGTTCGTCGCCGAGTCGCCGCAGCGCACCCGGGTGGAGCTGGAGCACCGTCACCTCGACCGGCACGGACCCGGCTGGCAGTCCGTCAGCGACGGCGTCGCCCACGACGAAGGATGGCCGCTGTACCTGACCCGGTACGCCGCCCTGTTCACCGAGAGCGACTGACGGTCAGGTCGTGATGTCGTGAGCGGTGCCCCCGGCGACGGCGTGGAGCTTGTCGGGGTTGGCGACGTTGTGGATGGCGGCGATGCGGCCGTCGGCGTCGATGTCGAAGGTGACGGTGGCGATCACCCGGCCCGCACCCCGGAACACCATGCCCGGGCCGCCGTTGATCTCGACCACCTCGGCCGTCATGTCGGCAGGCTCGATGCCCTGGTAGGTGACGGTGCCGATGGCCGCGAACCAGGCGGCGACCGTCCGCGCACCCACGATGGGACGCAGGGCCTGGCGGACCTTGCCACCGCCGTCGGTCCACAGCGTGACGTCCGGGGACAGCAACTCCATCAGGGTGTTGATGTCGCCACCGGTCGCGGCGGCGATGAACCGCTCGGTGACCCCACGCTGCTGCGACCGGTCCGCCGTGAAGCGTGGCCGTCGGGCGCGCACGTGCTCGCGGGCACGATGCGCGGCCTGGCGCACCGCAGCCTCTGAGCGTTCCACCGCCACCGCGATCTCGGCATGGCTGAAGTCGAAGACCTCCTTCAGGACGAACACGGCCCGCTCCAGCGGGCTGAGCGTCTCCAACACCACCAGCATCGCCATTGACACCGACTCGGCGTCGGTGACGGTGTCGGCGGTGTCGCCCTCGGTCAGGATCGGCTCGGGCAGCCACGGCCCCACGTAGGTCTCGCGCTGGTGCCGGCTGGAGCGCAACCGTTGTAGCGCGAGGTTCGACACGATCCGCGCCAGGTACGCCTTGGGGTCGGCCACCTGGGAGCGATCGGCCGCCGACCACTTGATCCAGGCGTCCTGGACCGCATCCTCGGCGTCCGCCGCGCTGCCGAGGATGCGGTACGCCACCGAGAACAGCAGGTTGCGGTGGTTGTGGAAGACCTGCTGGTCGGGATCCGGGTGCGGAGGGGTCACCGCGCGCCCCGCAACCGGGTGAAGCGGCCACCGTGCGGCCAGAACGCGCCCGAGGAGGGCATCTTCTTCATTCGCCGATAGGTCGGCCAGGGGGAGGCGCTCACGGTCTCCTTGTACCAGGTCGCCGTACGGCCGGTCAGGAAGCCCCGACGAGGGCTGTCGTCGGGGTGGGTGAACTGCACCACCGCGTCGTGCCGTCCGAGGCTCACCGGCGTGTGGTAGTAGCCGAAGCGGAACGGCTTCGGCTGCCTGCCGTTGAGCGCACGGACGATCGACACCGCGGCGTGCACACCGGTCGGCATCCCGCTCTGGCAGGTGCCGTGCATGACGCCGTAGCCCTGCCGGATCGCGGCGGCATCGCCGACCGCGTACACGTCGGGGTGCGACACCGACCGCAGCGCGGCGTCGGTCACGACGCGGCCGCGACCGTCGACGGTCAGTCCCGCGGCGGCCGCCACCGGCGACACCCGCGTACCGCCCGTCCACAGCACGACGTCGGCGGCGATGGACTCCCCGCCCGCCAGCTCGACCGAGTCGGGCAGCACCTTCGTCACCGCCGTTCCGCTGCGCACCTGGACACCGAGGCGATCGAGCGCGGCCCGCAGGTATGCCCGGGCCTTCACGGTCATGCTGGCGCCGGGTTCCTGCCGGCCCGCCAGTACCACGTTCACCGTCGGGTACCGTTCGGCGATCTCCGCGGCCGACTCGACGCCGGTCAGCCCGCTGCCGGCGACCACCACCGTGCCGCTGGCGAGCCGCGCCAGCCGGTCGGCCAGCAACGCGGCGTCCTGGGCGCTGTTGAGGGTGTACGCGTGGTCGTCGACACCCGGCACCAGCGCCGTGTCGGCCACGCTGCCCAACCCGTACACCAGGGTGTCGTAGTGCAGCACCCGGCTGTCGTCGATCCGCACGGTCTTCGTGTGCACGTCCACCGCCGTCACCCAGCCGCGTACGAACCGCGCGCCCGTGCCCGCCAGGAGCGCCGGGATGTCCATCTCGCCGAGCTGTTGCCCGGTCGCCGTCATGTGCAGCCGCAACCGCTCGGTGAACCGCTCCTGCGCGTTCACCAGGGTCACCTGCACATCGGCGCGCCGCTTGGTGCGGGCCGCGAGCTGGATCGCCGCAGCCATGCCCGCGTAGCCCGCGCCCAGGATCAGGACGCGGTGCGTGCTCGCCGTGTCGGCTCCGTGTGGTGTGTTCATCGTCGTGCCCCTCCGCCGCTCGTGTTGATGACCACGAGATGCGGAGCGCCCGTCCGTCCGTGACATGGGAGCGGTGTGACGCCCGACACATGTCGATCGTCACCTGCGGAGGCGCTTTGAATGGTTCCTTGCCAGCCGCTCAACTCGCCATCGTCCATATTCGTGGACCAGAGCGAGGTAGAGGGCAACGGGGGCGACCGGAGTCCAGGCCCGCGTCGGCCGCCCGCCATGCAGCCGCTGCAGGACGGTCCGGACAGTGAAGGGGACGAACTCCCAGGACTCGATCTCCAGCCCACGGTCCTTGGCGCTTCGCTGCAGCCGGCGATCGAGCTGCTCTGAGCTGAGGTCGTGCGCGTACGCCACGAACACCGAATCCCATTGGTGACGCTCGGTGTCGATGGTGAAGCCGAGCAGAGCCAGGCGATACTCATGATCTTCGAGGGACAGTTCCTCACACAGCCCGCGCCGGGCGGCAGCGTGTATCCGAGGCGGAAGACCGCTCGGCGAGTCGAGCCTCGCGCTGAGCCCCTCGTCGGCCGAGACCCCCCAGTGCAGAGGGCGGGACCCGACATCCGGGCCCCGCTGGCAGATCAGAACATGGTTGTCGGTCGTGATGACCAGAACGCTGGTGCCGAGGCTCAGCGACATGAACACGGGCGCTCTGCGGTGGCCGACCGGGTCGATGTACCTGCTCCGCGGCGTCGTGCCGTCCCTGAATCGCCTGTCGAGGTGCTGACTGGCCAGAAAGCTGTAGTAATCCGTCCGTGGCAGGTGGAGGAAGATCTCCACCTCCTCGTCGCGAGCCGTCCGCTCCTCGACCAGTTTCTCGACCGCGAAACAATCACCGTTCCAGTGGTGCGCTGACCCAGATGCCTTCCTGACCTGCTCCTCAGCGGCGATCTCCGACCGCCACGCTGCCAACTCCGCAGGTAGTTCGACGGGCTCGTCACTGACGACGAGATGCACCAGCTCCTCTTTGATGGCCTCGGTGCCATCGCCCGCCACGATCATGCACGGCGACGTGACGTCGCCAAACTCGAAGCCCGACGCGCTCGGTGTGCGCCGTCTCGACGGTAGAACCCTGCTCCTTCGGCGCACCCGTTGCAGGAGTTTCTTGAGCGGGTCCTCGAAGGCCACTGTCATCAGGAGGCCCAGCGCGGCCCCGATGAGAAGACCGCCGCCGCCCGTGGAGATCCAGGTCAGTGCTCCCTTGAGCGTCACGGTGCGAGCCTATCGATGGCGCGCGATCGCCCGGCGGTCCGAACGGGGCGACCGCGCGCACTACCCTCGGCGAGATGAGTCGACCTGCCAGCGCTGGCCGGACCCCACTGTGGCGGGATCGCACCTTTGGCACGTACTGGGTCGCGCAGTCGCTCTCCGCGGCCGGCGACTCGTTCGCCTACCTCGCGGTGCCGTTGCTGGTGCTCCAGGCGACCGGGTCGATCACCCAGATGGGCCTGCTCACGGCCGTGGCCGGCGCAGCGTCCGTCGCCGCCGGGATCTTCGGTGGGGTGCTGGTCGACCGGTACGACCGGCGCACCCTGATGATCGTGGCGGATGTGGCCCGGCTGGTGCTCTACGGGCTGGTGCCGTTGGCCTGGCTCGCCGGCCCGCAGGTCTGGTTGCTCTTCGTGGTACTGCCGATCTGCGAGGCCGCCGGGATGGTGTTCCAGGTCGCCGCGGTGACCGCGGTCCGCAACCTGGTCGACCGAGACCGGATCACCGAGGCCAACGGGCGGTTGCAGGCGACCTACGCGGCGGCGGCCGTGCTCGGGCCGCTGCTCGCCGGCGTGGTGTCGGCCCGGTTCGGCCCGGCGACGGCGATCGCCGTCAACGCGGCGAGCTTCGCTCTCTCCGCTGCCGGCCTCCGGATGATCCGGCTGCGGCCCGCCCAGCCCGACGGCACCGCTCCGGTACGCCGGGAGCGGCCGCTGGCCGAGTTCCTGGCCGGGGCGCGGTTCCTGTGGCGCCAGCCGGTGCTGCGGTCGCTGACCGTGCTGCTGTCGGTGTTCATCTTCCTCACCTACGGCTTCACCGACGTGCTCGTCTACCACGTCAAGCACGACCTCGGCGGTTCCGACCGGACCGTCGGCACGGTGCTCGGCCTGGCGGCGCTCGGCACGGTCGTCGGGGCGCTACTGGTGGCGCCGTTACGCCGCCGCCGCGGCTTCGGCGTGACCTGGATCAGCGCGCACTGCGTCTGCGGTCTGGCCCTCGCGGGCGTCGGCCTCGCGACCACCGTGCCGACGGTCACCGTGCTGACCGCGGTCTACCTGTGCTGCCTCAGCGTGGGCGGGATCTGTTCGATGTCGCTTCGTCAGGAGATCACCCCCGACCACCTGCTCGGCCGGGTCACCTCGGCCTTCTGGAGCACGCACTACGCCCTCGGGCCGGCCGGCGCAGTCGCGCTGACCTGGGCCGCCGCCCGGTACGGCGTCCCGACGGTCGCCCTCGTCGCGGGGACGGGCTGCCTGCTGGTCGCGGTCGGCGGCCTGTTCAGCCCGATCCGCCGGGCTGGCGCGGAGCCACGTCGGTCGCCCGTCGCCATCCCGGTGGGGGAGGCCGGTTAGCCGCGGCTCCACCCCGGTCGTCCGTCGAGCCGGCCGGTCCCACGCTGCGGCACGAGCCGGATCCCGTCCCGCTGCCCCGTCCGCCCCGCGCTGCGGCACGAGCCGGATCCCGTCCCGCTGCTCCTGTCCGCCCCGCGCCGCGGCACGAGCCGGATCCCGTCCCGCGGCCCTGTCCGCCCCGCGCCAATCGCCGTCCGAGCACGTACCCGTTGCGCTCCCAGCTGCGCCAGCTCGTCTACTCCACCCTGGTTGGCTGTCGAGCTGCCCCAGAAATGGGGCAGCAATGTCATCGCGCGCTGCCTCCGACCGGGACCGGCGAGTTCGAGTGACCGCGGGTCGGGGTGGAAGCGACCGCAGACCGGGTTGGAAGCGACCGCAGGCCGGGGTGGAAGTGACCGCGGGCCGGGGTGGAAGGGACCGCAGGCCGGGGGTGGACCAGCCCGCACCGCCGGCACCGTCGGCCGGGAACCGCATGCCCCACATCTGGGGCAGCTCGACAGGCACGCAGCAGTGCCACGCACCCGGCGGCGGTTGTTCCGCCGCACCCGCCGGTCCGGTCAGAACTCCTGGTACATGACGTGCAGGCCGACCCGGCCGAGGGCGGGGTGGCGGAACGCGCCCGGCACCGTGCCGACCACGTCGAAGCCCTCCCGCCGGTACAGCTCCACCGCCGACCGGTTGCTCTCCACCACGGCGTTGAACTGCATGCCGGCGTACCCCTGCTGGCGGGCCCAGGCCAGCGCGTCGCGGCACAGTGCGGTGCCCACGCCCCGGCCCCGGGCGTCGGCGGCGACCATGAAGCTCGCGGTGGACACGTGCGCGCCCGGCCCGGGCCGGTTGGTGCCCATCTTCGCGGTGCCGAGCACCCGCTCGCCGTCCACCGCCACGACAGTCCGCCCCGGCGCCGCCTCGGCCCACATGCCGTACGACTGCTCGGCGGTCATCGCGGGATCGTAGGGAAAGGTCTCCTGTGCCCGGATCACCTCCTCGATGATCGGCCACACCTGCGACCAGTCCTGGTCGACGAACTCCCGAATCAGCACCGGGGGAGGTTAAGCCCCGGACGAGCCCTGGACAATTCGTTTATTCCGAGGTGCGTCCGGGCGTCCGACCGCCCCGCCGAGCGCGTGGCGCCGAGCCTGCGGCATCCCGCTCGGGCTGTGGGGCCGGGCCCGCGGTGTCCCGCCGGACCAGCTCGGCGGGGAGCACCTCGACGCGGGGTGCCGGCGCCTCGGCGCCGAGCACCAGGGACATCGCGCGGACTCCCATGTCGACCAGCGGCAGCCGTACGGTGGTCAGCGCCGGGGTCACGTCCCGGGCGATCGGCATGTCGTCGAAGCCCACCACCGAGACCCGCTGCGGCACCGCCATCGAGCGGGCCCGCAGCGTGGCGAGCGCGCCGATGGCCATCGAGTCGTTGAGCGCCACGATCGCGGTCAGCTCCGGGTCGGCGTCGAGCAGCCGAGCGGTGGCCTCGGCGCCACCGTCGCGGTCGAACTCGGCGTACCGGATCCGCCGCTCGGGCAGCTCGCGGTCCTGCTCGGCCAGGGCCTGCCGGAACCCGGCCAGCCGGTCGGTGGTGGTGGTGAGGATGCGCGGGCCGGCCACCACGCCGATGGCCCGGTGCCCAAGGTCGCACAGCTCCCGCCCGGCCAGGTAGCCACCGGCCCGGTTGTCGGGCATCACCGCGTCGCCGGAATGCTCGTGCCGGCCGATCACCGCGACCCGTCCGCCGGTCGCCTCGTACGCGGCGAGCTTCTCGTTGAGCTGCCGCGTGAACGCGTCGTCGTGGTAGCCGGAGCCGGCCAGGATCAGCGCCGCCACCTGGTGGCCCCGCAGCAGCTCCACGTACTCCAACTCGCGGTCCGGGTCGCGGTAGCTGTTGCAGATCATCAGCAGCCGGCCCCGGTCGGTGGCCACCCGTTGCAGCCCGCGGGTGATCTCGGCGAAGTACGGGTCGGAGACGTCGTGCACGATCACGCCGACCGCGCTGCGGTGCGAGCGGGCCAGCAGTTGGGCGTGGGCGTTCGGGACGTACTGCAACTCGGCGACGGCGGCCAGCACCCGCTCGCGCAACTCGTCGGTGACCGGCTTGCTGCTGCCGTTGATCACGCGGGACGCGGTGGCGGGCGAGACGCCCGCGCGACGCGCCACGTCAGACAGGGTCGCCATGGCCCGCCCCCTCGATCTGTTGACGGCGTTTCGTCGTGCCGGCTAGCGTCACGGTACCGCAGAGAAAGCCCTTTCCCGCAGGGAGGTCCGGCCGTGTCCGATCGCTTCGCGGTGCTTCCACTCGACGACCTCACCGTCCTGCCGGGGGCGCATGACACCGGCGGGTGCGCCGGTGTCTGACCGGTCGGCTCCGCTGCCCGGCGGGATCGGGGTCTCCCGGTTGCGCGTCTACGACACCGTCGCGCCGGACGGCGTGGTCGGCGGCACCCCGCACGTGCACCTCTGCTGCACCGAGGGGTACGTGGTGACCGGCGGCGAGGGCGCGGTGCAGACCCTCACCCCCACCGGCTACCAGGAGACCCCGCTGCAGCCGGGGGCGGTGGTCTGGTTCGAGCCGGGCACCGTGCACCGCCTGGTCAACGGCGGTGGGCTGACCATTGTGGTGCTGATGCAGAACAGCGGCCTGCCCGAGGCCGGCGACGCGGTGCTCACGTTCCCGCCCGAGGTGCTGGCCGACCCGGCCGCGTACGCCGCTGCGGCGGAGCTGCCGGGCGGGGGAGCGCCGGGTGCCGACGTGAGCGCGGCGTATCGCCGGCGGGATCTGGCGGTGACCGGCTTCCAGGCCCTGCGGAGCGGCGGGCCGGCGGCGCTGACGGCGTTCCATTCCGCCGCTCTGGCGCTGCGCCGGCCGCTGCTGGCGCGGTGGCGAGAGCGGTGGGCGGCCGGCGCGGGCCGGGCCGCCGCCGGCACCGGCGAGCAGCTCGACGCCCTCGAACGGGGAAATCCCGGGCACCTGGGTCAGGCCGGGGTGTACGCGGTGAACGAGCCGATCGAGCAGGGCCGGCTGGGCATGTGCGGATTGCTCGACACCTATCCGGCCACGGCTTGACCGTCCACTAGGGATGGTTGTTGGGCCGGGTGCGGGGCCCCGGCGCAGGTGCGGTGGAAACAGATCGAGGAAAGGCCTTGCCTGCCGTCGAGGGGCCGCCTACGCTCCAGGAAAGCGTTTGCCTGATCTGCCGACCGGCCCGTTCCGCGGCTGTTGTGCCGGGCCCCGAGGAGGTTCCGCGTGACCGAGAACGCTCTGGACACGGCGGGCCGGAAGGCCGCCGCCGCCGCGACGGCGGCCGGTGAATCCGCCACACCGGCGGCCGCCCAGCCGGCCGGCGGCTCCGGATCGTCCATGGTGGCCGGTCCACCACCCGGTGTCGGTGGCCGACCGCCACGACCGACGATCGGCCGGCGGGCGCTGGTCCTCGCCGACTCGCTCTGGCGTCCGGCGCTGGTGCTGGCGGCGTTCTTCGCCGTCTGGTGGTTCGTCGCCGCCCGGGAGTACGTGCCCAACTACCTGGTGCCCACTCCCGTCCAGGTCTGGACCACGATGACCGACCAGTGGTCCGAGCTGGCCCGGCACACCATGGTCACGCTCTACGAGACGGTGGTCGGGTTCGTGCTGGCCGCAGCGCTGGGGCTGGCCACCGCGGTCGCCATCGCCTACTCGCGCACCCTGGACAAGGCGCTCTACCCGATCGTCCTGTTCGCACAGGTCATTCCGAAGATCGCCATCGCGCCGCTGCTGGTGGTCTGGTTCGGCCTCGGCTTCACCCCGAAGATCATCCTGGCCGTGCTCATCGCGTTCTTCCCGGTGGTCATCTCCGGGGTGGCCGGGCTGCGCTCCACCGACCCGGAGTTGCTCGACCTCGCCGCCACGATGGGTGCCGGGCCGTGGCGCACCTTCCGCAAGATCCGTTTTCCGAACGCGCTGCCACACCTGATGGCCGGCCTCAAGGTGGCGGTCACCCTCGCGGTGGTCGGCGCCGTGGTCGGCGAGTTCGTCGGCGCCAGCGAAGGGCTCGGCTACGTCCTGTTGCTGGCCAACGGCAACCTCGACGCCCCGCTGCTGTTCGCCGACCTGATCCTGATGTCCGCCATCGGCATCGTCCTGTTCGTCCTGGTCGAGATCGCCGAGGCGCTGCTCATTCCCTGGCATGCCAGCCGTCGGGCCGGCGTGCCGCTCACCACCTCCTGACCGACCCCATCACGGAGGAAAGCCGATGAAGCGCACCGCCACCACCATCCTGGCCACCGCCGCCCTGCTGCTCGCCGCTACCGGCTGTGGCGGGGACGACTCCTCCGGCACCACCGGCGCCGGCGGCAACAAGGAGGTCACGCTCACCCTCAACTGGGTGCCCTACGGCGAGCACGCCCCGTTCTACTACGGGCTCCAGAAGGGCTACTACGCCGCCGAGGGCATCGAGCTGAAGATCCTCCCGGGCAACGGCTCGGGCAACACCATCAAGCAGGTCGCCCAGAAGCAGACCGACTTCGGCTGGGCGGACAGCCCGGTGCTGCTCAAGTCGGTGGCCACCGGCATGCCGGTCCGCAGCCTCGGCGCGTACCTGGAGAAAGGCCCCTCCTCGGTGGAGTTCTTCGCGGAGGAGAACATCAAGTCCCCGGCCGACCTCAAGGGCAAGACCGTCGGCGGCACCCCCGGCGACGCCCTCTACGCGACCTTCCCGGCCTGGCTGGAGAAGAACGGCCTCAAGCAGAGCGACGTCAAGGTGGTCAACGTGGACGCCGCCGGCAAGATCGCCGCGCTGGCCGAGGGCAAGGTCGACGCCATCATGGGCTTCTTCCACGACCAGGCCCCCACCATCGAGAACCGGACGAGCAAGAAGGTCGACGTGCTGCTCTTCGCCGACTACGGCATGAACCTGCTCGGCACCGGCCTGATCGCCAACACCCAGACCCTGCAGAAGGACCCGGAGTTGGCCCGCAAGTTCGTCCGGGCCACCCAGAAGTCCTGGGCTGACGCTGCTCGGGACCCCGCTGGCGCGGTGAGCGCGATGACCGCCCTGGCCGAGAACGAGCCCCCGGCCGAGGTGCTCACCAAGCAACTCGCCCTCAACCTGCCGTTGATCGGCGCCGACGGCCCGCCCGGGGTGAACACCGAGGCCCAGTGGACCGAGACCATCGACCTGATGGCCCGCTACGCGGAGCTGAAGGACCCGGGCGCGCCCAACGCGTACTGGGACGCCTCGTACGCGGCCCAGGGGTGACCCGGTGACCGCCGCGCCGGCACGCACCGGCACCGCCATCGGGATGGCCGGGTTGACCGTCCGGTTCAGCTCCCGGCGGTCGCAGACCACAGCCCTGGACGACGTGTCGCTGGACATCGAACCGGGAGAGTTCGTCACCATCGTCGGTCCGTCCGGCTGCGGCAAGTCCACCCTGCTGAAGATCGTCGCCGGGCTGGTCCGGCCGACCAGCGGCGAGGTGTCGCTGCTGGACCGCCCGGTACGCGGCCCGCAGAAGGAGATCGGCTTCGTCTTCCAGAAGGCCGCGCTGCTGGAGTGGCGCGGCGCGCGGGCCAACATCCTGCTCCAGGCCGAGATGCGCGGCATGGACCGGGCGCAGGCGGCCCGCCGGGCGGACGAGTTGATCGAGATGACCGGCCTGAGGGGCTTCGAGAAGGCGCTGCCGCACGAGCTGTCCGGCGGCATGCAGCAGCGGGTGGCGCTCTGCCGAGCGCTGCTGCACTCGCCGCCGGTGCTGCTCATGGACGAGCCGTTCGGTGCCCTGGACGCCCTGACCCGGGAACAGATGAACGCCGAGTTGCACCGGATCTGGCGGGAGACCGGCACGACGGTCGTGCTGGTCACCCACTCCATCGCCGAGGCGGTGTTCCTCGGCACCCGGGTCGTGGTGATGAGCGCCCGGCCCGGCCGGATCATCCGTACCTTCCCGGTCGAGCTGCCGGCGCACCGCGACTACGCGCAGGTGATGTCGGATCCCCGCTTCGACCGGCTCGCCACCGACCTGCGCGGGTTGCTCGGCAGCGCGGCCGCCAACCACTGAACGTGGATCGGCACGACCAGTACGACGGAAGGAACACCATGACCCGCAGGTCGATCGGCATCATCGTCAATGGCGTGACCGGAAGGATGGGCTACCGGCAGCACCTCGTCCGCTCGCTGCTGGCCATCCGCGAGTCCGGCGGCCTGACGATGGCCGACGGCACGACCATCTGGCCGGAACCGGTCCTGGTCGGGCGCAACGAGACGAAGCTCCGGGAGCTCGCCGAGCGGCACGGGCTGACCGACTGGACCACCGACCTGACCTCGGCGCTGGCCCGCGACGACGTCGAGATCTACTTCGACGCCCAGGTCACCCAGCAGCGGGAGAAGGCGATCCGGCAGGCGATCGAGGCCGGCAAGCACATCTACACGGAGAAGCCCCTCGCTGAGGACACCGCCGTCGCGCTCGACCTGGCTCGGGCCGCGGACGCGGCCGGGGTACGGACCGGGGTGGTGCAGGACAAGCTCTTCCTGCCCGGGCTGCGCAAGCTCAAGCGGCTCATCGACGGCGGCTTCTTCGGCCGGATCCTCTCGGTACGCGGCGAGTTCGGCTACTGGGTCTTCGAGGGCGACTGGCAGCCGGCCCAGCGTCCGTCCTGGAACTACCGGGCCGAGGACGGCGGCGGCATCACGGTGGACATGTTCCCGCACTGGCACTACGTGCTGGAGGAGCTGTTCGGCCGGGTCAATGCCGTCTCCTGCGTGACCGCCACCCACGTGCCCGAGCGCGTCGACGAGGACGGCCGCAGTTACCCGGCCACCGCCGACGACGCCGCGTACGGCATCTTCGAGCTGGACGGCGGGATCATCGCGCAGCTCAACTCGTCCTGGTGCGTGCGGGTGTTCCGCGACGAACTGGTGGAGTTCCAGGTCGACGGCACCGAGGGCAGCGCGGTGGCCGGGCTGCGCCGCTGCCGGGTGCAGCACCGGGCGGTCACCCCGAAACCTGTATGGAACCCGGATCTGCCGGTCACCGAGGACTTCCGGGCACAGTGGACCGAAGTGCCCGACAACGAGGAGTTCGACAACGGCTTCAAGGTGCAGTGGGAGGCGTTCCTGCGGCACGTCGTGGCGGGCGAGCCGTTCCGCTGGGACTTCCTGGCCGGGGCGCGCGGCGTGCAGCTCGCCGAGCTGGGGTTGCGCTCGGCCCGCGACGGTGTCCGCGTCGAGGTGCCGGAGCTCAACCCGTGACGGCCCAGGTCGTGCTGCCCGGGGGACGGCGGTACCGGCTGGCCGGGGGGAGCGGGTTCACCCGCCCGGCGGCAGCGGCGACCAGCCGGATCGCGTACGCCGCCGCGCACGTGGTGGCCGATCCCGGCGCGGAGAACGTGCCAGGCACGCCGGCGGCGGTGGACTGGGACACCACTCTCGCCTTCCGGCGGCATCTCTGGTCGTACGGGCTGGGGGTCGCCGAGGCGATGGACACCGCCCAGCGGGGGATGGGATTGGACTACCCGGCCACCCGGGAGCTGATCTGCCGCAGCGCCGCCGAGGCCCGCGCGGTGGGCGGGCGGATCGTCGCAGGAGTCGGCACCGACCAACTGCCGGTCGGCCCGGCCACCCTGGCCGAGGTCACCGCGGCGTACCGGGAGCAACTCGACGACGTACGCGCGGCCGGCGCCCGGCCAGTGCTGATGTGCAGCCGGCACCTGGCCGCCGCGGCGCGCGGCCCGGAGGACTACCTCCAGGTGTACGACGAGCTGTTGTCCGCCGCCGAGGAGCCGGTGGTGCTGCACTGGCTGGGTCCGATGTTCGACCCGGCGCTGACCGGCTACTGGGGTGCGGTCGATCTGGACCTGGCCGCCGACACGGTCGTTGAGCTGATCAAGGCGCATCAGTCCAAAGTGGACGGCATCAAGGTGTCGCTGCTGGACGCCGGGCGGGAGGTGGCGCTGCGTCGCCGTCTGCCGGCCGGGGTGCGGCTCTACACCGGCGACGACTTCCACTACCCGGAGCTGATCCGGGGCGACGAGGTGGGCCACTCCGACGCGCTGCTCGGGGTGTTCGCGGCCATCGCGCCGGCCGCCGCCGCCGCGCTGGGCGCGCTGGACCGGGGCGGCCTGGCGGCGTACGACGAGATCTTCACGCCGACCGTGCCGCTGGCCCGGCACCTGTTCGCGGCACCGACCTGGCACTACAAGACGGGGATCGTGTTCCTGGCCTGGCTGGCCGGGCACCAGGAGCACTTCACCATGGTCGGCGGCGCGCAGTCCGGCCGGTCCCCGGCGCACCTGGCCACCCTGCTCACCCTGGCCGACGCCGCCGGGTTGCTGCCCGACGCCGAGCTGGCCGCCGCCCGCGCCCGGGCGCTGTTCACCGTCGCGGGAGTGGCGCAATGAGCCTTGCGCGGTTCTCGTTCAATCAGGCCACCGCGCAGCACTGGCCGCTGCCCGAGGTGGTGGCCGGCTGCGTGGCGGCCGGTGTGCCGGGCGTCGGGCTGTGGCGCGAGCCGGTGGCCGAGCACGGGCTGGCCCGCTCGGCGAAGCTGGTCCGCGACGCCGGCCTCACCGTGACCTCGCTGTGCCGGGGTGGTTTCTTCCAGGCCGACGACTGGCGGGCGGAGAACCTGCGGGCCATCGAGGAGGCGGCCACCCTGGGCGCCCCGGAGCTGGTCCTGGTCTCCGGCGGTCTGCCGGCGGGCAGCCGGGACATCGACGGCGCCCGCCGCCGGGTCGCCGACGCGATCGGGGAGTTGGCCCCGCACGCGGCGGCAGCCGGGGTCCGGCTGGCGATCGAGCCGCTGCACCCGATGTTCGCTGCCGACCGGTGTGTGATCGCCACCCTCGGCCAGGCGCTCGACATCGCCGAGCGGTTCGACCCGGCGGTCGTCGGTGTGGTCGTGGACGCGTACCACGTCTGGTGGGACGACACGGTGTACGCCCAGATCGACCGGGCCGGCGCGCGGATCGCCGCGTTCCAGGTCTGTGACTGGGTGACGCCGCTGCCGGAGGGGGTGCTGCTCGGTCGGGCGCTGCCCGGCGAGGGGTGCATCGAGTTGCGCCGGCTGCGCGAGGCGGTGGACGCGGCCGGCTACCTCGGCCCGATCGAGGTGGAGGTCTTCTCCGCGCAGGTGTGGGCGCGGCCGGGCGCGGAGGTGCTGGACGCGGCCATTGCCGGCTACCTGCACCACGTTGTCTGAGGCTCCTGAACGGCGGTGGCCGGCGGCGGTCGGTGCCTGGCTGGGCATCGGCACCGCGCCGGCCACCCTGGTGCTCGGCGCGGCGATGGCCGCCCGCCACGGCGGCGCCGTGCCGGTGGCCGGGCTGCTGGTCGGCGGGCTGCTGATGGCGGCCCTGCTCTGGGGGCAGGGCCGGATCGGTCTGCGCCGACCGCTGGGCGACGGCGGGACGCTGACCGCGGTGCTGCCGGCGTACCTGGGCACCACGTCGCGGCTGCTGTTGGCGGCGGTGCTGGCCGTGTCGATGGTCGGTTGGAACGGGTTCAACGTCGGGCTCGGCGGCGCTTCGCTGGCCGCGTTGACGCATCTGCCCGGCTGGGCCGGACCGGTGCTGCTGGAGGTGGCGGTCCTCGCCGTCTCCTGGGCGCCGGCCCGGCTCGGCAATCGGATCGCGGTGCTCACCACGCTCAGCGCGGTGGTGCTGGTCGTCTGGTGCCTGACCGTGCTGCCACCACCGGGCGCACCGGTCCGCCTCGCCGCCGGCGGGCTCGCCGACGCCGCCGCGCTGATCGGCTACGCGGCGGTCTTCGCGCTGCGCGCGCCGGACTTCAGCGTCGGCCTGGCCCGGCGGCGGGACCTGGCCTGGTGCGTGGGGCTACTGGTCGGGCCGGCGCTGCTCGGGGTGCTCGCCGGCGCCGGCCTGTGGCTGCGGACCGGCTCGGCGGACGTGGTCGCGCTGCTCGCCGCCGGGTCGGGGCTGGCCGCGTACGCGAATCTGTTCGTCGCGGTGGCGGTCTTCGCGGCGGCGCTGACCACGACGTACTCCGGGGCGCTGGCGGTGCGTGGCCTGGCGCCGCGGGTGCCGGCCCGCACGGCGATGCTCGCCATCGCGGTGCTCGGTGGGCTGCTGGCGGTGGCGCGCTTCGACCGCCTGGTGCTGCCCTGGCTGACCCTGCTGGCCGCCGCGCTGCCGGTGCTGGTGGTGCCGATGGCCGTGGAGGCGGCGGCCCGTCGGCGGGGGTCCACCCCACGGACCGTGCCCGCCTGGTGCTGGGTGCCGCCGGCGCTGCTGGCGGTCGCCTGCACGCTCGTCGGGGTGGGCGTCGCCCCGCTGCTCGGGCTGGCTGTCGCCGCGTTGCTCACCCTGGCGTGGCGGCGACGCCGCTGACTCGGGACTGATCAACCAACGGACGGTTGCGGTAGACCTCGGCCGCCGCCTGGAACGTCAGCTACGGTTCGCGGTCACATAGTCGCGGGAGGCGGTGAACTTCTCGACGGGGTCGCCGAGGATCTGCCACGGCCACTCGGTGACCAACCCGTCCAGCAGCGCGAATGCATGCCACGCCGCGTCGAACTCGTCGGCCAGTTCGAAGGCCATCGCGAACACCGCCACCCGGGGTGCCCAGCCGGGGCCGGCGGGGATGTAATCCGGGTGGAAGATCGAATTGTCCGCCGCGGCAAGAAGTTCGGCACGCACCTCGTCGGAGACGATGTACTCGTTGCCCTCCTCTCGTTCAGAGGCGTCCCACTTCTCGACGTGGGCGACGGCCACCAGTTCGTGCAGGAGGCTGTTCGGTCCGGCCGCCGTTGCGGCGCCCCGCGCGAAGTCGAACATCTCCTCGTGACTGCCGGACCATTTCGCACACAGGTACTGCAACCGCTGCTCGTGCGCGACCACGTGCCCCGGGTGCAGTCGAGTCACCGCCTCGAAGCGCTGCCGGGCCACCACCGCCCCGATGCCCAGGCCTCGGGCACTGGTGACCAGCCATGCCCGCGCGGTCACGTTGTCGGGTTCGCGGGTGAGGACCCTCTGCAACAACGTCTCGGCGTAGTGCAACCGCTCATGGAAACCCTTGAACTGGTCAGCAGTGGTGTATTTCGCCCGCTTGCCGCCGCGTGCGTCCCACGCCCAGTACACGGCGTGACAGCCGGCCACCAGCACGGGAAGAGTTGACTCAGGCTCGGCGTCGATCCAGTCGCCGATCCAGTCCTGGATCCCATCGACCCTGCCGACGGCTTCCATGAGGAAGGCCATCTCGTCCGGATCGGCCGCCATGGTGAGCAGTTCCCGGGCGAACTTCCAGTTGCGCTTCTCCAGCGCCCGGATCAGGGCCTTCCGGTGCGGGTCACCAAAGGTCGGGTCCAGGACCGGATCCTTTGACCGCTTCGTGAACGGCCACATGCAACCCAACCCCCATGTCGTACGCCATACCGGCCGCTGATACTAGATGATCAGATTCGGCCGCGGCGGCCGACCACCGCCCACCGCCCACCGCCCACCGTCAGGGTGCGTCCATTCCGCTGGTACGCCGTCTCGGGCAGACTGATGCCGGTCGTATCGAACAGACATCCACGGGGGCTTCCATGGCAGCAGAGGCCACGCAGGACCCTGTAACGGATCGATCCGACGTGGATGGCAGGCCACCGGCGTTGCGCCTGACCGGTCTGCACAAGGCGTTCGGCGCGAACATCGCGGTCAACCACGTCGATCTGACCGTGCCGCAGGGATCGTTCTTCGGCCTCGTCGGCCCGAACGGCGCCGGCAAGACCACCGCGCTGTCCATGGCGGTCGGCCTGCTGCGCCCCGATGAGGGCAGCTCCGAGGTGTTCGGCGTAGAAGTCTGGAAAGACCCGGTGCAGGCGCGGACGATGATGGGCGTCCTGCCCGACGGGCTGGCGATGCCCGAACGGCTCACCGGCCGGGAGCTGCTCACGTTCATCGGGCAGCTACGCGGGATCGAACCGGCCGTGCTCGCCGAGCGCATTGATGAGCTGCTCGACGTGATGGAGCTCAACGAGGCCGAGACCACCCTCGTGGTGGACTACTCGACCGGCATGCGTAAGAAGATCGGCCTGGCCACCGCGCTGCTGCACGGGCCGCGACTGCTGGTGCTGGACGAGCCGTTCGAGGCGGTCGACCCGGTGTCCGCGGCCGCGCTCAAGGCAATCCTCATACGGTTCGTCGAGTCGGGCGGCTCGGTGGTGCTGTCCAGCCACGTCATGGCGCTGGTCGAGCAGCTGTGCGACACGGTCGCCGTCATGGCCAAGGGTCGGGTCGTCGCGGACGGGCCGCTGGCCGAGGTCCGCGGCGAGCAGACGCTGGAGCAGACCTTCGTCCGGCTGGTCGGTGGCGACGAGCACGCCGGGAGGGGCCTGTCTTGGCTGGCGTCCTGATCCGGATGAAGCTGGCGATCATCCGGAACTCCATGAGCGGCGGCAAGGCCGCCTGGATGGTCACCGGCGGCATCTTCGGGCTGCTGTTCGCCGCGGCCACGATCTGGCTGACGTTCGTCGACATCGCCGAGCCGGGCGTGCTGGGCGATCTGCTCGCCTGCGTCTGGGTGACGTGGATGCTGGGCTGGGTGGTCGGCCCGTTGTGGGGCGGTTCGGCCGTGCTGCGCGCCGACCACTTCGCGCTGCTTCCGGTGCCGCGCCGCAAACTCGCCGTCGGCCTGCTCGGCGCCGCCTTCGTCGGTATCACCACGGCGGTCACGGCCCTGGCCTTCCTCAGCCTGATCACGTACGCGGCACACCGGGGAGTGGTGCCGGCCCTGATCGCCGTGCCGGCCGCTGCCGGGGAACTCGTGTTCGTGGTGCTGCTGTCGCGCGTCGCGTACGCCCTCTTCGGTTTTGTCGCCACCTCCCGGGTCGGCGCCGCGATCACCGGCGTGCTGTTCGCCGCCATGATCGTCCTGTCTCAGTCCGGCTGGATGGTCATCGTCGCGGTCATCTACTCGGACGTGCTCTCCACCGGCTTCTCGTCCACGTGCTCCACCACGCTGCGCTGGATTCCGTCGAGCTGGGGCGTGGTCGCCGTCGACGCCGCCGACCACGGTGACTGGCTGCTGGTCCTCGGCGCGCTCGCCGGCCTGGCCGTACTCATCGGGCTGCTCCTGCTGATCTGGGCGGCCACCCTCGGCACACCACGCCGCTCCCGGGTCACCATCCGCGGCACCAGCCACGTTCCCGTGCCGACCGGCGGCCCGTTCGCCGGCCCGACCGGCGCGGCCTTCCGCAAGGAGCTGCGCACCTGGTGGCGTGACCCACAGCGGACCACCACGGCCACCGTGCCGATCGTCTGGGCGCTGCTCACCGCGCTGCTGCCGCTCACCTTCGACGCGAAGGCGCTGCTGCCGTGGGCCGGCCCGGCCGTCGCGCTGTTCGCCATCACCTCGGCCTGCAACCTGTACAGCCAGGACGGCACGGCACTCTGGCAGACCATCACGACCGGCACCCAACGTGCGGACGTACGTGGCCGGCAGTGGGCCTACCTGGCTCTGTTCGGCCCGATCTCGATCGCCCTCAGCATCGGCTTCACCATCTGGAGCGGCTACACTTGGGCCTGGCCGTGGATCGCCGCCACCGTGCCGGCGCTGCTCGGCGGTGGTGCCGGCCTGATCGTCTACGCCTCGGTGGCCGCGATGGTGCCCGGTCCCGACGCCCACAAGCGCCCGGACAATCCGCTCGAACACGCCGACACCACCGGCCAGTCCC
Organism: Micromonospora sp. NPDC005173; assembly: GCF_040608515.1. Taxonomy (NCBI): domain Bacteria; kingdom Bacillati; phylum Actinomycetota; class Actinomycetes; order Micromonosporales; family Micromonosporaceae; genus Micromonospora; species Micromonospora sp. NPDC005173. The sequence continues at coordinate 108,683 of NZ_JBEXIK010000013.1, forward strand.
ATGTGCTGTTCTGGATCGGCCTGATCCCGGTCGCCCCGGCGCTCACCGCCGTGATCCTCGGCGATCGGCTCGATCTGCCCGTGCTGCGGTGGGCCGGCGGACCGATCAGCCTGGCGACCAGCATCGCGCTCGCCTGGTGGCTGGGCTCGGTGGCGGCCCGGCAGCTCACCGCCAAGGGCGCGGACATGCTGCACATCATGCGTACCGGCCGGAACACGGCAGCGGGCCGGGCAGCGGCGTCGGACGGCACCAAGATCGAGATATCCAAGCGGGACGCGACGATCGGCGCCCTCTACTGGGTCGGCGGATCGATCCTGCTGTTCCCTCAGGGCCTGGTGCCGCTCGTGTTCACCCTCATCGGCACCGACGTGAAGTCCTGGTTCCTGGCGATGTACCTGCCACGCGAGTGGGGGCTGCCGGTCCCCGCCTCCAGCATTCTGATCGGCATCTTCCTGTATGCCCAGGCCATCCTGCTCACCTTCCGCAACAAGAACATCCGTGCCCAGCGCGAGGCCGTCGCGGCCCGCGAGCGCGACGAGGCCGCGGGCGGCGACCCGGAACACCACGAACTCGAATCCGTCTGACGGGCGCCCCCCGGGTGGCTGACCGAGGCAAGCCGGTCTGCGCGTACCGACGGTGACCGGCGGGCGGGATGGTTCCCCCGCCCGCCGGTGACCATGGTCAGTTGACCGTGATGGTCAGGTTTGCCGAGCGGGTCTCCCCACTGGTGTAGGTGACCGTCACGCGGGCGGTGAAGGTTCCCTTGCGCGGGTAGCCGTGGCCGGTCGACCGCAGCGTCGCTCCGTGCGTGACGGCGCTGTTGTCGCCGAAGTCCCACGCGTAGTCGGTGATGCTCTGCCCGGACGGCGCCGTCGCGGTCGCGGTCAGGGTGGTGGTCAGCGGCGCCGTGCCGCTGCCCGGGCTGGCCGCGAGGGAGAGCGTCCCGCCGGGCTCCTGCTTGACGCCGGCACCGTTGAACCGCAGCCAGTCCAGCGAGAGCAGGTCCGGGGTGCCGCCGACCTGGGCGGCGTTGACGAACTTCGCGTACAGGGTGGTGGTGCCGGCGGGCTTGTTGGTCAGGGTGACGGTGGGCGAGACCAGGTTGTCCCACCCGCCGGTCGATCCGATGGTGGCCCTGCCGATCAGGGTGCCGGTGGGTGAGCCGGTTCGCAGCTCGATGTCGCCGCCGAGCCCGCCGTTGGTCACCCCGAGCGTCACCGAGCCGACGTTGCGCAGGTCCACCGGCCCGTACGCCGCCCAGTCGTTGTGGTCGACGTCGCCGAGCCGCTTGCCGGCGCGGGCGGTGGCCCGGTCGTTGACCGTGATGCCGGACTGGGCGGTGAAGTGCTCGGCCTCCTTGCTCTTGGGCTGCAACTGCGCCCGGGTCGAGCCGGTCAGGGCCGGTACGCCGCCGGCCGCGCCGCCGTCGGTGTACTGCGCGGTGACGACCGTGTAGAGGTTCTGCCCCGGCCCGTGCCCGTCACCGGCGTCGGCCTCGGTGGCCAGCAGCCCCGAGCAGCCGGTGTACACGTCCAGCGGGTGGGCGTGCGAGTCGTGGCCGAGCTGGGTCTGCACGGTCACCTTCGCGCAGTCGATGGTGGCGTCCTCCGGGTCGGTGACCGTCACCGTGTACGGGATCTTGTCGCCGAAGTCGAAGAAGCCGCCGTCGGGCACGGTGATGGTCACCGTGGGCCGGGTGTTGCCGACCACCACGTCGGTGACCGCGCTGGCGGTCAACCCGTTGCCGCTGTTGCGCACGGTCAGCCGGGCGGTGAACTTCCCGGCCGCCGAGTAGGTGTGGCTCGGGTTGGCGGCGGTGGAGTCGGTGCTCCCGTCGTTGGTGAAGTCCCAGGCATAGCTGAGCGCCGAGCCGTCCCCGGCGGCCGATCCGGCCGAGGAGAAGGCCACGGTCAGCGGCGGGCGTCCACTGTCCGGGTTGGAGATGAGCTTCACGGCCGGCGGCCGGCCGTTGGCCACGTAGTCGATCCGGTAGATGCCGGCGCCGGCGTTACTGCCGCCGCGACCGCTGCCGGTGCCCTCGCCGAAGTCGATGACGTAGAGCGAGCCGTCCGGGCCGAACTCCGCCTCGAAGGGCTGGATCCAGCTCATGTTGCCGAAGATCCCGTTGATGGACTGGAGGTCACCCACGGCGGTGGGGCCGAAGCGCGCGTTGCTGAAGGTCTGCGCCGTCTTGTGGATCGAGAGCGTTTTGAACCACTTGCGGGTGAACTCGTAGGTGATCCACTTGCCCTCGAAGTACTCGGGGAACTTGGTGGTGCGGGTGTTGGCCGGATCGTGGTCGTAGACCGGGCCGCTCATCGGCCCGCCGCCGCCGGTGCCCGCCTCGGGGAACTGGCTGGAGGCGGAGTACGCGTACCAGACCAGCGCCGACTTCGCCGCCGGCAGGGTGGTCAGGCCGGTGTTGTTGGGGGAGTTGTTCACCGGGGCGGCGCAGTTGAATTTCGCCCCGGAGGTGCTGGTGGCGAAGTTGTAGTCGTTGAACGGGATGTTGTTGCCCACGCAGTACGGCCAGCCGTAGTTGCCGGCGGCGGTGATCCGGTTGAACTCGACCGTCCCCTCCGGACCCCGGTTGGGATCGGCGGCGCGGGCGTCCGGGCCGTAGTCGCCCACCAGTAGCGCGTTGGTCAGCGGGTCGATGGTGATCCGGAACGGGTTGCGCATGCCCATCGCGTAGATCTCCGGCCGGGTCCTCGCGGTGCCGGCCGGGAAGAGGTTGCCGCTCGGGATGGCGTACGTGCCGTCGGCCTGCGGGGTGATCCGCAGGATCTTGCCGCGCAGGTCGTTGGTGTTGCCGGCGGTGCCCTGGGCGTCCCAGGCGGCCCGCCCGGCCTGCTCGTCGATCGGGGTGTACCCGCTGGAGGCGAACGGGTCGGTGTTGTCGCCGATCGCGGCGTAGAGCCGCCCGGCGGCGTCCATGGTCAGCGAGCCGCCCATGTGCGAGTTGGCCCGGCCCACCCCGCGGAAGGTGGGGATGGCCAGCAGCCGTTTCTCCGAGGAGAGCGCGACGCTGTTGTTGGCGACCGTGAACCGGGACAGGTTGAGCTGTTTGAGGGTCTTGTCGGACCAGAGCAGGTAGATCCAGCCGTTGCTGGCGAAGTTGCGGTCCAGCGTCATCCCGAGCAGCCCGTCGGACTGGTCGGTCATCGCCGAGGTGTACGCGAGGTCCAGCAGCGTGCTGACCTGAAGGGTGTCCTGGTTGACCACCTTCAACGCGCCCGTGCGCTGGATGTAGTAGACCTTCCGGTCGGGGGCGACGGCCAGTTCGAACGGGTCGGCGAGGTTCTCGGTGACCAGCCCCACCCGTTCGAAGTTGGTGGTCTCGGTGGCCGAGCAGTCGCCGGCCACCGCGCCGGCGGCCCACTCGATGCCGTAGCGCAGGTGCTCCAGGAAGGCCGGCTCGCTGAACCGGGAGCTGGCGTGCCCGCCGGCGGTGAACCAGGACCGGCCGCCGTCGTAACGCTGACACCAGGAGTACGCGTGGTCGACGCCCTCGTCCAGCCCGTTGATCCCGTCCCGCACCTTGATCTGCGCGAGGGTGTGCACGTTGCCGGTCGGATTGGTCCGCCAGTTGTACCACTCCTCGCTCTGCTCCCAGAGCTCCGGCAGGTTCCGCGTCGAGGGGTGCGCCCGGTCGAGCACCTTCACCCGGCCGGGATAGGTGCCGCCGGTGGCGGAGAAGTCGGGGTGGAAGTCGAAGATGGTGCCGACCAGGCCCTCGTACCAAGGCCAGTCGCGCTCGCTGGCCGAGGCGGCGTGCAGGCCGGCCCAGCCGCCCTCGTTGCGGATGAACGTCTGCAACGCCGCGCGCTGGCTCGCGTTGAGCAGGTCACCGGAGGCCGGGGTGGAGTTGGTGTTGTTGAACACCAGGGCGTCGAAGGTGGCGAGGTTCGCGTCGATGAACGCGGCCGCATCGGTGGTGGCGACGACCTCGAAGTTGTGGGTGGTGCCGAGTTGCTGGATCGCGGCGACGCCGGCCGGGATCGAGTCGTGGTAGAAGTTGGTGATCTTGGAGAAGACCAGCACCCGGAAGCGGGGGGCGGCCTCGGCGGGCAGGGCGGTGGTGGTGCTCAGCACGGTGGCGACGGCGAGCAGGGCGAGGCAGAACGCGCGCAGGAATCGGGGCATGGGGGCGCTCCCTGTCGGACGGTGAGGGTCGGAAAGCGCTTTCTTGCTGCCTGAATCACGGTACTGATAGACAGTGATGACCGTCAATAGCCGTAAGGTAAGCGGTTTCCTGGCCTGGAGGTGGTCCTCGGCTTGCGGTCAGCGGCCGCACGCCTCCAGCAGGCGCAGCCAAACCTCGCTGACCGTCGGGAACGCGGGAACGGCGTGCCATAACGTCTCCCCAACCGGCCCCGCGCCGATCACGACGACGTCATACGTCGCGTTCCTCATGTCAGTTTGCCTTCGCGGCGCGGCCGAGGCGGATGGCCGAGATGAGGAAGAAGGTGGCACCGGGGATGGCGTAGCCGATGGCGTTGGTCAGCACCGGGTTGTCCGCGGAGGCACCGGCGATGAACGACGCGCCGGCGAGTACGGAGATGCCACCGCTGATGATCATCGGCCACTGACCACCCATCCTGCGGCGGGTAATCGCCACGATCAGCTGAACCAGCCCGGCCGCGACCGCCCAGGTGCCCCACACGCGCAGGACCGCCGATATGCCGGACGCGCCGGCGATTGCCAGACCGACCGCGGCGAGCAGGCTGACCGCGACGTTCACGTACAGCAGGGTGGGCGATCCGGTGGCGCGCGACGCGCGGGCGTCGATGACGGCGGCGGCCACGTCGAACAGCGGGTAGAGCACGAGCAGTGTCACGGTGAGCGGGCCGAGGTGCTCGGCGGTCGTGAACATCACGAGGGCCCAGACGATGGCGAATGCGAAGCGGACGAAGTACAGCCGCCGAAGGGTGGACGCCGTCGTCGAGATGCCGGGTGCGGTAACGGTGGTCATGGTGATCCTTTCGGTGGTTCCTGAGGGAGAACCGCGACCAGCGGGCGCCGCGGCCGGAAAACCACCAGGGAGAACGAACGTTCTGTCTTGCCAATGATGACGAGGCCGCGCCGACCTGTCAAGACCGAACGTTCTATCCCTATGATGGGCTCATGGCACGTGGCGAAAGCGACATCCGACCGTCCGAGGCGCGGCAACGGCTCCTTGTCACCGCGACCAGGATTTTCTACGGGGAGGGAATCCACTCGGTCGGCGTCGATCGGATCATCAGAGAGGCGAAAGTGACCCGGGCCACTTTCTATCGGCACTTCCCTGGCAAGGAGGATCTCGTCCTGGCCTATCTGCAGGCGGCCGATCAAGCCATCCGCGGCCCGGTGGACGCGGTCACCGCCGGCCTACCGGCGCCTGACGCCCTTCGGGCCGTTGCAGAGTCGATTGCCCAGGACATCCAGTCCGCAGGCTTTCGCGGCTGCGCCTTCCTGAACGCCGTGGCTGAGTATCCCGATCCCGACCACCCCGTGCACCAAGCCGTCCTCGCTCATCGGCAGTGGTTCCTCGACACGATCAATACCTTGATGGCGAGCATCCAAAAAGCCGAGGCCGAGTCCGCCGCGCAGCAATTCGTCATGCTCCGCGATGGGGCCATGGCGGCCGGCTGCCTCTTCGACCCGGTACTGATCTGCGAGACCTTCCTCCGCAGCGTCGAAGGACTCATCCGGACTCACGCCGCACGCCAGCCATCCTGAGTCGCGTTCAGCCTGCGTTTGGGCGCGCCGAACCGTAGGCCGTCGAAGAGGGTCCCCGCCCGCCCCGCTGGCCCACGATCAGAGTCACGGGTCGGCCGCGTCGACCGTCCGTCAGACCAGCGGCACCTGCGCCGGCCGATCACCCTGCGCGGCGGCACCCACACCCTTGGGCACAGTGATCGGGGCAGTGATGGTCCGGCTCGGCAGCACCGGCGCGTCCCGGCCCGTGCCCCGCCGCCGGTCGCCGCCGGTGGACTGCTCGTGGTAGTCCTGCTCCACGTTCACCGACCAGACATCGTGCGCGCTGCCGGTGGCGATGTTCTCCGCGGTGAGCATGGCGGTCAGCATCGAGTGGTCCTGGTTGTTGTAGCGGTGCATGCCGTTGCGCCCCACCGGGTGTACGTTCGGCACCGCCTCGGCCAGCCAGGCCCGGATCACGTCCACGTTGTGCTGGTAGCGCTCGTCGTACACCGGGTACGCCTTCGGCATCCGCACCACGTAGCCGGCCTCCACCACGCCGGGCCGGGCCAACCCCAGCCGCTCCAGCTCCGCGGTGGCCAGCGCCACCAGGTCGGCATCCGGGGTACGCCACATCTCGTCGCCTTCGAAGACGAAGTACTCCAGACCCAGGCAGGTGCGGCCGTCCTTGACCAGGTAGGGCGACCAGGAGCCGAAGTTCTGGATCCGGCCGACCCGCACGCCCTGGTCGTGCACGTAGATCCAGTTGTCCGGGAACGAGAACTCGGCCGGCACCACCAGCGCGACCGTCAGGAAGTCGCGGTAGCGCAGGTCCGCGGCACAGGCCAGCACCTCCGGCGGCGGCGCCGGGCGCAGCGCCGCCACGAGCTCCGAGATCGGCATCGACGAGACCACGTGGTCGGCCGGTGTGGTGCGTTGCCCGCCCGCGCCGTTGACCGTCACGCTGATCGCCCGCCGTCGCCGCGGGTCGCGGTGCACCGCGGTGACCCAGGTGCCGGTCGACACCTCCCCGCCCCGGTCGCGCACCTGCTCGGCGCAGCGCTCCCACATCATCCCCGGTCCGTACTTCGGGTACTGGAACTGCTCGATCAGACTGGTCACGTCCGTGCGGTACCGCCGGGGCAGCACCGCGTTGCGGATCGCCTTGGCCAGCGACAAGTTCTTGATCCGCTGCGCGGCCCAGTCCGCCTGCAGCCGGTCCGCCGGCATCCCCCAGACCTTCTCGGTGTACGTCTTGAAGAAGATCGAGTACAGCCGCCAGCCGAACCGGGCCGACACCCAGCCCTCGAAGTGCGACTGGTCCCGCGGCGGGCGCAGCCGGGCACGGGCGTACGAGCCCAGGCAGCGGGCGGCCTCCGGCAGCCCGAGGTTGCGCAGCGCGTTCACCGCGCTCAGCGGGTAGTTGAACAGCGCGCCCCGGTAGTAGATCCTGCTCATCCGGGGCCGGGTCAGGAAGTCCTCGTCCGGCAGGATCTCGTGCCAGAACGCCTCCACCCGGGGGACCTTGGTGAAGAACCGGTGCCCGCCGATGTCGAAGCGCCACCCGTCGCGCTCCACGGTCCGGCTGATCCCGCCGACCACCTCGTCCGCCTCGAACACCTGTACCGGCAGCCCGTGCCGGAGCAGCTCGTACGCAGCCGTGAGCCCAGCCGGCCCCGCACCGATGACCACCGTGCCGTGCTGCTCGCCCATGCCCCCGCGCTCCCTGCTCACCCGCTGTGGTTGAGGCGCGGCGCGTACCCGTTCTGCGCCGGACTTCACTCTCGCGGCGGCGCGGGTCACGGCGGTTTCCGCTCCGGCGGGGCGCGCGGCGGCGTACAACGGGAGGGGCGACACCCCCGCGGCGGGTGAGTCTGGGGCGGACCGGGGGAGCGGGGCGGATGCGCCGGTGGCGGAGCGGCCGGGGGCGCGCGACGGCGCTGGCCGCCGGCCTGGCCGGGGCGGCCCGGGCCGGGACGCGGCTGGCCCGCCGGGTGCCGTCGCCCTGGCCCTACCTGCTCGGCCTCTTCCTCGGCGCGAAGCTGCTGCTCACCCTGGTCGGATTGCTGGTCCTGCACGCCTGGGACGGCATCCCCGGCGCGCCGCCGCCGGACGAGGCGTTGATGTGGGCGCAGCAGCGGGACGTCTCCGGGCACCGGTGGATCTCCTTCTGGTTCGCCTGGGACGCGCTGCTCTACCTGCGGCTGAGCCAGCTGCCGCTGACCGGGCCGTGGGCGGACTTCGGCTTCCCGTTGCTCTACCCGTTCCTGGCCCGGCCGGTCGGCGCGCTGCTCGGCGGCGACAACGCGCTGGCCCTGCTGCTGATCAGCAACGTCGCGTTCCTGCTGGCCCTCTGGTACGGCTACCGGCTGGCCGAGCTGCTGCTCGGCGATCCGGACGCGGCCCGCCGGTTCACCCGGTACCTGGTGCTGCTGCCAACCGCGTTCCTGTTCCAGGCCGCGCTGACCGAGTCGCTCTTCGTCTGCCTCGCGCTGGCCTCGTTCTACTACGCGGAGCGGCGCCGCTGGCTGCTGGTCGGCGTGCTCGGCTACTTCCTGGCGATGAGCCGGTCGGTCGGCCTGCTCGTCGCGCTGCCGCTGGCCCTGGTGCTGCTCCGCCAGCACGACTGGCGGCTCGGCCCGCGCGCCCTGCTCGGATACCTGCGGATCGGCTGGCCGCTGTTGCTGCTGCCCGCCGGCTGGTTCACCTTCATGGCGTTCTGTCGGTGGCGTGGTGGGGACTGGTTCGCCTACCAGCACGCCCAGCAGGAAGGGTGGGGGATCGAGGTGCAGAACCCGGTGCCGGTGCTGTTGGGTGGGTTGGCCGGGGAGACGCGCGACGCCGCCCGGGTCTGGTTCGCCGTGGCCGTGCTGGCCGTGCTGGTCGCGGGGTTCCGCCGCCGGGAGCTGGCCTACCTGGTCTACGGCGTACTCATGGTGCTGGTGCCGCTGTCGATGGGCCCGCCGGTCTACAAGAGCCTGCTGCGCTACCTGCTCGCCGCGTTCCCGGTGGCCCTGGTGCTGACCCGCTGGGCGCGCCGCGCCACCGTCGACGTGTGGCTGACCGCGGCCCTCGCCCTGGTGCAGGGCGCGCTGTTCGTACTCTGGCTCAGCTACTGGACACACATGATCATCTGAGCCGGCCTGCCGGGCCTGCCGGGCCTGCCGGGCCTGCCGGGCCTGTGGGAGCCTGCTACCCGACGTCGGCCCCGTACCCCGTGGAGGTTCCATGTTCGCCCTGCCGCTGACCGAGGAGGTCGAGCTGCGCCCGCTGGACCCGTGGCGGGCCGAGGAGTTCCTCGCCCACCTGGACCGGGCCCGGGAACACATCCAGCCCTGGGTGTCGCCGTCGTTCGTCGCCACCGACCTGCCCTCGGCCCGGGCGGTGCTCCAGCGGTACGCCGACCGCTGGGCCACCGACTCCGGTGGCATCTGGGGGCTGTGGTGGCGCGGCACGCTGGTCGGCGGGGTGATGTTCGTGTCGTTCGACGTGGCGCTGGGCGTCTGCGAGGTGGGCTGTTGGGTGGAGCCGGCGGCGCAGGGGCGCGGCATGGTCGCACCGGCGATCCGCCGAATCGTCGACTGGGCCGTACGCGAGCGCGGCATCCAGCGGGTGGAGTGGCGCACCAACGCCGAGAACGCCCGCAGCATCGCGCTCGCCCGCCGGCTCGGCCTGCGCCACGACGGCACTCTCCGCCAGGTGTACCCGCGCCCGAACGGGCGGATCGACCTTGAGGTCTGGTCGGTGCTGGCCGACGAGTGGCTGGCCGGGCCGGCCGCCGGGCAGCCCACCGTCCACTGACGACGGCGGATTCTGTCGTACCCGGGCGGCACCATGCATCCATGGCCGTCCCCGCGCTCACCCCGCACCCCGACCCGCCGCGCTCCGTGCCGCTGCGCGAGGCGCGCACCCGGTTCAGTCAGCTTGTCGCGCTGGCCGAGCTGACCGACGCGGTCACCGTCGTCACCCGCGACGGCGATCCCCGTCCGATCGCCGCCATCGTCCCGGCCGCCGCCGCCCGCAGTGGTGCGCAGGCCCGCGCCGACGCCGACCGGCTCGCCACGGTCACCGCCGGCTGGGCCCGTCGGCTCGACGAGCAGCACCGGCGCAGCAGTCAGCGGCACGCAGCCGAGCTGGGTGCCGTCCGCGCGGCGCTGGCCGAGGCGTGGGCTGAGCTGGACCGGCGCGTCATCCCCGGCAGCGACCCGGCGCTGGCCCGGCTGCGCGCCGCGCACAACGACCTGCTTGCCGGCTGAGCCGTGGTAGGCCGGCCACCCGCACGCCGACCCTGCTCGCCGGGGGCCGGGGTCAGCCGTTGGCCGGGTAGGCGTGCGTCTCGGTCGCCTTGACCGCCACCCAGACGCGCTGCCCGGGGATCAGCCGCAGCTGGGCGGCGGCGGCCGGGGTGACGTCCGCGGCCACTCCGATCGGTCCGTCCAGCTGCACCCGCACGTTGTCGCCGTGCCGCTGGACGCCGGCGACGGTGCCCGCCCAGGTGTTGCGCGGGCTGCCCTCCGGCCGGGACGGGTGCAGGGCCACCGCCGCTGGGCGGAACGCGACGAACGCCTCGCCGTCCATCCGGTCGGCGACGGTGAGGGACAGGTCCGGCGCGACCCGTACCCCGTGCCCCTCGGCTCGGCCCCGGTAGAGGTTCAGCCCGACCAGCCGGGCCACGTAGTCCGTGCGGGGGCGGGCGGTCACGCTCGGGCCGTCACCCTCCTGCACCACCTGCCCACCCTCCACGATGACCAGTCGGTCGGCCAGCGCCAACGCGTCCAGCGGGTCGTGGGTGATCAGCACCGTCGCCCCGGGGTGCGCGGACAGGTGCCGGTGCAGCTCCGCGCGGGTGTCCAACCGGGTGCGGGCGTCCAGCGCGGCGAGGGGCTCGTCCAGGAGCAGCAATGACGGCTCGACGGCCAGTGCCCGGGCCAGCGCCACCCGCTGCGCCTGCCCGCCGGAGAGCTGTCGGGGCCGGCGGTGCGCCTGGCCGGCCAGCCCCACCCGGCCGAGCCAGTCCCGGGCCGTGGCCCGCGCCGCCCGCCGGTCGACGCCGTGCCGGCGCGGGCCGAATGCCACGTTGTCCAGGGCACTCAGGTGCGGAAAGAGCAGGTAGTCCTGGAAGACCACGCCGATCGGCCGACGTTCGGTGGGCACCCAGCCCCGGCTCGCCGGCCGGTCCAGGTCGACGCCGTCGAGGGTGACGTGCCCGGCGCTGAGCGGCTGCAGCCCGGCCAGTGCGCGCAGCGCGGTGGTCTTGCCGGCGCCGTTCGGCCCGAGCAACGCGACCACCTCGCCGGGCGCAACCCGCAACGGCACGTCAAGCCGGAAGGCGTCCCGGTCGACGACGAGCCGGGCGTCGAGCAGCGGCGCGGTCATGGGCCGGTGATCCAGCGGTGCCGTAGCGCGGCCAGGATGCCCACCGAGACGATGAGCAGCACCAGGCTGAGCACCATCGCGGATTCCAGGTCGGTCTCCAGGGCCAGGTAGACGGCGAGCGGCATGGTCTGCGTCCGGCCCGGATAGTTGCCGGCGAAGGTGATGGTGGCGCCGAACTCGCCGAGAGCTCGGGCCCAGCAGAGCACCGCGCCGGCGGCCAGCCCTGGCGCCACCAGGGGCAGCGTGACGTGGGTGAAGGTGGTCCACCGGCCGGCGCCCAGCGTCGCGGCGGCCTCCTCGTACCGGTTGTCGGTGGCCCGCAGGGCACCCTCCACGGCGATCACCAGGAACGGCATGGCGACGAACGCCTCGGCCAGCACCACGCCCGCGGTGGTGAAGGGCAGGGTGATGCCGAACGTAGCGTCGAGCCAGCCGCCGAGCAGCCCCCGACGGCCGAAGACCAGCAGCAGTGCCACCCCGCCGACCACCGGCGGCAGCACCAGCGGCACGGTGACCAGGGCGCGGACCAGCCGGCGGCCGGGGAACTCGACCCGGGCCAGCAGCCAGGCCAGCGGCACGCCGAGCAGCAGGCAGAGCACGGTGGCGAGGGTGGCGGTCTGCACCGACAGTCGCAGCGCGGTCAGCGCTCCCGGCTCGGTGAGCCGCTGCGGCAGCGTCGTCCACGGCGCCCGGACGACCAGCCCGGCCAGCGGCAGGATGAGGAAGAGCAGCCCCAACCCGGCGGGGATCAGCAGCGCCGCCGGCACCCGACCCCGCCGACGGGGCGCGGCGGCGTCGAGGACCCGGCTCACGGAGCCTGGAACCCGGCCTCGGCGAGAACCGCCTGCGCTGGTGCCGAGCGGACGTACGCGACGAAGGCCCGCGCGCCGGCCGGGTTCGGCGCCTCCTTCAGCGCCACGATCGGGTAGTCGTTGACCGCCCGCGCCGACTCGGGAAACTCCACGCCGGTCACGTCGGCGGCCGCCGCCCGCGCGTCGCTGCGGTAGACCAGGGCCGCGTCGACCTCGCCGAGCTTCACCTTGGCCAGTGCGCCCTTGACGTCCTGCTCCAGGGTGACCGGCGTCAGCGCGACGCCGGCCGCGTCCAGCGCGGTCCGGGCCGCCGCGCCGCAGGGCACCTGTTCGGCGCAGAGCGCCACCTTCACCCCTGGCCGGATCAGGTCGGCGAGCCCGGTCACCCCCTTCGGGTTGCCCCGGGGCACCGCGATCACCAGTTGATTGCGGGCGAAGGTGCTCGGTGTGCCGTCGGCGTTGCCGGCCTTGGTCACCGTGGTCATGTTCGTCGGCGCGGCCGAGGCGAACACGTCCGCCGGCGCCCCCTGGTTGATCTGGTTGGCCAGGGCCGAGCTGCCCGCGAAGTTGAAGGTGACCGAGCTGCCCGGGTTGGCGGCCTCGAAGTCACTGCCGATGCGGGTGAACGACTCGGTCAGCGAGGCGGCGGCGAACACCGTCACCGTGCCGGTGACCCGGCCGTCCGCGGCGCCCCCCGGGGCCTCGTCCCCGGCGCAGCCGGAAACCGCCAGCCCGGCCACCGCCACCATGGCCACCAGCGCGGCGCGCACTCCCTGCCTGCTCATCCGCCGGTCCTTCCCCTGGTCGGGGCGGCGGGTGCGGCCCGTTCCACCACCACCGTGGTCGACTTGATCACTGCGACGGCCACCGACCCGACCCGCAGGTCGAGCTCGTCGACCGCTTCCCGGCTCATCAGCGACACGATCCGGAACGGGCCGGCCTGGATGTCGACCTGGGCCATCACGGTGTCCTTGCGGACGTCGACGACGATGCCGCGCAGCCGGTTGCGAGCCGAGGACAGCTCCGCGCCCGCGTCCGGGTCGGCCGCCTGGGCGCGGGCGAAACCGGCCAGGTCGACGCCGTCGATGACCCGGTGGCCGTGCGCGTCCCGCCCGGCGGGCAGTCGCCCGGCGTCCACCCAGCGGCGGATCGTGTCGGCGCTGACGCCGAGCAGGTCGGCCGCCTCGCCGATCCGAAACATCGTCACGGCCACACCCTAGCGCCCGCATCTGCGAGCACGGAAGGCCAGGACCGCCGTTTCTGCGTACCTGAAGGGCCATCTGGGCCGCATCTGCGGCCTCGCCTGTCGCGCGCGCCGGGCGAAGTCGGTGTGCCCAGGCCAGGCCGGGTGGTAGCGGCGGTCAGGCCCGGCGGGGGTGGCCCTTGAGGTGCCGGCCCAGCTCGCGGGCGATCTCCCGGTTGGCGTCCCGCTCGGCCAGCGTCTGCCGCTTGTCGTAGGTGCGCTTGCCCTTGGCCAGGGCCAGCTCGACCTTGGCCCAGCCGTTGTCGAAGTACATCGACAGCGGGACCAGGGTCACCCCGCCCTCGCGGACCTTTTCCAGGATCCGGTCGATCTCGGACCGGCGCAGCAGTAGCTTGCGGTTGCGCCGGGGGGCGTGGTTGGTCCACGTGCCGTAGGCGTACTCGGCGATGTGCAGGCCGTACAGCATGAGCTCGCCGTCGCGCTCGTGGGCGAACGCGTCCACCAGCGACGCCCGCCCCTCGCGCAGCGACTTCACCTCGGTGCCGACCAGCACGATGCCCGCCTCGTACGTCCGGAGCACGGTGTAGTCGTGCCGGGCCTTCTTGTTCGAGGCGATCAGCCGGCGTTCGGGCTGCTGGGACGGAGTCACCCGGCGACGATATCCGGCCGGCGGCTCACGGGCTCAGCCGGCGGTCCGCGCGTAGCCGCTCAATCAGGTCCCGCTCCGCCGCCGCGAACGACTCCTCCGACTCGCACGGCCAGTGGCCCAGGATTGGCGGTGGCACGCTGTCGTACGGCGGCGGCACGACGCCGTGCGGGTCGGTCAGCCGGGTGTCCACCGCCGCCATCGGGCCGGTCAGCGTTTCGTGGTCTCCGGGGCGGTGCCGGGCGAAGATCCAGCCACCGAGCGGGTCGGTGTCCCGCCACAGGTTCCTCCATCGCCAGCCGACGCGCTCGCCGATCTCCCGCAGCACCTCGTCGTCGACGTACGCGGGGAACAGCCGCGCGTACACCCGTTGCAGCGGCGACCCGTAGGTCAGCAGGGCGACCCGGTCGGTGACCCGGGGTGGCAGTTGCAGCACCGTGGCGGCGAGCAGCACTGACCCGTGGCTGTGCCCGGCCAGCAACACCCTCTCGCCCTGCTCGACCAGGTAGGTGATCCGCCGGGTCAGCTCCGGCACGGCCCGCTCGGCATAGCAGGGCGGAGCGAAGGGATGCGCGGCCCGCGGCCAGAAGGTGCCGAGATCCCACAGCACGCCCACGTACCGGCGGAACTGCGCCGTCCGGTACGCGAAGATGCCGCCGATCACCAACCCGAGCACGATCGCGGCGATCGCGTAGCTGCCCATCCCGATCAGGAAGTTGACCAGGTCGGCGGGCACCCCGACGTAGCGCTGGATCACGTCGCCGGGATAGAGCTGGAGCAGGCCGAGCACGCTGGTGGCCAGGCCGAGCGCGGCGAGTCCCGCGTAGACCGTGGTGAGCGGTTCCAGCCGTTCGGTGAACCGGGCCCGGGCCACCGTCCGCTCGACCTGGCGCAGCCGGTCCGCCGCCTCCGGCGGCGCGTGCGGGAAGTCGGCGGCCACGATCGCCCTCGCGGCCCGCCACCGACCATGCCGGGTCAGCACCGTGACCACGCCGCCGACCAGCAGCGCGGTCAGCACCGCGATGAAAAACCCGAAGATCGCCCACTTGTACGCCAGCGGCGGGCTGGTGGCCAGCCGGTCGGCGGTCTCCCCGTCGCGGTCCAGCAGGTCCGACACCCGGTAGACCAGCTCGGCGGAGAACGCCACGGCGAGGCCCGCGGCCACCGTGACGAAGACCGGCGCACCCAGCGCGCGCAGCGGCGAGCTGCCCGGCCGCCCGCCCCGTCGCCAGATCACCAGCGCGGCGAGTACGACCAGCAGCGCGGTCTGGCTGGCGAACAACCAGGCCACGGTGGCGCCGTACCCGGGCAGCTCGCGGCTCTGCGGCCATGGCTTCGGACTACTGATGGTGTGCACGATCACCAGGACGGTCAGCCCGCAGGCGATCGTGCGCAGCCCGCGGGTGAGCCCGTCGACCCGGGCGGCCGGGCCGGGCCGGTCGATGCTCTGCACCACGGTGAGCAGGACCAGACAGGCGAGCAGCACCGCCCCGGTGGCCACCAGCAGCAGCATCATCTCCCACGAGGCACCCTGGCTGGTCCGGGCGGCCAGCAGGCTGCCGTTCAGAGTGGCGAACGCGGCGGCGACGTGCACCGAGCGCAGCCGGCCCACCAGCGGTGCGCCGTCCCACTGGCCGACCGCACTCAACTGGGTCTCGGAGGCTGCGGGCTCCCGGGTCCGGAACGCGTCGAACGAGTGGCCCGGGCGCGCGCCCAGCCACCAGACGAGGCCGATGGCGGCGACCGGCACCAGCGCCAGCACGCCCAGGCGCAATCCGGGCGAGCGACCGCCGAGCCAGGACAGCCAGCTCCGCTCGGCCATGCAGGACGAGAGGCCCGTGCAGCGCCAGGCGACGAGGTCCAGCGCCACCCCGACGATCGACAGCACGTAGAGCATGGTGAGGGTGAGCGCGAGCACCCGGCACAGCCCGACGATGCCGTGCTTCGAGGCGCGGCTCGCCGGGCGCATCCAGAGCGCCACGTTGCAGAGCATGAACGGCAGCAGGAACACCAGCGACAGCGTCCGCACGGCCGTGCCGGACGGCAGGTCACTCCACCGGTACGCCTCCAGCGTCATCCCGCCCGTCCCGGTTTCGTCCGGGTAGCCCGGGCGTGGGCGGTAGAACCCGCCGCTGCGGTCGCCGGCGACCTGATGGACGTGCGGCCGGTCCAGCACCTGGTCCGCCCCCGCACCGGAGACGCCGTGCACCCGCAGCTCCACGATGCGGCCCGACGTCGTCGGTCCGGTCGGCGACGCGTCCGCCATGGGCCCCCCGAGGTGTGCGCGGCAGCTGGGCGGGTGGTCGGTGTGCGGCCACCCGCGCGGCGACCCGGCTTACCCGTCCCGGCCCCGACCAAGCGTGCATCGGTGCCCGGACCGACCCCGGCCGGTGCGGCGTACCCCGGTCAGGTGGTTTCATGGGCGCCATGGCGAACCCGGTGATCCTGACCGTCGACGACGACCCGGTGGTCTCCCGGGCGGTGGCCCGGGACATCCGCCGCCACTACGGCGACCGCTACCGGGTGCTGCGGGCCGCCTCCGGCCCGGAGGCGCTGGACGCGTTGCGGGAGGTCAAACTGCGCGGCGAGCAGGTGGCGCTGCTGCTGGCCGATCACCGGATGCCGGAGATGACCGGCGTCGAGTTCCTGGAGGCCGCGATGGACATCTTCCCGGCCGCCCGCCGGGTGCTGCTCACCGCGTACGCGGACACCGACGCCGCCATCGAGGCGATCAACGTGGTCGACCTGGACCATTACCTGCTCAAGCCCTGGCACCCGCCGGAGGAGAAGCTGTACCCGGTGGTGGACGGCCTGCTGGAGGCGTGGGCGGTCACCCCGGACGCGGCGACCACCGAGATTCGGGTGGTCGGTCACCGCTGGTCGGCGCCGTCGTTCAAGGTCCGCGACTTCCTGGCCCGCAATCTGGTGCCGTACCGCTGGCTGCTGGCCGACGATCCGGAGGGCGCCCGACTGCTCGATGCGGCGGGGGCCACCGAGGCGGACGTGCCGCTGGTGGTGACCGCCGAGGGTAAGGCGCTGATCGCGCCGAGCGAGGCCGAGTTGGCCGGGCTGGCCGGGCTGACCGTGGTGCCAGCGTCCGACTTCTACGACCTCGTGGTGATCGGCGCCGGCCCGGCCGGTCTGGGCTCGGCCGTGTACGGCGCGTCGGAGGGCCTGCGCACCGTGCTGGTCGAGCGGCGGGCGACCGGCGGGCAGGCTGGCCAGAGCAGCCGGATCGAGAACTACCTGGGCTTCCCGGACGGCGTCTCCGGCGCGCAGCTGACCGACCGGGCCCGGCGACAGGCGGTGAAGTTCGGCGCCGAGCTGCTCAGTGCCCGGGAGGTGGTCGGCCTGACCGAGGCCGGCTCCGCCCGGCTGCTGCGCTTCGGCGACGGCACCGAGATCGCCGCGCACACCGTGGTGCTGGCCACCGGGGTCTCCTACCGGGTGCTCGACGCCCCCGGGCTGGCCGACTTCACCGGCCGGGGGGTCTTCTACGGCTCCACCGCCACGGAGGCGCCGAACTGCGTCGAGCAGGACGTCTACATCGTCGGCGGGGCCAACTCGGCCGGCCAGGCCGCAGTGCACTTCTCCCGCTACGCGGCCAGGGTGCACCTGCTGATCCGGGGCGCTGACCTGACCACCTCGATGTCGCGGTACCTGATCGACCAGTTGGAGCGGATCGACCGGATCACGGTGCACCCGCACACCGCCGTGGTCGGTGGCGCCGGGCAGGACCACCTGCAACGGCTCACCCTCTGCGACACCCGCACCGGAGAGGCCCGCTCGGTCGACACGTCCTGGCTGTTCATCTTCATCGGCGCCGAGCCCCGGACCGACTGGCTGGACGGGGTGCTGGTCCGCGACGGGCGTGGCTTCATCGTCACCGGTCCCGACCTGGTGACCGGTGGTCGGCGGCCGGCCGGCTGGTCGCTGTCGCGCGACCCGTACCACCTGGAGGCCAGCCTGCCGGGGGTGTTCGCCGCCGGGGACGTGCGGGCCGAGTCGGTCAAGCGGGTCGCCTCGGCCGTCGGCGAGGGCGCCATGGCCGTGTCGCTCGTGCACCGCTACCTGGAGGCCCAGTGAGCACCGAGACCGATCGCCTGACGCCCGCCCAGCTGCGCACCCTGTTCCTGTTCGAGGCACTCGACGATGCGCAGCTCGACTGGCTGGCCGAACACGGCCGGGTCGAGCAGCGTGCCGGCGGCACCCTGGTGTACGGCGAAGGCGAGGCCGCCACCTGCTTCTTCGTGCTGCTGCGCGGCGCGGTGGCGTTGAGCCGGCGGGTGCGCGGCGACGACGTCGAGACCAGCCGGACCGACCAGCGCGGGGTGTACGGCGGGGCCACCCAGGCGTACCTGGGCGACCAGGTCGAGCAGATCTACCGCAACAGCCTGCGGGCGGTGACCGACGCGGAGTTCTTCGTGCTGCCGGCGGAGGACTTCGCGCACGCCCTGCGGTCCTGGTTCCCGATGCCCATGCACCTGCTGGAGGGGCTGTTCTTCGGGATGCGGAACAGCCAGACGATCGTCGGCGAACGGGAGCGGCTGCTGGCGCTCGGCTCACTCTCGGCGGGGCTGACCCATGAGCTGAACAATCCGGCTGCGGCGGCGGTGCGGGCCACCTCGGTGCTGCGCGACCGGGTCGCCGGGATGCGGCACAAGCTCGCGATGATCGCCGACGGCCGGCTGGACGGCCGGGCCCTGCACGGGCTGGTCGCGTTGCAGGAGGAGGCGGTGGCCCGGGTGGCCACCGCGCCGAAGCTGACCCCGATGGCCACCGCCGACGCGGAGGACACCCTCACCGACTGGCTGGAGGAGCGCGGGGTGAGCGGCGCCTGGGACCTGGCGCCGATCCTGGTCGGCGGCGGGCTCGACGCGGCCTGGCTGGGTCGGGTGAAGGAGGCGGTCGGCCCGGCGGACCTGGAGGCGGCGGTGCGCTGGCTCACCTACACCGTCGACACCGAGCTGCTGATGCGCGAGATCGGCGACGCGGTGACCCGGATCTCCGGCCTGGTCGGCGCCGCCAAGCAGTACTCCCAGCTGGACCGCGCGCCGCACCAGGTGGTGGACGTGCACGACCTGCTCGACGCCACGCTGGTGATGTTCAAGGCGAAGATCCCCGCCCAGGTCAAGCTGGTCCGCGAGTACGACCACGGCCTCCCGCCGGTCCCCGCGTACGCCGCCGAGCTGAACCAGGTGTGGACCAACCTGATCGACAACGCGCTGGGCGCGATGGGGGAGAAGGGCGTGCTGACCGTCCGCACCGGACGCGTCGGCGACCTGCTGGCCGTGGAGATCACCGACACCGGCCCCGGCATCCCGCCCGAGGTGCGCCCCCGCATCTTCGAGCCCTTCTTCACCACCAAGCCGGTGGGCGCGGGCACCGGCCTGGGGCTGGACATCTCGTACCGGATCGTGGTGCACAAGCACCACGGCGACATCCGGGTGGAGACCGAGCCGGGGCGGACCACCTTCCGGGTGCTGCTGCCGGTCACCGAGGCCACATCGCCGACCCCCTGACCCGCGGAGTTGGCGGGCGTCCATCGCCTTCGCCCGGCGTGGCCGACCTTGAGTGGTCGCTTCGGCGCGGGCCGAACGATGACGGCCGTACGGTCGGCGACCATGACGATCAGCCACACCCCAACCGCCACCGAGCACCTGACGATAAACCCGAGCATCCTGTACTTCGGCACCCCGGTGGCGCTGCTCAGCACCGAGAACGACGACGGCAGCGCCAACCTGGCACCGATCTCGTCGGCGTGGGCCCTCGGCCAGCTCGTCGTGCTGGGCCTCGGCCGCGAGGGGCAGACCGCGCACAATCTTGCCGCTCGCCCCGACCTGGTGATCAATCTTCCCGCTGCTGACCAGTGGGAGGCTGTCGAGCGGCTGGCGCCGTTGACCGGACGGCACCCGGTGCCGGTGGCCAAGCGGGACCGGTTCCGACACGAGCCGGCGAAGTTCGAGGCCGCCGGCCTGCGGCCGCAGCCGTCGCGCTGCGTCCGACCGCCCCGGGTGGCCGAGTGCCCGCTGCACCTGGAGGCCCGTGCCACCCGGATCCACGCCGACGTCACTGACACGTTCCTCATCGTCGAGGCCCACGTCCTGGCGGTGCACGCCGACGCCCGCATCGTCGTGCCGGGCACCGACCATGTCGACCCGGCGGCCTGGCATCCGTTGATCTACAACTTCCGCCACTACTTCGGGCTCGGCGCCGAGCTGGGTCACAGCTTCCGCTCGGAGACGCCGGCCGGCTGACCTGGGTGACTCGGGATCTTCCGGTTGGTGACGACACGCCATTGGCACACCCGTGCGACGCACCGATTACCTGAAGACATCGAACGGTTGCGGGCAGTAGTGTCGGGCGGCATCCGTGATCCCGCCCGGAGGAGGGTCCGTGGAGTCGATGGCCCGGCAGCGCACCGCTCCCCAGGACGACGATCCGCCGGGCGATCCGCCCGACACCATGCTGCCGGAGCTGGAGGATCGCGACTGGATGCACCACGCGCAGGAGTTCGCGCACACCAGTTTCTGGGCGGTGGCCCGCCGGCTGCCCCGGCTGGTCCGGGAGGCGGTCGGGCTGGCCTGGGCCACCAACCGCAGGGACACCGTCGCGTCCATCGGGCTCAACGTCGCCGCCGGGGTGATGACCACGTTCGGCCTGCTCGCCACGACCAGTGTGCTGCGCGAGTTGTTCGCCGCGGGTCCCACCCCGGACCGGGTCCGCTCGGCCCTGCCGGCGCTGATCGTGGCCGCTGCGGCGGTGTCGGCGCGCGGCGGTCTCACGATCGCGGCAGGCTGGGCCCAGGCCCGACTGACCCCGCAGATCAACTATCAGGTCGAGCTTCGGCTGTTCGAGGCCACCACGGCGGTGGACCTGGCCGCGTTCGACGACGCCGGCTTCGCCGAGGAGATGGATCGGGCGCGGGACCGGGGGATGGCGGAGGCGGCGTACATCGTCGACCACACCGTCAACCTGGTCACCGGTGTGGTCGGCATGCTCGCCACCGCGGTGGCGGTGACCGTCATCCAGCCGCTGCTGCTGCCCTGCCTGCTGCTCGCGGCGATACCCCAGGCGATCACTGCGGTGCGGATGGCCCGCCGGGAGTACCTGGCGATGCTGGCCCGGATCACCCGACGGCGTCGGATGTGGATGCTGGCCCACCTGATGGCCAACCGGCACACCGCCGCCGAGGTGCGCGCCTACCAGATGCGCGACTTCCTGCTGGCCGAGTATCGCGGGGTGATGGCCGTCGAGACCCGGGCCCAGCTGCGCCTGGTCCGCTCGCAGACCGGCACCCGGGTGGTCGGCGCCACGGTGGCGGGCCTGGCCACCTTCGGGGTGTACGCGGTCCTCGGCGGCCTGTTGCTGAACGGGATGGTCGCCCTCGCGGCCGCGGCCACCGCACTGCTCGCCCTGCAGTCCGCGCGGACCAGCCTGGGCGTCGCGGTCATCGCCACCAACTCGCTGTACGAGGACGCCCTCTACTACCAGGACTACCGCGACTTCCTCGACCGCGCCCAGACCCGCGTGCCGATCGGCGGCGACCAGGTGGCCGAGGGTGTCGACGCGATCGAGGTGGACGAGGTGAGCCTGCGCTATCCGGACACCGACGCGCCGGCGGTGGACCGGGTCAGCCTGACCGTCCGGCGGGGCGAGGTGATCGCGCTGGTCGGCGAGAACGGCTCCGGCAAGACCACCCTGGCCAAACTGATCGCGGGGCTCTACCGGCCGACCGGCGGGGTGATCCGCTGGGACGGCGTCGACGCCGCCGAGCTGGACCCACGCGCCCTCGGCGCGCAGGTGGCCGTGATGACCCAGGAATGGTGGAAGTTCCCGTTCACCGCCGGGCAGAACATCCGCGTCGGCCGGCACGACCGCCCGCCGGAGCGACCTGGCCCCAGCGTGCAGGAGGCAGCCGGGGCGGCCGCCGCGCACGACATGATCGTCGGCCTGCCGCACGGCTATGACACCCTGCTCGACCGGGAGTTCAAGGATGGGCACGAGCTGTCCGGCGGGCAGTGGCAGCGGCTGGTCGCCGCTCGCGGCCTCTACCGCGACGCCGCGCTGCTGATCTGCGACGAACCGTCGGCTGCGCTGGACGCCCGCGCCGAACACGCCCTGTTCCAGCACCTGCGCCGCCGACCCGACCGGGCGGTCGTCCTGATCACCCACCGGCTGGCCAACGTCCGGCACGCCGACCGGATCTTCGTCATGGACCGGGGTCGACTCGTCCAGCACGGCAACCACGACGAGCTGATGGCGGCCGGCGGTCTCTACCGGGAGCTGTTCGAGCTCCAGGCCGCCGGCTACCTCGCCGGCACTGACGACGCACTACCCCGCTGACGACCGCGCCGATCGCGCGGCTG
The DNA here is from genome assembly GCF_040608515.1 of Micromonospora sp. NPDC005173. NCBI lineage: Bacteria > Bacillati > Actinomycetota > Actinomycetes > Micromonosporales > Micromonosporaceae > Micromonospora > Micromonospora sp. NPDC005173. The sequence continues at coordinate 130,769 of NZ_JBEXIK010000013.1, forward strand.
TCGCGCCGACCGAACCGACTCAAGATCGCGCTAGATCCTGGTTTTAGTGGCCTCCAACCGCGCCGATACCACTACAACCAGGATGCAGCGCGATCTTGGCCGGGGGAGGCTGGGGGAGTGGGAGGTCAGGCGCGGCGGTTGGGGGTGAGGAAGTCGGCGAGCACCCGGGTGTGGGTGGAGAACGCCAGCTCGACCGGGTCGGTGAGCACCAGCCACTCGGTGGCCTCCTCGGTCGGCGCCGACGGCGGCAGTTCCTCGATCGGCCGCTCGGGCAGCACTCCGAAGATCATCATGGTGCCGCCGGCCGGTGCCCCGTGCACCGCGAAGAGGCGGGCGTCCTCGGCCGCCGCGACCAGCCCGGTCTCCTCCCGCAGCTCACGGACCAGCGCGTCGGACCACTCCTCGCCGTACTCGATGAAGCCGCCGGGCAGCGCGAGCAGCCCGCGGGCCGGCGCGATGTCCCGGCGGACCACCACCACGCCCAGGCCCTCGGCGGTGCGGACCGGCAGCACCGCCACCGCGACGGGCAGCGGGTTGCGCCAGACGGTCTCGCCGCAGCCCGCGCAGACCCGCGGCCACCCGGCCGTCGCCGGGTAGGCGGCGCCGCAGTAGGAGCAGTGCGAGTACGGCGAACCGATCATGCGGCTGCACGTTACCCGCACCGCCGCAGTCGATCGGAGGACGGCGGCGGCGCGGGGGATGTGCTCAGGCGGTCGGGGCGCCGGTGTAGAAGGCGGTGGTGCGCTCGGCGGCGGCCTTTGCCTCGTCGGCGTCGGTGCCGGCTGCGGTGCTCGCCTCCCCCCACAGTTGGCTGCTCAGCTCCATGAACCGGCGCCCCTCGTCGGAGGCGCTCCACTCGACGCTCTGCTCCGGCGAGACCCCGCTGCCGTCGCCGGCCAAATAGGAGGCGAGGCCGAGCAGGCCCAGGTCCCACCCGACGCCGACGGCACCCGGGCCGAACTGGGCCCACCGGTCCTGGTCGACATGCGCGATGTGGTCCAGCTCGAAGCGGGTCCGCTCGGCGTCCACCGGCGTGAGCCGCACCTCGATCCAGCTCACCTCGTTGCCGTACTCCCAGGTGGCGGTGAAGCGGTGCGGCGGGTCGCAGGTCTCGATGGCGCCGCCCGCGTTGCCCTCGAGCTGGTAGCGCCCGTGCAGCCGCAGGTCGCCGGAGATCGGCAGGAACCAACGCGGAATACGTTCGGCGTTGGTGCAGGCATCCCAGAGATCTTCGAGCGTCGCGTGGTACGTCTGGCTGACCGTGCTCACCCGGGCGTCGCCGGCCTCCAGGGTGCGGCTGCCGACCGTGCGCTGGACGGCGTTGATCTGCTCGGTCGCGTCGATCATCGTGTCTACCTCTCCTCGGGGTCTCCTGGCCCACGCAGCCGACGCTCGCGTCGGCCCCGGGCCAGCTCGGTGGCGAGTGCCGCCAGGGGCGGGGTCCAGAACCGGCGGAAGTGCTCCAGCCAGCCGTCGACCTCGCGCAGCGGGCGCGGGTCGACCGCGTACAGCCGCCGGGTACCTTCCGGCCGCACGGTGGCGAAGCCGTTGTCCCGCAACACCTTGAGGTGCTGGGACACGGCGGGCTGTGAGATGCCGAACTCGTCGCGGATCACCGCGCTGACCGCGCCGGCGGTCTGCTCGCCGGCGGCGAGCAGCTCCAGGATGCGGCGCCGGACCGGATCGCCCAGCACGTCGAAAGCGTGCACGACGACGTTTATATCATTGCCGGCTTATTTAAGCCAATGGTGATAGACCGATCAGCTTGTCCAGCCGGATCGGCAGGTCGCGTATCCGCACCCCGGTGGCGTGGTGCACGGCGTTCGCGATCGCCGCCGCGGCACCGACGATGCCGATCTCGCCGATGCCCTTCACCCCGGCCGGGTTCAGCTCGGCATCCTGCTCGTCGATCCAGTGCGCCTCGATCCGCTCCACGTCCGCGCAGCCGGTGATGTGGTAGGTGGCCAGGTCGTGGTTGACCCAGTCGCCGTACCGCTCGTCGAGCAGGCCCTCCTCGTGCAGGGCCATCGAGATCCCCATCGTCATGCCGCCGATGAGCTGGCTGCGCGCGGTCGTCGGGTTGACCACCCGCCCGGCGGCGAACACCCCGAGCAGCCGGTTCACCCGCACCTCGCCGGTGTCCGCGTCCACCCGGACCTCGACGAAGTGCGCCCCGTACGCGTACCGGGGCAGCGCGGGCTGCGCGCCCACCTCGTCGGCGGTGTTCACCTCGGCGGTCACCTCGCCGTCGGCCTGCACCCCCTCGGGGGCGTCCCGCAGCTTCTCGCGTAGCGCGTCACACGCCCGGATCACCGCCCAGCTCCACGAGGCGGTGCCCATCGACCCGCCGGCCACCCCTGCAGCCGGCAGGTCGCTGTCGCCGATCCGGATCTCGACCCGCTCCGGCGGCACCCCCAGCGCGTCCGCCGCCACCTGCCAGAGCGCGGTCCGGGCGCCGGTGCCGATGTCGGTGGCGTCGATCCGCACCAGGAATCCGCCGTCGGAGCGCGCGGTGGCCGCCGCGGCGGCGGCGTGCGACCGGGCCGGATAGCTCGCGCCGGCCACCCCGGTGCCGATCAGCCAGCGCCCGTCGCGCCGGGCCCGCGGTGTCGGATCCCGGTCGGCCCAGCCGAACCGCTGGGCGCCCTCGCGCAGGCAGGCGACCAGGTTGCGGCTGGTGAACGGCCGTCCCAGCTCGGGGTCGACCGCCGGGTCGTTGCGGATCCGCAGCTCCACCGGGTCGATGCCGACGGCAATGGCCAGCTCGTCCATCGCCGACTCCAGCGCGTACGCGCCGGGGCACTCTCCCGGGGCGCGCATCCAGAACGGCGTGGGCACGTCGAGGCGCACCAGCCGGTGCGTGGTGCGTCGGTGCGGTGCGGCGTACATGCTGCGGGTGTAGACGGCGGTCTGTTCGGCGAACTCGCGGAGGGTCGAGGTCTGGCTGATCGCGTCGTGGCAGATCGCGGTGAGCCGTCCGTCGGTGTCGGCGGCGAGCCGGACCCGCTGGATGGTGGGGGTGCGGTAGCCGATCGGGCCGAACAGCTGCTGCCGGGTCAGCGCCAGCCGGACCGGCCGGTCCACGTGCCGGGCCGACAGCGCGGCCAGCACCACAGCCGCCTTGGCGTACCCCTTGCTGCCGAAGCCGCCGCCGACGTGCTCGGTGATCACCCGGACCGCCTCCCGGGGCATCTCGAACAGCTCGGCCAGGGCGGCCTGCACCGGCGCGGCGCCCTGGTTGGAGTCGTGTACGAGCAACCGTTCGCCATGCCACTGCGCGGTGGCGGCGTGCGGCTCCATCGGGTTGTTGTGGTAGGCCGGCGTCCGGTACGTGGCGTCCACCCGGACCGGAGCGGCCGCGTACCCGGCGTCGAAGTCACCCTCGGCGGTGTCCGTCGGGTAGCTGGGGTTGACGTGGTCCGGCCGGTACAGGCCGGGATGATCGGCGGTGAGCACGGTGCTGTGCGGCCCGGCGTCGTAGTCGATCCGGACCAGCCGGGCGCCCTCCCGGGCCGCCTCCAGGCTGGTGGCCACCACCACCGCGATCAGTTGCCCCCGGTAGCTCACCACCGGCTCCTGCAACAGCCAGAGGTCCGGCTCGGGCCCGGGCGCGAGCCGTGGCGCGTTGCCGTGATGCAGCACGGCCAGCACGCCGGGCAGCGCGAGCGCCGGCTCGGCGTCGACCCGGGTGATCCGGCCCCGGACCACCGCCGCCGGTACCGCCCAGCCGTAGGTGACTCCGTCCACCGGGTACTCCACCGCGTACCGCGCCGTGCCGGTGACCTTCTCCGGACCCTCCATCCGGGGGTACGCCCGACCGACCGCGCCGGCGCTCACGGCGGCGTCCCCTCGGCCAGTTCAGTGAGCGCCCGTACCGTGATGGCCCGGGTCAACGGCAGCTTGAAGCCGTTGTGCCGCAACGGGCGCGCCTCGGCCAGCTCGGCGTCGGCGGCCCGCGCCGCCAGCTCCGGGCTGAACGGCTGACCCCGCAGCTCCTCCTCGGCCCGGTAGGCCCGCCACGGCCGGTGCGCCACCGCCCCGTACGCCAGTCGGACGTCGCGGACCACGTCGCCGTCGAGGTCCAGCGCCGCGGCCACCGAGCCAGCGGCGAAGGCGAACGAGGCCCGGTCCCGCACCTTGAGGTACGTCGAGCGGCGGGCCATCGGCAGCGCCGGCAGTCGGACGGCGGTGATCAACGCACCCCTGGCCAGCGTGGTCTCCCGCTCCGGATGCTCCCCGGGCAGGCGGTGCAGCGCGGCGAGCGGGATGTCGCGGGCGCCGCCGGCCTCGTGCACCTCCACCACCGCGTCCAGCGCGGCCAGCGCGACCGCCAGGTCCGACGGGTGGGTGGCCACGCACTCATCGGACCAGCCCAGCACGGCCAGGTCGCGATTCTGGCCGTGCCGGGCGGCACAACCGCTTCCCGGTTCGCGCTTGTTGCACGCCTTGCCGGTGTCCTGGAAGTAGACGCAGCGGGTGTGCTGCAACAGGTTGCCGCCGGTGGTGGCGAGGTTGCGCAACTGCCCGGAGGCTGCGGCGAGCAGGGCGCGGGCCAGCACCGGGTAGTCCCGGCGGACCACCGGGTGGGCGGCGAGGTCGCTGTTGCGTACCGTCGCGCCGATCCAGAGCCCGCCGTCGGGCAGCTTCTCGACCGCGTCCAGCGGCAGCCGGTTCACGTCCACCAGCAGGTCGGGCCGCTGCACACCGAGCTTCATCAGGTCCACCAGGTTGGTCCCGCCGGCCAGGTACGCCGCCTGCGGCTCGGCGGTCAGCACGGCGACCGCCTCGGCAACGTCGGCCGGCCGGTGGTAGCGGAACGGCCTCACGTCGTCACCGCCGTCTCACGGACGGCCGCGACGATGTGCGGGTACGCGGCGCAGCGGCACAGGTTGCCGGCCATCCGCTCGCGGATCTCCGTGTCGGTCAGCTCGGCCGGTGCGGTGAGGTCGTCGGTGACCGCACTGGGCCAGCCCTGGGCGAACTCGTCGAGCATGCCGCGGGCGGAGCAGAGTTGGCCGGGGGTGCAGTAGCCGCACTGGAACGCGTCGTGCGCGACGAAGGCAGCCTGGAGTGGGGACAGCTCGTCCGGCCCGGCCAGTCCCTCCACGGTGAGCACGGACCGGCCGTCCAGGGTGACCGCGAGGACCAGGCAGCTCTTCACCCGGCGGCCGTCCAGCAGCACGGTGCAGGAGCCGCACTGGCCGTGGTCGCAGCCCTTCTTCGCCCCGGTCAGGTCGAGCCGCTCGCGCAGGGTGTCCAGCAGCGTGGTGCGGTTGTCCAGGGTCAGCTCCCGTGGCGCGTCGTTGACCTCGAACGTGACCCGGGACGAGTGCCGCTCGTCGGTGGTTGTCTCGCTGTCCGGTCTGCCCTGCACCGGCCCAGACTAGCTTTACTGGTACATATGCGGGCGAATAACCCATGGAGCTGCGTGCGGGAGGTGATCGGAGTGCCGGACCCGCCGATCACCGCCGGGCTGTTGCTGGCCGCCGGTGCAGCCCCTCGCTGGTGAACGCGTGATACATGACCATGACGATGACGCCGATCAGGCCCAGCAGGGGGTTGACGAACCAGCCGAGCAGGCCGCTGAGCCCGTAGAGGACCAGGCCGGTGACCGGTCGCAGCCGCTGCGTCCGCACGTACTCCGGACTGACCTCGCGCTGGAGCAGCGCCGGGTGGCGGCGCAGGTAGCCGAAGAACACCAGCCAGGGGGCCGACATCAGGGCAGCGGCCAGCGCGTACAGGGCGACGGCGGCGCGGCGGTCGGCGGTGTCACCGTGGGTGAACGCGGACGCCAGCACGGCGGTGGGGAACGGGATGATCACCGCGCCGAAGAGGATGCCGAGGTTGATCCAGCTCAGCGCGAGGGTGGTGCCGCGGATCAGCCGGACCAGCGCGTGGTGGTTGAGCCAGAGCACCCCGATATAGATGAAGGACACCACGAAGGCCAGGTAGGACGCTCCTTCGTCGAGCAGCCCCGTCAGCAACTCGCCCTTGTGGTATTCCGGCACCCGCAGCTCGATGACCAGCAGCGTGATGACGATGGCGAAGACGCCGTCGCTGAACGCGGTCAGCCGGTCCGTCTCGGACATCCGTAGCCCGGCGTCGGGTTGCCCGACCTCGTCGGCTGCTGCGGCCATTCGGGAAGGCTAACCGTCGGCGCGATCCGCCGACGGCGGTTTGTCCGAACGGGAGGACGACTGTGGACGGTGGTCGGACGGGGGAGTGCCGACTGTATAATACTGTGTATTATACCGAGTATGCTAACTGTAGGTGATGGTTCGTGAGCATCCGTCATGCCATGCTGGCGCTGCTCACCGAGGCACCGAAGTACGGTCTCCAGCTCCGGCAGGAGTTCGAGGCGCGCACCGGCGAGGTCTGGCCACTCAACGTCGGGCAGGTCTACACCACGCTGCAACGCCTGGAGCGCGAGGGCCACGTCGAGACCGACGACACCGGCCGCGACGGCGCACAGAAGCGCTACCGGCTCACCGCCGACGGCGAACGGGAGCTGCACAGCTGGCTGCGGACGCCACCCCAGGCCGGGCCGCCGCCCCGCGACGAGCTCGTGATGAAGGTGCAGGTGGCGATGCGCCTGACCCAGGTGGACGTCACCGAGATCCTGCAGACCCACCGGCGGCGGATCGTCGAGGAGATGCAGCGCTACACCCACCTCAAGGCCGACGCGGCACCGGAGGACATCGGCCTCGGCCTCGTCGTCGACGCCGAGCTGTTCCGACTGGAAGCGGTCGTCCGCTGGCTGGACGCGGCGGACGCCCGCCTGCGCAGCCACCCGACGCAGCCCGCCGCCAGCGCACCGACCACGGACCCGTCGCTGGCCACGGACGACCAGGAGAGTCGCCCGACGCGGCCAGCCCGGGACGACGCGGCAGGAGCCCGGCGATGAGCGTCGTGCTGAGCCTGCGGCAGGTGTCCAAGGTGTACGGGGCCGGCGCCGCTGCCGTACACGCCCTGCGTGCGGTCGACCTGGACGTGGTCGCCGGTGAACTGGTCGCGGTCATGGGTCCCAGTGGCTCGGGTAAGAGCACCCTGCTGACCATCGCGGGCACCCTGGAGGAGCCGACGGCCGGTCAGGTGACGGTGTGCGGGTCCGACCTCTCGGCGCTGTCCGCCGACGCCACCGCCCGGCTGCGTCGCCGGTCGCTCGGCTTCGTCTTCCAGGACCTGAACCTGCTCGCCGGCCTCTCCGCCGTCGAGAACGTGGCCCTGCCCCTGGAGCTGGATGGCATGGCCGTACGTCCGGCGCGCGCCGCCGCCCTGCACGTGCTCGACGAGTTGGGGCTGACCGACCGCGCCGGCCACTTTCCCGACGACCTCTCCGGCGGTGAGCGCCAACGGGTCGCCATCGCCCGGGCCGTGGTGGGGGACCGGCGGCTGCTGCTGGCCGACGAGCCGACCGGCGCCCTCGACGCCGCCAACGGCGAAGCCGTCCTGCGGATGCTCCGCTCGGCCTGCAAGCGCGGCATCGCCGGAGTGATGGTCACCCACGATGCCCAGCTCGCGTCCTGGGCCGATCGAGTGATCTTCATTCGGGACGGCCGGGTGGTCGACCAGACCGCACCGTCGGCCGGCCCGGACGCCCTGCTCGCCCCGGACCCGACGTCGTGACTGCCGACCCGGGCCGCGGCCGCAGAACAGCCCGGCCCGCTGGCGGCGGACTCCCGGCCCGCCGCGCGGTGATCCGCTGGGCGGTACGGCTGTTCCGCCGTGAGTGGCGGCAGCAACTGCTGGCCATCGCGCTGCTCACCGTCGCGGTCACCGGTGCCACCTTCGGCCTGGCGGCGACCTGGAACCTGGCCGCGTCGAGCGACGCCACGTTCGGTCGCGCCGACCAGCTTCTCCGGATCCCCGGCGACGATCCGGCCGCGCTGGATGCCCGGGTCACCGCCGCTCGGGGGTGGTTCGGCACGATCGACGTCATCGGGCACCGGCACGTGCCGGTGCCGGGGGTGTTCGATCCGGTCGATGTCCGGGCCCAGGACCCCGCCGGTGCGTACGGCGGCCCGATGCTCGCCCTGCGGCAGGGCCGTTACCCGACCGGGTCCGCCGAAGTGGCGGTGACCGACGGGGTGGCGCGAGCCCTGCGCGCCGAGCTCGGCACCCGGGTCCAGCTCGGTGACTCCGACCGCCTGATCGTCGGAGTGGTGGAGAACCCGGCGGACCTGCACGACGAGTTCGCCCTCACCGACCCGGCGCATGCCGACCGACCGCAGGTGGTGACCGTCCTGGTGGCCGGCGACCGCGACAGCTTGGAGGAGTTCCGGCAGACCATCGACGGCCCGCTGGTGCGCGAGTCCCGGCCGGTGGCCGAGCGCACCGCGCTCACCATCGCCGCGCTGGCGCTGGCCGCCGTCGGCCTGCTGCTGGTGTCGCTCGTGGCCGCCGCCGGGTTCGTGGTGCTGGCACAGCGCCGGCTGCGTCAGCTCGGCATGCTGGCGGCGATGGGCGCCACCCGTCGACACCTGCGGCTGGTGCTGCTGGTCAACGGCGCGGCGGTCGGGTCAGTCGCCGCGGTCTGCGGCACCGCCGTCGGGGTGGCCGGCTGGCTGGTCACCGCAGGGTTCGTCGAGACCGCCGCCGGGCACCGCATCGGCCGGTTCGACCTGCCCTGGCTCACCATCGGCGCGGGCATGCTGCTGGCCGTCGCGACGGCGACCGCCGCGGCCTGGTGGCCGGCCCGCGCGGTCGCCCGTACCCCGATCATGAGCGCGCTGTCGGCCCGGCCGCCGGTCCCACCGCCAGCGCGGCGGACCGCCGTGGCCGCGGCCGTGCTGCTCGCTGCCGGTCTCACGGCGCTGGTGCTCTCCGACGGGTCGAACCCGTTGCTCATCGGGGTGGGTGCCGTCGGCGTCGCGCTCGGCGTGCTGTTCGTCGGTCCGCTGGCCATCCCGGCGCTGGCGGCGGCCCGGGGAGGTCTGCCGGTGGCGGTGCGGCTGGCCCTGGCGGATCTGTCCCGGTACCGCGTCCGGGCCGGGGCCGCGCTCGCCGCGATCAGCCTCGCGGTGGGGCTGTCGGCGGCGATCGTGGTGGGCTCCGCCGCAGCGGACTACCGCAGCCGGGAGGCGGCCGGGCTGGGCAACCTCGCCGCCAGCCAACTGGTGATCAGGATCGGTCACCCGGATCCGGTGATCCCGGAACGAACGGCGGCCGAGATCGCCGCGCTCCAGGCCCGGACCGACACCATCGCGACCGCCGTGGGTGCGGCAACCGTCATCCCGCTGGACATGGCGGTGGTGGCCGCGCACCTCGAGCCGGGCCGGGAGGGAAGACCGAGCGGTCACCCCGCCGTCGAGATCGGCGCACCGGCTGCGGCCGGGGAGTTTACGACCTCTTATCCGCTCTACGTCGTCAATCCCGGGCTGCTCCGACTGAACGGCGTGGCCGGAATGACGGTCGAGCCCGACACCGATGTGCTCAGCACCCGCACCGGCGAGCTGGAGCTGATGAACATCCCCGCCCGCGGCGTACGTCCGATCGTGCGCACCCTTCCCCGGTCCGGCTACACCAGGCTGCCCGACTCGCTGATCACCTCCGGCGCGCTCGGCCGGCACGGCTGGCAACCGGCCCGCGTCGGCTGGTTCCTCGCGGCCGACCAGGCCCTCACCCACGCGCAGTTGGCCACAGCCCAGGACCTGGCCGCCGCCGCCGGGCTCACCATCGAGTCCCGTCGGGAGCAGAGCTCGCTGACCGCACTGCGGACCGGCGCTACCGGCGCTGGCGTGCTGCTCGCGCTCGGCGTGCTGGCGACGACCGTCGGGCTCATCCGGGGTGAGGCCGCAGCGGACCTGCGGACGCTGACCGCGACCGGGGCACCGAGGCGGGTCCGGCGGACGCTCACCGCCACCACCGCCGGAGCGCTCGCCCTGCTCGGTGCCGTACTGGGCGTGGCCGGTGCCTACCTGGCGCTGGCCGGTGCCCTGCACCGCGACCTCGACCCGCTCGGCGCCGTGCCGGTCGTTCACCTCGTCGCGACCGCCGGTGGGCTGCCGTTGCTCGCCGCGGTCGCCGGCTGGCTGCTCGCCGGCCGGCTGCCGCCGTCGCTGTCCCGCCGGCTCCTGGACTGAGCGCGGAACGCCCTGGGCGCCGCTCGACGCGGCGCCCAGGGTGCCCAGCCTCGCCGACCCCCGTTCAGGCCGCCGGTGTGGCGGTCCCGGTCGCACCGGCGACGCGCTGGTGGGCGCGGATCAGCTCGGCGTAGCGCAGGCCGCTCGCCTTCACCGTCCGGCGCTGGGTGGCGTAGTCCACGTGCACCAACCCGAAGCGCTTGTCATAGCCGTACGCCCACTCGAAGTTGTCCAGCAACGACCAGACGAAGTAGCCGTCCAGCGGCACGCCCTGGGCCACCGCCGACGCGCACGCCGCCAGGTGCTGCTCCAGGTGGTCGGTGCGCTCCTTGTCCTCCACCGCGCCTTCGGCCGTGACCTCATCCGGCCATGCCGAGCCGCTCTCGGTGACGATGATCCGGCCCGGCCGGTACTCCTCGTTCACCTCGACCAGCAGCCGCTCCAGCCCCGTCGGGTACATCTCCCAGCCCATCGCGGTCTCCACCGAGCCGGGCACCGGCAGTTGCCGGGCGTACGGCGGCGGCCCGGTCGGGTCGTCGGCCACCACCTGGCGGAAGTAGTAGTTCACCCCGAGGAAGTCGGTGGGTGTGGCAATCACCGCCAGATCGTCGCCGCGCACCGGCGGCTCGACTCCGTACGTGGCGATCATGTCGGAGGGGTAGCCGCGCCCGTGGATCGGGTCCAGCCACCAGCGGTTGACGTGCCCGTCGGCGCGCCGGGCCGCCGCGACGTCCTCGGGCCGGTCGGTCGCCGGCTCGATCGGGCTGAGGTTGAGCACCAGCCCCACCGAGGCCGGCCGGGCGGCGTTGGCGCGTACCGCCTGGGTGGCCAGGCCGTGCCCGAGCAGCACGTGGTGTGACGCGTGCACCGCGCGGGTCAGGTCCCGCTCGCCCGGGGCCATCCGCCCCTCCAGGTGCCCGATCCAGGACACGCAGAGCGGCTCGTTGACGGTGTTCCAGTCGGTCACCCGATCGCCGAGGCGGGCGGCGACCACCGCCGCGTAGTCGGCGAACGCCTCGGCGGTGGAGCGCTGCGGCCAGCCGCCCCGGTCCTGTAGCACCTGCGGCAGGTCCCAGTGGTAGAGCGTGACGAACGGCCGGATCCCGTCGGCGAGCAGCGTGTCGACCAGCCGGTCGTAGAAGTCCAACCCGGCGGGGTTGACCGCGCCGACGCCGTCGGGCATCACCCGGGGCCAGGCCACCGAGAACCGGTACGCGTCGACGCCGAGTCGGCGCAGCAGCGCCAGATCCTCCGGCCACCGGTGGTAGTGGTCGCAGGCCACCGCGCCGGTGTCGCCGTTGTCGACGTTGCCGGGGGTCGCCGAGAAGGTGTCCCAGATGGACGGCGCCCGGCCGTCGACGTCGACGGCCCCCTCGATCTGGTACGCCGCCGTGGCGACACCCCAGAGAAAGTCGGGCGGCAGCTTGGACAAATCCGGCACGGGTAGGTTCTCCTCTGGGGTTGGATGACTCACTTGACCGCGCCGGCGGTGAGGCCGGCGACGAAGTAGCGCTGGAGGGCGAGGAAGCCGGCGACGACCGGAATGCTGACCACCAGCGAGGCGGCCATCACCTGGTTCCAGTAGACGTTGAACTGGGTGGAGTAGCCCTGCAGGCCGACGGCCAGGGTGCGGCTGCCCTCATCGGTCATCACCGAGGCGAAGAGCACCTCACCCCAGGCGGTCATGAACGCGTACACGGTGACCGCGACCACGCCGGGCACGGCGGCCGGGAGGATGACCTGGAACAGGATGCGCAGCGGCCCGGCCCCGTCGACCTGCGCCGCCTCGTCCAGCCCTCGGGGGATCGAGTCGAAGTAGCCGACCAGCATCCAGATCGAGAACGGCAGCGAGAAGGTCAGGTAGGTGATGATCAGGCCGGTGCGGCTGGCGTACAGCTCGATGCCGGTGGCGTTGCCCAGGTTGACGTAGATGAGGAAGAGCGGCAGCAGGAACAGGATGCCGGGGAACATCTGGGTGGACAGCACCGTCACCGAGAAGACTCCCCGGCCGCGGAACCGGTACCGGCTGACCGCGAACGCGGCGAAGATCGCCACCGCGACCGAGCAGATCGCCGCGATGCTCGACACCACCAGGCTGTTCACCAGGTAGCGGGCCAGCGGCACGGTGCTCCACATGTCGATGAACGGTTGCAGGGTGGGCCGGCTGGGCCACCAGGTGAAGCCGTTCTGCACGTCCTGCAGCGGCTTCGCCGCGGAGGTGACCATCACGTAGAGCGGGATGACGACGAAGAGGGTGAGCAGGGTCAGCACGATGCGCCGACCCCAGCGCTCACCGGCGGTCTCACGCATGGTCGTCCCTCCGGCGGTTGGTGATCAGCAGGTACGCGGCCGAGACGACCAGCAGGAACAGCAACAGTGCCACCGACATCGCCGAGCCGGACCCGAAGTCCCAGGTCTTGAAGGAGCTGCGGTAGATGTGGATGGAGATCAGGTCGGCCTGTTCCGGCGCGGAGCCGCCGAAGAGCACGTACGGGGTGTTGAAGTCGTTGAAGGTCCACAGGAACAGCACCAGCAGCAGCACCAGGTTCACCGGCCGCAGCATGGGCAGGGTGACCGAGCGCAGCCGGCGCCAGAACCCGGCGCCGTCGATGGCGGCGGCCTCGTACAGCTCGCCGGGGACGTTCTGCAGGCCGGCCATCAGGCAGAGGAAAGCGAACGGCCAGTTGCGCCAGACCGACACCACGAGCAGCGACCAGAAGCTGTTGTCGCCGATCAGCCAGAACGGCCGGTCGTCGAGGAGCCCGAGCTGGTCGACCAGTACGTGGTTGACCAGGCCGGTGTCGCGCTGCAGCAGGAAGCTCCAGGTGATCACGGCGGTGTAGACCGGCAGCGCGTACGGGGTGAGGAACAGCGCCCGCAGGATGGCCCGGCCCCGGAACGGCCGTTGCAGCACCACCGCCGCCGAGATGCCGAGCAGCCAGGCGAACCCGACCGAGAGCAGGCTGTAGACCAGCGTGACCCAGAACGAGTGCAGCAGTTCCTTGCCGGCGGCGCTGTTCACATCGAGCGTCGCCCGGTAGTTCTCCAGCCCGATGAAGGGCGCGGTGGACCAGTTGCGGATGTGGAACTGGGTCAGCTCCAGCAGGCTCATCCAGACCCCGACGACCATCGGGATCACGTGGATGGCGAGTTCCAGCACGATGGCCGGTGCGAGCAGCAGGTACGGCAGGAGCGAGCGGCGGGGGCCGCGGGGCCGGCGGGCCGGCCCCCGGGCCGGCGACCCGGCCCGGGGTTCGCGCTGGTCGGCGTCCGGCGCGGTGGTGCTGGTTGCCATCGGGGTCCTCTCGGAGGCGGTGGCCGTGGCCGGGCTCAGCACCCGACCACGGCCACCGGCGACGCCTGGGTCAGCGCATCTTCTGCTGCGCGTCGGTCAGCTTGGCCTTCACCGATTCCTCGGTGACCGGCTTGCCGCTGGCCGCGTCGGCGAACAGCTCCTTCATCGCGGTGCCGACCAGGGTCTCGAAGGTGCTCTCCTCGGGCACCTGCGGCAGCGGGGCCGCGGTGGTGACCAGGGTCTCCTGGATCGTCTTCTGCTCCACGGCGGTGAACGCCGGGTCGGAGCCCGCGGTCTTCACCGCCGGCAGCGACCCGTACGTGCGGTTGAGGATCGTCTGCTCCTCGTCGCTGGTCATGAACTTCACGAAGCTCAGCGCGCCGTCACGGTTCTTGGTGTGCTTGAAGACCGCCATGTTGATACCGGCGACCATGCTGTTGACCTTCTTGCCGCCGGGCGGCGGGCTGGCCAGGAACGGCACCGGGGCCACCCCGTACGCGTCGGCGGGCATGTTCTGCGTCTTCAGGTTCGAGCCGGCGGACTGCCAGAGCAGCATGGCGGCCTTGCCGTTGGCGAAGTCGGAGACCGACTGGTTCTGCGCGTACTCGGCGTTGCTCGGGTTGGTGATCTTGTCGGCGGCCATGAAGTCGATGTAGCGCTTGATCGCCGAGACGTTCTGCGGGGTGTCGAAGGTCGGCTTGCCGGCCGAGTCGAACCACTCGCCGCCGTACTGCTGGCTGAAGGTGAAGGCGTGGTGGGCGTTCTCCGACGGGTTGGCCCCCTCGATCGCCAGGCCCCACTTGCCACCGGTGCTGAGCTTCTTGCCGTACTCGGCAAGCTGCTCCCAGGTGGTCGGCGGTGCGGTGATGCCGGCGTCGGCGAACGACTTCTTGTTGTAGTACAGGCTGTACGCCATGCTGTAGAGCGGCACGGCGGCCGGCGGCTTGCCGGGGGCGCCGGCGGCGGCGAGCGCGGCGGGCACGATGCGGTCCTTGCCGCCGACGGCCTGCAGGGTGGCGTCGTCGAACTCGACCAGGGCGCCGGTGGCCTGCAACGAGGCCGACCAGGTGTTGCCGATGTTCACCACGTCCGGGCCCTTGCCGGAGGCGGCGGCGGCGAGCAGCCGGTTGAGCAGGTCCGACCAGGGGACCACCTCGACGTTGACCTTGATGCCGCTCTGCTTCTCGAACTTGTCCAGCTCCGGCTGGAGGATCGTCTTGTCGGCCTCCAGGCTGGCGCCCTGGTTGCTGGCCCAGTAGGTGAGGGTCTTGCCCGATCCGGCGGAGTCGTCGCCGGAGCCGCCGCAGGCGGTCAGCGAGGCCGCGGCCAGTACGGCGGCGGTGAATATCCCGAGGTGTCGTCTCGACACGGTCAGCCCTTCCGGTACGTGGTGGGGTCCGCCGGCCTCCGTCGTCGATAGGGGTGGGCGACGGCCGGCCGGCTGCGGACGGGATTTCGGGGTGCGCCGCCGGGGTCCGGTGGCGTTTCCCGGGAGTTACATCACGGCTTAATGAATGTCGTCATTAAAGTTGCTGTCCAGTGGGTCGTCAAGCACGGGCCGGTTACAGTCGCTCGAACGACCGACGGGATCGAGGTGCCGAGTGGAGCTGGCGCGAGCCACCAACCGGAGCGTCCGGCTGCGCAACAGGTCTGCCCTGCTGACGAAGCTCTTCCTCGACGCCCCGCTCACCCGGCAGGACCTGGTGCGCAGCACCGGGCTGAGCCAGCCGGCGGTGAGCAACGTGGTGGCCGACCTGATCGACGAGGGGCTGGTCGCCGAGGCCGGCGCCGCCGAGTCCGACGGGGGCCGACCCAGCATGCTGCTGCGGGTCGCACCCCGGTTCGCCTTCGTCGTCGGGGTGGACGTGGGCGAGACCCGGGTCAGGGTCGAGCTGTTCGACTTCGCGATGACCCTGCTGGCCAGCGTCGAGTACCCGCTCGACCCGGCGCGCACCGAGCCCGACGTGGTGGCCGGGCACGTGCTGGCCGGCATCGACGCGGTGACCGGCCAGGCCCAGGTCGCCACCAGCGACGTGCTCGGCGTCGGGATCGGCGTCTCCGGGGTGGTCGAGCAGGGCACCCAGGCCGTGGTGCACGCCCAGGCCCTCGGCTGGGACCGGGTGCCGCTGGA
Source organism: Micromonospora sp. NPDC005173 (assembly GCF_040608515.1). Classification (NCBI taxonomy): domain Bacteria; kingdom Bacillati; phylum Actinomycetota; class Actinomycetes; order Micromonosporales; family Micromonosporaceae; genus Micromonospora; species Micromonospora sp. NPDC005173. The sequence continues at coordinate 146,277 of NZ_JBEXIK010000013.1, forward strand.
GCGCCTGATCGGCGCCGGCACCGACCTGCCGCTGCACATCGACAACGGCGCGAAGACCCTCGGCCAGGCGGAGATGTGGTTCGGCGCCGGCCGGGGTGCGCGGCACGCGGTCTTCGCGCTGGTCGGCTCCGGTGTCGGCGCGGCGGTGGTGACCAACGGCGCCACCTACCGGGGCGCGTCCAGCAGCGCGGGGGAGTGGGGGCACACCACCCTGGTGTACGGCGGCCGGGCCTGCCGGTGCGGCGCGCGCGGCTGCCTGGAGGCGTACGTGGGCGCGGAGGCGATCATCGACCGCTACCGGGAGGCACGCCGGGGCCGGCCAGTGCCGGGCGAGGATGAGGAGTCCCAGCTCGCCGCCCTGGTCGACGCCGCCGCGACCTCGGCCACCGCCCGACGGGTGCTGGACGACACCGCTGGCTACCTCGGCGCCGGGGTGGCCAACCTGATCAACCTGTTCAACCCGGAGCGGGTGGTGCTCGGCGGTTGGGCGGCGATGGCGCTGGGCGACCTGCTGCCGGCCGTCCGGGAGGCCGCCGGCCGGCAGGCGCTGCGCCAGCCGTACGAGCAGGCGTCGATCGAGCTGTGCCGGCTCGGGGTGGACGCCGTGGCGTTGGGTGCCGCCACGCTGCCGATTGCCCGGTTCCTCACCGAGGGTGGCGTACGCCGCTGAGGGGCAATTCGCCCACAACAAACCTTCGGGATAAATAACAGTGTTATAGATCGATGTCTTGACGCCGTCGCAATCGCGCCGCAACACTCCTACGAGAGCGCTCTCCGCCCCGCGGCGTCGCATCGGCGGCACCACCCACGGCACCACGGGCGAGCCCCATCCCACCCGCGCGTCGTCCGTAACCCCCTATCGACAGGCGATGTCATGACATCTCGCGCTACATCCGCACGCCCGCGTCCCCGGCGTGCCGTCCGACACCTGCTCCTCGGGCTCACCGTGGCCCTGGTCGCGGCGCTCACCCCGGCCGGCGTCCCGACACCGGCGCAGGCCGCCCCCACCCTGCTGTCGCAGGGCCGCCCGGCCACCGCCTCGTCCACCGAGAACGCCGGCACCCCGGCCGCCGCCGCCGTCGACGGCAACACCGGCACCCGCTGGGCCAGCGCGTTCAGCGATCCCCAGTGGCTCCAGGTCGACCTGGGTGCCCGGGCCACCCTCAGCCAGGTGACCCTGCAGTGGGAGGGTGCCTACGCCCGCGCCTTCCAGCTCCAGACCTCCGACGACGGGGCCACCTGGACCACCATCTACTCGACCACCACCGGCGCCGGCGGCACGCAGACCCTCGCCGTCACGGGCGCCGGCCGGTACGTGCGGATGTACGGCACCGCCCGGGGCACCGGCTACGGCTACTCGCTCTGGGAGTTCCAGGTCTACGGCGAGACCGGCGGCAGCACGCCCACCTGCGGCAGCACCAATGCCGCGCAGGGCCGCCCGGTTACCGCCTCGTCCACCGAGAACGCCGGCACCCCCGCGTCCGCCGCGGTCGACGGCAACGCCGGCACCCGCTGGGCCAGCGCCGCCAGCGATCCCCAGTGGCTGCGCGTCGACCTCGGCAGCACGCAGTCGATCTGCCGGGTGGTGCTCACCTGGGAGGCCGCATACGCCCGGGCCTTCCAGCTCCAGACCTCGGCTGACGGCAACACCTGGACCACCATCTACTCGACCACCACCGGCGCCGGCGGCACGCAGACCCTCGCCGTCACCGGCAGCGGTCGCTACCTGCGGATGTACGGCACCGCGCGGGGCACCACCTACGGCTACTCACTGTGGGAGCTGGCGGTGAACACGACCGGTGGGACCAGCGAGCCGCCGGTCGACCCGACCGACCCGCGCAACCCGAACCTCGGTCCGAACACCTTCGTCTTCGACCCGAGCACCCCGACCGCCACCATCCAGAGTCGACTGCACACGCTCTTCACCCAGCAGGAGACCAACCAGTTCGGCCCCCAGCGCTACGCGGTGCTCTTCAAGCCCGGCACCTACACCGCCGACGTCAACCTCGGCTTCTTCACCCAGGTCGCCGGCCTCGGCATGAGCCCCGACGACGTCAACCTCAACGGGCACGTCCGGGTGGAGGCGGCCTGGTTCGGCGGCAACGCCACCCAGAACTTCTGGCGCGCGGCGGAGAACCTCTCGGTCACCCTGCCCGCCGGGGTGAGCGTCGAGCGCTGGGCGGTGTCCCAGGCCGCGCCGTACCGGCGGATGCACCTGCGCGGCGCGCAGAACCAGATCCAGCTCTGGAACGGCGGCGACGGCTGGTCCAGTGGCGGCCTGATGGCCGACACCCGCGTCGACGGCCTGGTCGTCTCCGGCTCGCAGCAGCAGTGGTACTCGCGCAACAGCGAGTTCGGCAACGGCTGGACCGGCTCGGTGTGGAACATGGTCTTCCAGGGCGTCACCGGCGCACCACCGCCGAGCTTCCCCAACCCGTCGCACACCGTCATCCCGCAGACCCCGCAGGTTCGGGAGAAGCCGTTCCTGTACGTCGACGGCACTGGCGAGTACCGGGTCTTCGTGCCGGCGCTGCGGAACAACTCCACCGGCACCAGCTGGTACGGCAAGACCCCGGCCGGCTCGTCCATCTCGCTGTCGCAGTTCTTCATCGTCCAGCCCGGCACCAGCGCGGCCACCATCAACGCGGCCCTGGCCCAGGGCAAGCACCTGCTCTTCACCCCGGGCGTGCACCACGTCACCGAGCCGATCCAGGTCAACCGGGCCGACACGGTGATCCTCGGCCTCGGCCTGGCTACCATCCAGGCCGACAACGGCAGCGTCGGGATGCGGGTGGCCGACGTGGACGGTGTGAAGGTGGCCGGCATCATGTTCGAGGCCGGCACGACGAACTCGCCGGTGCTGATGGAGGTCGGGCCGACGGGCTCGGCGGCGAGCCACGCCGCGAACCCGACCTCGTTGCACGACGTGTTCTTCCGGATCGGTGGACCGCACGTCGGCAGGGCCACCAACACGCTGACCGTCAACAGTGACAACGTGATCGGTGACCACATGTGGCTGTGGCGGGCCGACCACGCGGCCAGCGGCGTACCCACCGGGTGGACGTTGAACACCGCCGACACCGGGCTCACCGTCAACGGCGACAACGTCACCATGTACGGCCTCTTCGTCGAGCACTACCAGAAGTACCAGACGGTCTGGAACGGCAACGGCGGGCGGACGTACTTCTACCAGAACGAGATGCCGTACGACCCGCCCAACCAGGGCGCCTGGATGAACGGCGCGACCCGGGGGTACGCCGCGTACAAGGTGGCCGACTCCGTCACCAGCCATCAGGCGTGGGGGATGGGCAGCTACTGCTACTTCAACGTGAACCCGGCGGTCATCGCCGACCGGGCCATCGAGGCGCCCACCAACCCGAACGTGCGGTTCACCAACATGGTCACCGTCTCGCTCGGTGGCGTCGGCACCATCAACCGGGTGATCAACAACACCGGCGGCACCGCCAACGCGGCCAACCAGCAGGTGTACCTGACCACCTACCCCTGACCGGGGCACCCGACCGGCCCGGTCGCGCCGTCGACCGGGCCGCGCGGGTCGCACCGTGGGTCGAGCCGGCCCGGTCCCGCCGAGACCGGGCCGGCCCGGTCGCGCCGCACCCCCGCCGACACCGCGCCGTCGCGCCGGCGGGAATCCGGCCGAATCTTTTCCAGCGGTATGTCGATCCGGGCGAGGGCCGTTCGTGTGGAGGATGAGGGGTCGGCGACGGGCCGGCCGCCCCCGCAAGGAGGAACGATGACGCTGTACCTGCTCAGCATCCACCAGCCCCAGGGTGAGCTGCCGCCGGACCCGGAGTTCCTGGCCGGGGTGATGCGTCAGCTCGGGGAGCTGCACGACGAGTTGGTGGGGGCCGGGTCGTGGGTCTTCGGGCAGGGCCTGCACGGCCCGGAGACCGCCACCGTGCTGCGCCCCCGCGACGGCGAGGTGCTGGTCACCGACGGGCCGTTCGTCGAGGGCAAGGAGCACCTGGGCGGTATCACCATCATCGACGTGCCCGACCTGGACGCCGCCCTGGACTGGGGCCGCCGCTACGCGCTGGCCACCACGCTGCCGATCGAGGTACGCCCGTTCCAGGGTGGAGCCGGGGACTGACCGTGCAGAACGTGGAGGCGGTGTTCCGCGCGGAGTACGGCCGCGCGGTCGCCGTCCTGGTCCGCCTCCTCGGCGACATCGACCTCGCCGAGGAGGCCGTCCAGGAGGCCTTCACCATCGCGGTACGGCGGTGGTCGCAGACCGGTCCACCGCCCAGCCCTGCCGGCTGGATCATCACCACCGCTCGGAACCAGGCCATCGACCGGCTGCGCCGGGAGGCGTCCCGGGCCGACCGGCACGCCCAGGCGGCCCTGTTGTACGCGGCCGACGTACCCGCCGAGGAGGGACCGGTGCGCGATGACCGGCTACGTCTGATCTTCACCTGCTGCCACCCGGCGCTCGCACCGGCCGCCCGGGTCGCGCTCACCCTGCGCCTGCTCGGCGGCCTGAGCACCGCCGAGATCGCCCGCGCATTCCTGGTGCCCGAGCCGACGATGGCGCAGCGGCTGGTCCGGGCCAAGTCGAAGATCCGCAACGCCCGGATCCCGTACCGGGTGCCACGCGACGCCGACCTGCCCGACCGGCTGCACGCCGTGCTCGCGGTGCTGTACCTGATCTTCAACGAGGGGTACACGGCCAGCGCCGGGCGGCGACTGGTCCGCGCGGAGCTGTGCGCCGAGGCGATCCGGTTGGCCCGGCTGTTGGCCGAGCTGATGCCGGACGAGCCGGAGGCCCTCGGCCTGCTCGCGCTGATGCTGCTCACCGAATCCCGCCGGGACGCGCGGACCACCGCCGACGGCGAGCTGGTGCCACTGCCCCGACAGGATCGGGGCCGCTGGGACGCCGCGCTGGTCGCCGAGGGGCAGGCGCTGGTCCGCCGCTGTCTGCGCCGCGACCGGCCGGGGCCGTACCAGATCCAGGCCGCGATCGCCGCCGTGCACAGTGCCGCTTCGCGCGCCGCCGACACCGACTGGGGCCAGATCCTCCAGTTGTACGACCAGTTGTCGGCGGTCGCTCCCGGCCCGGTGGTGGCGCTGAACCGGGCGGTCGCGCTCGCCGAGGTGGCCGGACCGGCGGTGGCGCTGGCCGAGGTGGACCGCCTCGACCTGGACGGCTACCACGTGCGGTACGCGGTCCGTGCGGACCTGCTCGCCCGGCTCGACCGGGGCGGGGAGGCCGCCGCCGAGTACCGGACGGCCGCCGCGCTGACGGACAACGCGGCCGAACGTGCCTTCCTCGCCGGGCGTGCGGCGGCCGTGTCACCGGGCTGACCGTGCGTTTGCCGGCGGGGCGGGCCGGGAAACCGAGGCACCCGCCGGCCGGGGCGTCGAGCCCCGGCCGCAGGAGCAGATGGAGGGCGCCATGACGTGCCGTCCGGCGGCCGCCGCAACCGTGCCCGACCTGGGCGCCCTCACGCTCGGCGTGGAGGAGGAGTTCCTGCTGCTCGACCCGGACAGCGGGCGGAACCTGCCGGTGGCCGACCAGGTGCTGGCCGCGCTGCGCGGCTCGGCCCGGGAGCAGAGCCGGCAGGAGTTCCGGCACAGCATGGTCGAGATGATCACCCCGGTCTGTGCCGACCTCACCGATCTGCGCGCGCACCTGGTGGCACTGCGCCGATCGGCCGTCGAGGCGGCCGCGGCGGCGGGTGCCCGGCTGGTGGCGGTCGGGGCCACCCCGGTGGCCGAGCCGCACCGGACGGTGCCCGACAAACCGCGCTACCACGCGATGTCGCGCCGGTACGGGCCGGTGGCGCACGACCCGGCCGTCTGCGGCTGCCACGTGCACGTCGGGCTGTCCGATCGCGAACTGGCCGTGCAGGTCTGCAACCACCTGCGGGTGTGGCTGCCGGTGGTGCAGGCGATCACCACCAACTCGCCGCTGCACGACGGGCACGACACCGGCCACGCCAGCTGGCGGTCGATGCAACTGGAGCGCTGGCCCAGCATCGGCCCGACGCCGTACTTCGACTCCCTCGCCGACTACGACCGGACCGTCGACGAGCTGATCGCCGCCGGCATCATGCTCGACGCCGCGATGGTCTACTGGTACGCCCGGCCGTCGTCGGCGTACCCGACGGTGGAGGTGCGGGTGGGCGACGTCTGCCCGGAAGTGGACGACGCCGTGCTGGTCGCCGCGCTGGTCCGGGCACTGGTCGCCGCCCTCGCCGACGACGTACGCGCTGGTGTGCCCGCCCCCCGTACCCGCGACTGCCTGGTCGCCGCGGCGCACTGGCGGGCCGCCCACGACGGCCTCGACGGCGAGCTGATCGACCTGCGCGCCGGTGGGACCAGGCCGGCCTGGGTGCTGGTCGACGAGCTGATGACGATGATCGCCCCGGCCCTGCTGCGGCACGGGGATCTGGGCTATGCGCTGGGGCAGCTGGCCCGGCTGCGCCGCGAGGGTACCGGCGCGACCCGGCAGCGGCGGGTGCTGGAGCGCACCGGAGACCTGCGGGCGGTCATCGACGACCTGGCCGCCCGCACCTCCGCCGGCTGACCCGACCCCCGGCTCAGCGGATGCCGTGCGACTGGAGCCAGAGTTCCAGGAGGCCGAGCTGCCACAGCTTGTTGCTGCCGGCCGCCGCCTCGGCCCGGTCCGGCTCGGCGAGCAGGCGTGCCACGTACTCCGACCGGAACAGGCCCCGCTCGCGCGCGGCCGGCGCCTGCAATGCCTCGGCCACCAGCTCGCGCACCGGCCCGTCCACGTTGCGCAGCGCCGGCACTGGAAAGTAGCCCTTGGGCCGGTCGATCACCTCGGCCGGCAGTACCTCCCGGGCGACCTCCTTCAGCACGCCCTTGCCGCCCTGGGCCACCTTGTGCTCGGGCGGGCAGTGCGCGGCCAGGGTGACCAGGTCCTGGTCGAGGAACGGCGTCCGCACCTCAAGGCCCCACGCCATGCTCATGTTGTCCACCCGCTTGACCGGGTCGTCGGGCAGCATCAGGTGGGTGTCCAGGCGCAGCACCGCGTCCAGCGCGCTCTGCGCCCCGGGCGCGGCGAGGTACCCGGCGAGCAGGTCGCGGCTGGCGTCGTGGTCCAGCGCGTACGCCGGGCCGACGATCTGGCGCAGCTCGTCGTGGTCGCGGTCGAAGAACGCGGCGGCGAACGTCTCGGCCGCGCCGTGCCGGGGCGCCTCGACGAGCGGCTGGTGGTAGCCGTAGCCAGCGAACACCTCGTCGGCGCCCTGCCCGGACTGTGCCACCTTCACGTGCCGGGCCACCTGCTCGGACAGCAGGTGGAAGGCGACCACGTCGTGGCTGCCCATCGGCTCGGCCATCGCCAGGACGGCCCGTCGCAGGGCGGGCACCAGGTCGTCGTCGGCCAGCCGGATCCGGTGGTGGTCGGTGTCGTACGCGCGGGCCACCAGGTCGGAGTAGTGGAACTCGTCGCCGGACTCGTCGCCGCGGCTGTCGAAGCCGATGCTGAACGTCCGCAGGTGCTGCTGGCCGGCCTCGGCGAGAAGCGCCACGATGAGGCTGGAGTCCAGCCCTCCGGAGAGCAGCACCCCGACCGGCACGTCGGCGACCAGCCGCCGACGTACCGCCGTGCGCAGCGCGTCTCCGATGGCGGCCCGCCAGTCGGCGGCGTCCATCCCGGCGTCGGCCGGTTCCCGGACGTAGTCCGGACGCCAGTACACCTCCTCCCGGCTGCGCCCGTCCGCCTCGATCACCCGCAGGGTGGCCGGTGGCAACTTCCGGACGCCGCGCAGCACGGTCCGCGGCCCGGGCACGATGGAGTGCCACGACAGGTAGTGGTGCAGCGCCACCGGGTCGACGCTGGTGTCCACGTCGCCGGCGCGCAGCAGCGCGGGCAGGGTGGAGGCGAACCGGAGCCGGCCGGGGGTCTCGGCGAGGTACAGCGGTTTGATGCCGAGCCGGTCGCGGGCCAGCACCAGCCGCCGCCGGGCACGGTCGACCAGCCCGATCGCGAACATGCCGACCAGGTGGTCGACGAAGCGTTCACCCCAGTGCGCGTACGCCACCAGGATCACCTCGGTGTCGCTGGTGGAGTGGAACGCGTACCCGGCGTTCCGCAGCTCCTCGCGCAGCTCCGGGTAGTTGTAGATGCAGCCGTTGAAGACCAGCGCCAGGCCCAGGTCGTCGCGGACCATCGGCTGTCCGCCCGCGTCGGACAGGTCGATGATGGTCAGCCGGCGATGCCCCAGGGTCACCCAGCCGTCGGTGAACAGCCCTTCGCCGTCCGGGCCGCGCGAAAGCATCGCCTCGGTCATCCGGGTGACCGCCGCGGCGTCGGGCTGCCGACCGTCGAACCGTGCCTCCCCGCTGATCCCGCACATCAGGCGGGGCGATGGGTCAGGTGGGACACCAGCGGCACGGCCATCCTCCTGTCGCGTCGCCCGGCCCGGTCGGGGCCGGTCCCGTCGACCGGACGGGGCCGCTGGCTACCCGGGCGCGGGTTGGGCAAACCCCGTCACAGAGGTGCCTGCCGTGCTCAGCCGAGCAGGGTACGCAGGATGCGGGCGAACTGGGCGCGGTCGGCGTCGTCCAGGTGGCCGAAGAAGCGATCCGCCTCGGCCCGGCGGGCGGCCCGGATGGCGGCGCTGACCCGGTTGCCCTCGTCGGTGAGCGCGACCAGGGTCGCCCGCCGGTCGGCCGGGTCGGGTCGGCGTTCGACGAGCCCACGGGCCTGGAGGTCGTCGATGACCTCGGTGGCCGAGCGGGGCGCGATGCGCAGGTGCTCGGCGATGCCGCCGGGGCGCAGCTCACCGTGCCGGGCCAGCACCCCGAGCGCCCGGGACTGGCTGGGTGTGACGTCCCACGGCGCCAACGACTCCCGCGCCTGTCGGCGCAGCCGCCCGGCCACCGCCCAGAAGGTCTCCGCCAGGCTCTCGTCGTCGCCGTCCGCCGTGCGCTCCGTCACGGGGAATACGGTAGCAGGGGATGCCGTTGTTCCCTCATGATGAGGTAACCTCAGCAATGTCCCCGACGAGAGGCAGTTCCCCTTGGAACCCACCCCCACCGGCCGCGACCGCGGCCACCGCACCGTCAGCGCCGACGAGAAGGCGCAGGCCCGCCAGGTGTCGTTGCGCCGCATCGGCCGGCTGTTCACCGCCCACCGGCCCGCGCTGGCCACCGTCACCGCGATCATCGTGGCCTCCTCGATCATCGCGATGGCCACCCCGTTCCTGCTTCGTGCTGTCATCGACCGGGCACTGCCGCAGGGAGACGTGACCCTGCTGGTCTGGCTGGTCCTCGGCATGGTCGCGGTGGCCGCCGTGACCGCCGCCCTCGGCGTCGTCCAGACCTGGATCTCCACCCAGGTCGGGCAGCAGGTCATGCACCGGCTGCGCACCGACGTCTTCAGCCACCTCCAGCGGCAGTCGCTGGGCTTCTTCACCCGGACCCGCACCGGCGAGGTGCAGTCCCGGATCACCAACGACATCGGTGGCATGCAGTCGGTGGTCACCTCCACCGCCACCGCCGTCGCGTCCAACCTCACCACCGTGATCGCCACCGCGGTCGCGATGGTCGCACTCTCCTGGCAGCTCTCCCTGGTCTCGCTGGTGGTGCTGCCGCCGGCGATCTGGCTGACCCGCCGGGTCGCCCGGATGCGCCGCGAGATCACCGCCCAGCGCCAGCGCGAACTCGCCGACCTCAACGTCACCGTCGAGGAGGGGCTGTCGATCAGCGGCGTGCAACTGGCCAAGACCCTCGGCACCGGGCCCGCGTTGATCGACCGCTTCACCGCCTCGTCGGCCCGGCTGGTCGACCTGGAGCTGCGCAGCGAGCTGGCCGGCCGCTGGCGGATGGCCTCGATGAGCATCATCTTCGCTGCCGTACCGGCGGTCATCTACCTCGCAGCCGGCCTGCCCGGCACCGCCGGCACGCTGAGCATCGGCACCCTGGTCGCCTTCACCGCCCTGCAGGGCGGCCTGTTCCGGCCGCTGATGGGGCTGCTCAACGTGGGCGTCTCACTGACCGCCTCGCTGGCGCTGTTCGCCCGGATCTTCGAATACCTGGACCTGCCGGTCGACGTGGCCGACCCCACCGAGCCGGTCCGCCTCGACCCCACCCGGGTACGGGGGCACCTGCGCCTGGAGGACGTCACCTTCGGCTACCCGGGCAGCGACACCGCCGCGCTCGCCGGGATCACCCTGGACGTGCCCGCCGGCACCAGCCTCGCCCTGGTGGGCGAGACCGGCTCCGGCAAGAGCACCCTCGCCGGGCTGGTCAGCCGGCTGCACGACCCGACCGCCGGCCGAGTCACCGTCGACGGCGTCGACCTGCGGGACCTGCGACTGGCCGACCTGGCCGCGATCGTCGGCGTGGTCAGCCAGGAGACCTACCTGCTGCACACCACCGTTCGGGAGAACCTGCGCTACGCCCGGCCGGACGCCACCGACGCGGAGATCGAGGACGGCGCCCGCGCCGCACAGATCCACGACCTGATCGCCGGCCTCCCCGACGGGTACGACACCGTGGTCGGCTCGCGCGGCCACCGGTTCTCCGGTGGCGAGAAGCAGCGGCTGGCCATCGCCCGCACGCTGCTGCGCGACCCGCGCATCCTCGTCCTCGACGAGGCCACCAGCGCGCTGGACACCGAGACCGAACGGGCCGTGCAGCGGGCGTTCGACGTGCTCGCCGAGGGGCGTACCACGATCACCATCGCGCACCGGCTCTCCACCGTCCGCGACGCCGACCAGATCGCGGTGCTCGACCACGGCCGGATCGTCGAGGCCGGCACCCACGACAGCCTGCTGCACCACAACGGCCGCTACGCCACCCTGGCGGCCTGACCGATCGGGAGGCGGTTCACAACCGTCTCGAAACAGTCGCTAAACCGTCTCATTACTGTCGTCCAGGTGTCGGTAGACGGTGGCCCGCGAGACACCCAGAGTGGTGGCGATGGCGTTCACCGAATGCGTTCCCGCCGCGTGCATCCGCCGAGCCGCCTCGACCTGCTCCCGGCCCAGTGCCCGCGGCCGCCCCGGTTGCCGCCGGTGGGCTGTCGCCCCGGCACCCGGGGCTGCGACGGCCGGGGCTGCCCCGACCAGGGGTGCGGCGTCCGGGGGTGCGGGCGGCATGGCCAGCAGGCGGCGTACGCCGTCGAGCATGTCGGCGCGCAGCACCTCGTCCGGCACGTCGGTGAAGAAGACGATCGGGTCGCTGCACGCGGCGACCGCCTGGACCGCCCGGACCCGTTCGCGGCGTCCAGCGTCCGGCCCGGCGATGAGGTCGTTGGCCCGCATCGCGATCCCCATCAGGCGGTGGTACGTGTCTCCCCGGCCGACCAGCGCGATGTCGTGGAAGAGCATGCCGAGCGGCCGGCGGTGGGCGAGCATGGTGTCCACCCAGCCCTCCAGCACCGTCCACCGGGCCTGCTCGGTCGGCTGCCCCTGCGCGGCGTCGAGCAGCGCCTCCAGGTCGGCCACCAGCGGCTCGACCAGTGCGGCGAGCAGGTGCTCCTTGGCCGGGAAGTGGTACAGGATCGCGGCCTTGGTCAGCCGCAGCCGCTCGCCGATCTGGCGCAGCGAGGTGCGCTGGTAGCCGTGCTCCGCGAAGAGGTCGAGCGCGGCGCGCAGGATCCGGGTGCGGGTGTCGTCCGCGGGATCGGCGGTCATGCCGGCCAGCCTAGCCGGCCCTGACCGGTGGCAGACCTCACCGTTGATTCGACTGACCGACGGTCAGTACAGTGAGGACGGTCGACGCATCCAATGGCAGGAGGGGCGATGCCCGTCATTTCGATCGGCAACCTGGTCAAGACGTTCGGCGGCATCCGGGCACTCGACGGGCTCGACCTGCGGGTCGAGCCGGGGGAGGTGCACGGCTTCCTCGGGCCCAACGGAGCCGGGAAGTCCACCACCATCCGAATCCTGCTCGGGCTGCTCCGCCGCGACTCCGGCGACGCGCGGGTGCTCGGCGCCGACCCGTGGCGCGACGCGGTGCGCCTGCATCGCCGCCTGGCGTACGTGCCGGGCGACGTCAGCCTCTGGCCGAACCTCTCCGGCGGGGAGGCGATCGATCTCCTGGGTGACCTGCGCGGCGGCCTCGACCGGCGTCGCCGTGACGAGTTGCTGCAGCGCTTCGATCTGGACCCGACCCGCGCGTGCCGCACGTACTCCAAGGGCAACCGGCAGAAGGTCGCCATCGTCGCCGCCTTCTCCTCCAACGTGGAGCTGTACGTGCTCGACGAGCCGACCTCCGGCCTCGATCCCCTGATGGAGGCGGTGTTCCAGGACGAGATCCGGCGGATCAAGCAGGCCGGCGCCACCGTGCTGCTCTCCAGCCACGTGCTCGCCGAGGTCGAGGCGCTCTGCGACCGGGTCAGCATCATCCGCGAGGGTCGTACCGTCGAGTCCGGCAGCCTTGCCGAGCTGCGCCACCTCACCCGCACCACGGTGATCGTCGAGACGGCCCGGCCGGTGACCGGCCTGGACGCGCTGCCCGGCGTGCACGGCGTGCACGAGGTCGACGGGCGTACCCACCTGGAGGTCGACCCGGCGCACTTCGACGAGTTGCTCGGCCAGCTCATCCGCTTCGGCGTCCGCGCGCTGACCAGCACCCCACCCACCCTGGAGCAGCTGTTCCTGCGCCACTACGGCGAGGAGCAACCCGCCGCCGACGATCACCAACCGGCCGAAGCCCCGCAGGCCGGTGCCCGATGACCGCCCTCACCGGCACCCGCCGGCTGGCCCGTCTCGTGCTGCGCCGCGACCGGATCCGCCTCGCGATCTGGGTCCTCGGCACGCCCCTGCTCGGCTATGCCCTCGCCGGCAGCGTTGCCGGCGTCTACCCGGACGAGGCGGCCCGCCACGGCTACGCCGCCACCTCGGCGTCCAGCCTGGTCGCCCGAGCCTTCAACGGCCCCATCGCCAGCGCCGACCTCGGCGCCGTGGTGGTCGCGGAGACGTACGTGACGTTGGCCCTGATCGTCGCCCTGCTGAGCACCTTCACGGTGGCCCGGCACACCCGGCAGAACGAGGAGACCGGCCGGGCGGAGTTGCTCGGCGCTTCCGTGGTCGGCCGGTACGCGCCGCTCACCGCCGCGCTGCTGGTCGTCGTCGCGGCGAACGTGCTGGCCGCAGCCCTGCTCACGCTCGCTCTGGCCGGTGCCGGCCTGCCGCTGGCCGGCTCCGTCGCGGCAGCCGGCGCGGTCGGCGGTGTCGGGGTGGCCTTCACCGGCGTCGCCGCGGTCACCGCGCAACTCTCGGTCACCTCCCGGGGCGCCAACGCCCTCGCCGCCGCCGTCGTCGGGCTCTCCTTCGTGCTGCGTGCCGCCGGCGACGTGCTCGGCGACTCCAACGCCGACGGCACCCGGGTGGAGAGTGCGTGGCCGTCCTGGCTCTCCCCGCTCGGCTGGGGCAACCAGGTGCGGGCCTTCGCCGGGGAACGCTGGTGGGTGCTCGCCCTGCCCGTCGTACTGCTGCTCGCCGGGGTGGCGCTGGCGTACGCCCTCGCGGAGCGACGGGACCAGGGCGCCGGGCTGGTCGCCCCTCGGCGCGGGCCAGCGACCGCTGCGGCGCGGCTGCTCAGCCCTGCCGGGCTGGCCTGGCGGATGCAGCGCGGCACTCTGCTCGGCTGGGCGGTCGGGGTGGCCGTGCTCGGCCTCTCGATGGGCGTGGCCGCCGACGAGTTCAACGCGATGATCGACCAGAACCCGGCCGCCGCCGAGGCGATCAACGCGATGGGCGGTGGCACCGACCTGGTCGACGCGTACCTGGCCGCGATGCTCGGGCTGTTCGCGTTGACGATCGGGGCGTACGTGGTGCAGGCCATGCTGCGGGTACGCGGCGACGAAGCCGACGGGGTGCTGGAGGCCGCCCTCGCCACCGCGGTGAGCCGTACCCGATGGCTCGGCACCCAGGTGCTCGCCGCAGCGCTCGGCGCGGTCGCCCTGCTGCTGCTCGCGGGCCTGACCACCGGGCTCGGCTACGGCCTGGTCACCGGCGACCCGCTCGGCGCGGCCATCGAGTTGGGAGGGGCCGCACTGCTGCGGCTGCCGGCTCTGCTCGTGGTGGCCGGAGTGGTGACCGCGCTCTTCGGCCTGCTGCCCCGCCGGTCGGTGGTGCTCTCCTGGACGGCGCTGCTGGTCTTCCTGCTCCTCGGGCAACTCGGCGCGGTGCTGGAGCTGCCGCAGGCCGCGCTCAACCTCTCTCCGTACACCCATGTGCCGTCCGTGCCCGCGGTCGACCTGGCGGTGCTGCCGCTGGTGGTGCTGGCCGGGGTGGCGGCGGCGCTGCTAGCCGTCGGCGTCGCGGCCTTCCGCCACCGCGACGTCCCGAGCTGAGTTGCTTTCGTGATCGTTGGCAGCTGAGCAACTCGACACGCCGACGCCTGCCCTGCTGACCTGCCACCGATCGGTCCGGCTAGCAGAAATCGAGCGGCGGCGGGCGCTGTCCACAGGTTGGTGGGTGTGCACAGGGGCGAGGTGGAGGGGGTTGCAGGGGATTGGGGTGGGGCGACACGGTCGGTGGCGTGAATCCGGTGCTGCGGGAGTTGGTAGCGCTTGGCGCGGGGCTGGTGACCCGTGAGACTGCCAGGCAGGTGGTGCCGCGGTGGGCGTTGCAGCAGGCTTGCCGTAGCGGCGATCTGGTGCGGGTGCTGCCCGAGGTGTACGTGGCAGCGCACCTGGTAGATGGTCGACCCGGCGTCTCTGCCCTGCGTCGACTTGACCCTGCTCTGGGTCAGCGCGCGGCTCTCGCCTGGGCTGAGGGTTGCGGCGCACTCAGTCACCTCAGCGCGCTCAGCGCATGGGGGCTGCGCCAGCAGGCGGTCGGCGAGCTGGTGCATCTGAGTGCACCGGCGGGCTCCGGCCTGCGCACCCGACCCGGTGTGGTGGTGCACCGACGCCAGGGCCTCATCCTCGAACCGCCATACGTGGTGGTCCGGCGGGGGCTGACGGTGACCCGCGTTGAGCAGGCCCTCGTCGACTCGTGGCCGACGTTGCCGCCAACCGAGCGGCGGGCCCCGGTGATCCGAGCGGTCAACGATCGGCTGACCACGCCCGAGCGGCTAGCCATCGCCCTGGGAAATGTGCCGAAGTTGATCGGCCGGGCTGCGCTCCGAACGCTGCTGAGCAGGCTCGCCGACGGCTGCCGCAGCCCGCTGGAGATCTGGGGGCACGAGCACGTCTTCACCGGCCCGGGGATGCCGGCGTTCCGCCGGCAGGTCCCGATACGCGTTGGGCGGCGCACCATGTACCTCGACATGCTCGCCGAGTGTGAGCAGGTCAACATCGAGCTCGACGGCGCCGCCACGCACGGCGACCCACGCCAGCGGGAGATTGACCTGCGCCGCGACGCGCTGTTGGCGACCATCGGGATCCTGGTGGTCCGCTTCGCCCACCGCCGGCTGGTTCACGAGGCCGACGCGGTACGCCGCGAAACCCTGGCCATCCTTGCGACCCGTCGGGCGGGCGCGATCGCCTGAGCTGGTGCGACGAGCGCGGGCCGGAAGCGGCACGAGACCAGGTGCGGGTGGAATGCGAGGGCGCTCCCCGGCATCTCACGATCGTCGAGCGGCGGCGGCCGTGGGGTGCGAACACTGGCCCGGAGTGGAGGAATTCCCCATCGCACGGCTGCGGCACACGAAGACCACCGGCACCTGGGCCCTGTACTACCGGGACCGGGATGTGCGGTTTCACCGCTACGGCCCTGCCCGGCCGTCCGTAGACGTCAGCATCCTGCTCGACGAGATCGGCCGTGACCACACCGGCATCTTCTGGGGCTGATGGCTCGGGCGTCCGCACCGGCCAGCGGTGGGCCTATCACTTGCACGTGTGGAAAGTGTTCATTAAGCTTTCCGATGTGGAAAGTACTGATCTGGAGGAACAGCTCAAAGCGGCCGAGCGTGGTGCCGCCGCGCCCTACGTCAGCTATCCGCCCACCCCGTCGTGGTACGCGCCCTCCGTCGGCGCCTGGGCCGCTGCCATGATCGGGACGTTCACCTGGTGGCGTGAGAACGCGGCCCTGTTCATGGCGTCGCTCGCCGTCCTGATCGCCGTCGAGGCCCTGTTCGTTGTCTGGATGCAGCGTCGGCACGGCGCGCTCCCGATGCCGGGCAAGGGGACGCCGCCCGTCGAGATCGCCGGAGTGTGGCGCGGATACCTGGTTGGCCTGGCCGTGGTCATTCTCCTCGTCGGGCTCGTCTGGTGGCTGGTCGGCGTCCCGGCTGCCGCCGGGGCGGCGTTCGTCCTTGTGACGGTTGGCCTAGCGGTCTACGAGCGGCGTTACGCCGTGGCTGCCGCCACGACCCGGGCACGCCTTCGATGATCGATGGACTGGACCCGATCATCCACGTGCCTAAGCGCCTAGCGGCCATGGCCGTCCTGGCCAACGCCTCCTCGGTCTCGTTTCGGTTTCTGAAGGACCACCTGCAGATCAGCGAGTCGGATTTGTCAAAGCAGATGTCCACGTTGGAAGCGGCTGGCTATGTCAGCTCGACGAAAACCGGTCGTGGCCGTGGGGGTAGCACCACCTATCGGATAGCTCCGGCCGGGCAGAGAGCGTACGAGCAGCACTGCGCGGCGTTGAGGGCACTGATCGGCGGCGCGTAGCGGTGGTGTGCACCGGCGCATGGCACGCCGGGTAGCGACTGGCAGGGCTTGCCCGGTGCTGGCAGCCTCTGCTCGTGGGCACCCTTCTGACGCAGCTTCCGGCACTCCTCGGCGTACTGGTCGGCACCCTGGGCACGATCCTCGCCACCTCGCTGGCCGACCGGGCAAGGTGGCGGCGCAGCCAGAGCATCCGGTGGGACGAGCGGCGGCTCGACGCGTACGTCGAGTACGCGCATGCCATCAAGGAGAGTCACGCGGTGGCGCTGCGGATGACGGCCGATCACCGGCCGGGAGCGCACAGCCACCCCATCGACCGGGAGGACGGGCTGGCCCGGTTGGCCGAGGCGGACGCCAGGCGCACCATCGTCTGGGAGAACCTGCTGCTGCTCGGCGACGAGCCGACGGTCGCCGCCGCCGCTGTTTGGCGGGACGCGGTCTGGCAGGTCGAACGGCTCGCTCGCGGGATCGTCGACCCGCCGCCGGACATCGCCGTCATGCTCACCCGGGTCAACGAAGCCCGTGACGCCTACTACCGGATGGCCCGGCGCAGCCTCGGCGTCCGGGGTGGATCGGTGGAACAGTCGTCGGCCTTGCAGCAGCGCTTCTCGACCGATCAACCGTGACATCCGACGTGACAGCAGGCTGACGTCCTCCGCTCGCCCCTGATCGTCGGCGACCAGCGAACGTGGAGTGGTGCTGGACCGGATGATCCTGCTCGATCCTCGATGTAGTGGTATCGGGTCGCTGCGAAGGCCACTCGTTCCAGGATCGAGCACGATCTTGCTCCAGCGCCTGTGGTGTCTCGACGCAAGCGCACGTGACCGTTCAGATGGTGGCGTTCAGATCAACTTTCACGCACCCTGTTCGATGTGAAGGCCTTCGTAGGTGTGACGGACGAGAGGTGGTACCGCTTCCTCGCGGAGCGTCCCGAGCTGAATGAGGTCAACTTCTGGCGGCCCTCTGGCGGTGCCTTCCGCGCACTCACCCCAGGCGAGCCCTTCCTCTTCAAGGCGCACTTTCCACTGAACCGGGTGGTTGGCGGAGGCTTCTTCAGCGGCTTCACCCAGCTTCGAATCTCGGAGGCCTGGGAGCTCTTCGGCGAGGCCAATGGTGCTGCGAGCATCGATGAGATGCGTTACAGCGTCGGGCGTTACCGCAAGCAGGCGATTGGTTCCGGAGAGGATCCGACCATCGGCTGCATTTTCGTTCGTGACGTCACCTTCTTTCACGATGCGTCGACCGTCGATCCACCGCCAGCATTCGCGTCGAACGTCGTGCAGGGCAAGACTTACAACCTGGCTGATGCCGAGGTGGCGGGATACTTCGATCTCCTGATGCACCGGTTGATCGGGACGTCGGCCGAGGTGGATCTGAACGGGCCCTGGCATCGTCCTGGTCCCGTCTATGGGGATCCCCGATTGGTGCCCCAGCGGCTCGGGCAGCAGTCATTCAAGGCGGTGGTTCTGGGGGCCTATGGCCGGCGCTGCGCCATCACCGGCAACAAGGTTCAGCCTGTGTTGCAGGCCGCGCACATCCGTCCGCTTCCGATGGGTGGCGAGCATCGGCTGGACAACGGTCTGCTACTCAAGTCGGACGTGCACATCCTCTTCGATCGGGGTTATCTGGGCGTCGATCCGAAACATCGGCTCATGGTCAGTCCTCGGCTTCGGAGCGAGTTCGGCAATGGCGAGCAGTTCTATGCGAAGGCGGGCGAGCAGATCGCCCTTCCGGAGCGGCGCAGCGATCGGCCGCGTGCCGAATTCCTGGAATGGCACCTCGACACTGTGTACAAAGCGGCTTGATCGCAGTGCCCCTGTTCGCAAACCCTGACCATCCTCGCCGTCCGTCACCCCCACCCATGATCATTTTCTGGCGAGTGGTCGTCAGGGTGCCGAACTGCCGAACGCCGAGTGATCATGGGCTGGGATGGGAGGGCGGCGGGGCGGGGCTGGGACGGCTTTGCTGGGGTGGGATCGGGGGCGGGGTCGGCGGGTCGGTGGGGTGTTGAGAGTGGTGGTGGAGGAGTTCGCTGATCCAGCGGGCTGCCTCCCTCTGTGCGGTGAGCATGTGTTGGCGGGCGTCGGCGACGTCCTCGTCTTCGGCGTCGACGTGTTCGCCGAGGATCGCGGCCCAGCGCCGGCTCAGCTCCTGGGCGTAGGTAGCTTTTCGCAGCTGCTCGTCGAACTGGTACTCCAGCTTCATCAACCGGTCGACGTGCGGCTGGAACGTCGGCATGATCCGCTCGTCGAGCCGTACGGTGGCATCGGGTTGGCAGGTGATGACGATGTCGCCCCGCTGGTAGTCCCACGTGGGGTCGTCGGCGAGCGCCCGCTGCAAGGCCAACTCCAGGTCGGCTGCCCGGTGCGGAGGTAGGTCTCGGGCGGCGTCTGCGGCGAGCCGGGTCAACCGCTGGATCGCGTTCGGCTGGAAGTACTGCACGTACCAGCTCAACACCTCGGACCGGAGGCTCGACGGCGACGACCAGGCGAACGTGGCGCGGATGTAGAACGAGTACACGTAGCCGCGGGCAGGGACCACGATCAGCCGGGGCACGTCGCGCTGTTCGACGAGCGGACCGGACGGAGACGGGTCGGCGCCCAGCCCCACGGGTGCCTCATCCTGGAGCGCCGCGACCAGTCGATCCCAGGTCCGTGCCCACCAACGCCAACTGCGGACACTCACGTCCCGGGTGATGGTCAGCCCGCGGATGCCCCGATGCCTCCACCGATCCGCCGGCCTCGGCCGCCCATCGGGGGTGTCTGTCATGGCACCCCTCCATGGTCACGGATCCGCGTTTCACGCTAACAACCCGTGACCGATATGCCCGCCGCCACGCCGTTGAGAGCGCACGCCGACGCGCCAGCGGAGGAGTGGATCGTCCGAGGTTCACCGAACATTGTGGAGTAGTTGGCGCGGCGAGGGCTGTTGCGAGCAGGGGGCAACGGTGAGACTGGTTCCGATCCGACAGTGATGCGGATCGATGGATCGGATGGTCTGGAGGCAGCCTGTGTCCACCCTCGTGTCCCCGTTGGCCACGCTCGGCGCGATCCGCCGGCGTACCACCGCCCTCGCCCTGCTCCTCGCCCTGGTCGCCGCCGCGCTGGTCGGCCCGTCCGTGGTGGCCCCCCAACTGACCGGCTCCGCGTCGGCGGCGGTCTACAACTCCTGCACTGTCAGCCGCTGCGCGGACGCCCGTACCGCCCGCTCGGGCTGGGCCGCCAAGGGCTTCCCGACCAGCCGCGGCTGGTATTCGTGGAGCGGCGGCAAATCCAACTTCGCCGGCGGCCGGTTCTACAACTACGAGGGTCAACTGCCCACCAACGGCACCTACCACGAGTACGACGTGTACCCGCGCACCCAGGGCGCCGCCCGGGACGCGTACCGAATCGTGGTGAACCGCAGCACCGGGGTCACCTGGTTCTCGCCCAACCACTACACCGACTTCTACCGACTCTGACCGACCCGGGGCCGGCCGGTCGACCCGGCCGGCCCCGCAGCACCGTCGCCCGGCCCCACCAGGAGGCACGTGATGTTCGATCAGGACCGTGGCCGGTTGCCCGATTGGCTGACCGTGTGCCGGGACGGCGCCCCGCAGGTGCCCGGCGCGTCGGTGCTGGCCGGCGCGGCGACTCGGACCAGGCCCGCGCTCTTCGCCGCGTTGGCCGACGCGCTGGCCCTACCGACCTACCTGGGGAGCACCTGGGACGCCCTCGCCGACGTGCTTCGGGACCGGTTGGACGCAGGCCCGCTCACTCTGCTGATCAACGACGCCGGCCAGCTGCTCGCCGACGAGCCGGCCGGTCAGTACGCCCTGCTGCTCGCAGTGCTCGGCAACCTCGCCACCACCGCCCCGCACCCCCTACGCGTCGTCCTGCACGAAGCCTCGCCCTCCTGACAGTTACCCGGACCCGATCGTGGTCGCCGCTTAGCGGGATTTCCCCGCCAGTCCCGAACGACCGGAAGGCGTGCCCGGCGCCGCCGGTGTCCGGCGCCAGCGGTGACGGCGGCGGTGTTGGGCGCGGTGACGGCGGTGTTCGACGCCTGCGGTGACGGCGGTGTTCGACGCCCGCCCCTGGAACCCTGCGGGCCGTTCGTCACCCGGGTGTCGACGGTGTCTCACGGAGGGTGACGGCACCTGAGGGCACATGTCCCGACGAGCGTGATGACTCTGAGGTATCAAAATGACTCTGAGGTATCGCGCTCTTTAGCGACATTGCCGCCGGCCCGCGCCGCCCCGCTGGCCCATGCGGTGCTGGCCGATGCGCTGCCGGTCCACGCTGCGTTGGCCCATGCGGTGCTGGCCCATACCGTGCCTGTCCGCGCCGTGCCTGTCCGCGCCGTGCCGTGGCCGGTCCGTGCCGCGTCGCTCCGTGCCGCGCCGTCCCGTGCCTGTCCGCGCCGCGCCTGTCCGCGCCGTGCCGTGCCGCGCCGCCCGCCTTACGGAGCCCGGGTGGCGGAAGCTGGGGGCCGCTGACGTGTGGCCACGGCTGAGGTCAGGAGGCCGGGGCCGGAGGCCCACGGCTGAGGGCATCGGAATGCTGTGCGGGTGCTCAGTTCCCGACAGTCGGGGCCGTGTCCGGTTGCGGTGACGGTTGCGGTGACGGTCGGGTGACGGGCCCTTCGCGATCCTCGTGCCGAGCCGGGCAGGGTGCACCGGCGCGAGTAGCGGGGAGGTCGGTGCGGTGGACTTCGTCGACGGAGTGCTGGTGCGGTTGGCCGACCCGGGCACCCGCGCCGCCGTCTTCGACGACGCGTCGCTGGCCCACCTGGTGGAGGCCGCGTACGACACCGAGGCGATGCCGGTCGCGCCCCCGTACTCCGCGGTGTTCGACGAGCTGACCCTCGGCTTCGCCGCCGCCCCGGTCACCCTGGCCGAGGGGGAGTGGCTCGGCTCCGGCGGCACCAGCCGCACCGAACTGCACGTACGGCTGCACGGCCTCGGCGGCTCGGCGCTGCGCATCGACGCGCTCTGGCGGGGCAGCCTGGTGGTGCGCACCAGCGTGGCCCGGGACCGGGTCGAGGACCTCGACGTGGCGGTGCCCGCCTTCGACGTCGACCCGCAGATCATCGCGGACCTGGGTGCGCTGCCGACCGACCCGGCACAACTGGAGACCGAGCGCCGTACCCGGTTGGTGACCCGGCTGCGGGCCGGGCTGCACCAGCCTGCCGCGTTCACCGACGCGCACCTGGACCGGTTGCTCGCCGGCGTGGGGGCCGCCAATGCCGGTGACCTGGTGGCGCGGATGCGCGGGCAGGCCGCTGGGGCCACCGTGCAACTGCGCTACGCCGCTCCGTCGGCCGCCCCACCCACCCCGCGTCCGCTGCCGTTCGCCGCCGCCGTACTGATCCGCGACCAGGGCTTCTCCCTGGCCGACCTGCTCGTCGAGACCCGCCTGGTGCGGGCTCGCGCCGAGGAGTTGGGGCTGGACGTGCCCGCACCGGACGACGTTCGGCGGCGGCATCGGGTCGTCGCCGTCTGGGTGGTGCCCATCGAGACGTTCGACGACGACGGCTGGCCCGGTGGCGACACCGGCACCGACGTGCAACGACGGGCCGCCCGGTTCGCCCGGGCCGGCCAGTGGCTCGCCCGCAGTGGCATCGGACTGGCCGCCCTGACGACCTGAGACTCCCGCCCATCGACCGCAGCAGCAACTCCGTCCGGGAGGACCCGTGGCACCGACAGCAGCATTCCCGTTCATCGAGGTCCGGATCGTGCCGCCACCGGCGCCCCTGGCCCAGCGCTCGCCAGGCGTCATCGCCGTGGTCGGCAAGGCCCCGACCACCGCCGACGGTGGCTCGGCCCCGGCGAACACCCCGGTCCGGATCGAGACCCTCGACGACGCGGTCACCAACTTCGCCCGCCGGCAGACCGGCAGCGTGGTCCGCAACGCCCTCTACAACTCGCTGGAGCTGGCCTTTCTGCAGGATCCGCGCCCGGCCAAGGTGTACGGGGTCAAGGTCGCCGGCGACGACTACGCCGCTGCGCTCAGCGGTCTGGAGGCCGCCGACGATGTGACCATGGTGTCGCTGGCCAACGAGTCGAGCGTCGGCAACCCTGCCGGGGCGGGCGCGCCGACCGGGCTGCACGCGCTCAAGGCGCACGTGGAGACGATGTCGGCGGCCGGCCAGCGGCGGCTCGGTTTCGCCATGGTCAACCCGGCCACCGAGAAGGGCCCCACCTACGTCGCCGACATCACCACCGCGGCGAACCCGCTCAAGAGCAGCACCAGCCGGATGGTGATGATCGCTGCTCGGGGTGCGGACGGCGACGCCGCCACCGCCGCGATGGCGGCCGTGGCCGGGCTGCCGGTACACCACAGCATCGTGCTGAAGAAGATCCGTGGGGTGGCCATGCCGGTGGCCAAGCAGTACAGCCCGGCCGAGATCAAGGGCCTGTCCGAGGCCAACCTCACGCCGATCATCGACCCGACACTGATCACCGGGGAGAGCCTGCACTTCGCCGACGGGCGGCTGTTCACCTCGGACGCGAGCCTGCTGCACGTCGACCTGGTGCGCACGCTCGACCAGATCGAGTTCATGCTCCGCGCCGGCCTGATCGGCCTGGTCGGCGACGCGCGGATCACCAAGCCGGGGATGACCCTGCTGAAGACCCAGGTGGACGGCATCCTCGGCCCGCTCAAGCGGCAGGCGGTGATCGACGACTACCGGATCGAGATCCCGGTGCTGGACATCCTCACCATCCCGGAGGTCGCCCGCACCGCCACCGACACCTCGATCGTCACCGCCGCCCGGGCCGACCGCACCGTCGACCTGGTCGTCACCGTCACGTACGGCCCGGCCGTGAGCCGCCTGCTGGTCACGCTCGTGGCCAAGTTCTGACCCGGAGGAACCAGACCATGGAGTGGAAGACCCGCCTCGCGGTGCAGTACACCAAGGGCACCGAGACGGTGCTGATCAGCCCGATCGACTCGTTCAGCCCGTCGTTCTCGCTCAACGTCGAGCCGCTGCACTCGTGCGAGGTGACCCACATGGGGGCGATCCACGCGCCGGTGTCGATGAACTTCACGATGACAGTCAAGGCCATCGGGGACGTCGCGGGCCGGCTCACCAAGCTGGCGCTCGACGGTGAGCTGTTCGACATCGCGTTGCTGGAGCACACCGGCGACGACTGGGCGTTCTCCTCGTTCGTGCTGCAGGACTGCCTGATCACCAGCGCGACGCCGACCACCGCCACCATCTCCGGCGCCCCGGCGGCGACCTTCAGCGGGTTCAGCCTGGCCGCCACGGTCGACCCGAAGGTCGGCGACCCGTCCGTGCTGCCCTAACCCGCGAACGACAGCCCGCCGACGACGAACCGGAGGTAGCAGATGGCGACCGGAGCTGGCCGTGCCGCCCGGGTCACCCGTACCGGGCTGGCCCTGGTGCACGCGGGTGAGCTGGTGCTGCCGGCGGCCGGCAGCGAGGCGGAGGCCGAGCAGGTTGCCGAGGACGATCGCGCCGTCATCGCGTACCACTTCCCGGTGGAGATCGAGGTCGTCGCCGGCGGCGGCGCGGTCGACGCCGACGCGCTCGCCGACCTCGCGCTGGCCCGGCTCGCCGAGCACCTGGACGGGCGGTTCTGACGGTGGCCATCTCGGTGCACGTGCCGGTGCGGATCCGGCTGGACGCCCGGTCGGTGACCGAGCGGCCGGAGGAGGTGACCGCGGCGCTCGCCGCGGCCCTGGCCCGCGCACTGGAACGCTCCCGGCGCGAGGTGGTCGCGCCGCGCGGCGGCTACCTGGAGGTACGCCCCGGCGCGCCGGAGTTCCGCTGGACCGGCGTGGCCGGCGAGCGGGTGTCCCCGGACGACCGGCGGGCCTTCGAGGCCCGGCTGCGCCGGCGCATCGACGAGGTGGTGACCGCCGCGCGGCTCGACCCGGGGTTGCCGGTCGGCGTGGCCGCGCCGCTGAGCCGGCCGCCGACCGAGCTGTTCGATCCGCAGCGGATGCGCCACCTGCTGGCCGTCTACCGGGTGCCGTCCTACGACGACGGTGGCGATGCCGCCGAGGTGCCGGTGGACGGCGACGCGGCGACGCCGGTGCGCTATGACTGGCACCTGCGCCCGGTCACCTACCTCGTCGGCCACTTCGCCGAGCTGGCCCGGGAGGCGGTCCGGCAGCACGGTGGCCTGCCCTCCGGCGCCGCACAGGGCGTCATCGCCCGGGTCACCGACCCGGAAGGGCGGCAGGTGTGGCTGGTCATGGTGACCACCACCCCGCTGTCGTACTTCACCTTCGACCGGTTCGGTGAGACTGTCTTCCGGGCCACCCCGCAGCCGCACTTCGAGATCGAGGCGCGGACGCCCAGCCCGCAACCGGGCACGGTCGACCGCCGACCGGTTGCCGACCGGGCCGCGCTGGTGGCCATGGTGGACGAGGAGATCGGCGCCGACATCCGGTCCCGGCTGCAGACCGCGCAGCCGCGCGGCGAGACCACCACCGTCGAGGAGTACCGGGCGCAGGTCGAGCGGGCCGTCGAGGTGGAGGTGAACCGGCGGGTCGACGGGATCCTCGGCTCGCTGGGCGGCGCGACACCGACCTGCCTGATCGTCGTCCAGGTGGGCGGCACGTCCCTGCTGCTGGTCGGCACCGAGGCCACCGACACGACGCTGCACTGGACCGGGCGGGCCAACCTGCTGCCGATCAGCGTCGAGCAGCACCCGACAACGCCGGTCGACCCGAACGCGCCGCCCGGCGGCGGCGTCGGCGGCGGTACCGGCCAGGGCGGCGGCACCGGCTCCGGCGCTGGCGGCGGCACGGGCGCCGGCGGTGGCACGGGCACCGGGGCGGGCGACGGCACAGGGACCGGCACCGGCGACGGAGCCGGCGGTACGCCGCGAGGCGGGTTCGTCTTCGACCCGAGCGCCCCGAGCGCGCCGCCCGGCGCCGGTGCGAGCCGGTTCCCGTTGGTGACCGGCGGACGTGCGGAGATTCCGGCGTGTGGATCGCTCAACGGCGAACCCGAACTTGACGCGCTCGGCGCGGACGCCGACGAGCTGCGCCGGCTGATGGACGACATCGCGTTCCGGCTGCAGATGAACCAACCCTGCCGCTATCCGGCGACCTTCTGCCTGCAGGCCGCCGCGGTGCTGCGCGCGCGGGCCGCCGCGATCGGCGTCATGGTCGGCGCGGCGGAACGGGAGGGGTTCAGCCGCCCGGTTCCGGAGGGCACCGGCCGGCTCGGGCCGCTGGACTTCCGGCCGGTCGCCTCGCCCGCCATCCAGTTCCTGCGCCACCTCGCCGGGGTGGTTCCCCGGCTGGACCACCTGGCCCAGCGGATCATGGCCGTCTATCGGAAGCCGGAGCACTGGGCCCGGATCCGCAGCGGCCTGCAGGAGCACCCGGCTGCCTGGAACCTGCACTTCCTGCACGAGTTCACGCCGGCGGTGAAGGACGCTGTCGGGACGATCTTCGTGATCGGCAACAAGGCCATGCTGGTGCAGTTGCTGCTCACCTCCCGACAGGGCATCCAGGCCCGGATCACCAACTTCGCCCGGTACGCGCCGATCTTCGAGCGGCTGATCGTCTCCCAACTCACCGACTACGTCGAGTTGCAGGGCCTCCGGGACCGGCTGCGTCGACACGAGACGGCCCGGACGCTCCTGACCTACACGAGCACCGGTGGAGAGGCGCTCGCCACCGCCAGCCTGGTCAACCCCTCCACCGCCTGGTACGGCGCGGCGCACTCGCTCTCCGGCGCGTTCCTCGCCGCCGAGGCCGCCCTCACCAGTCCCGGGGCGGCCGGTGAGATCGTCGAGCGGGACGGGGTGGCCCGGATCCGAGACTCGCACGGAGTGCTCTGGACCGTCGCCGACATCGAGCAGGCGCTGGTCATCCAGCGCGGCGAGGCCGAGGGCATCGACCCGCTGGTCAAGCAGATCGCCGATCTGCCCGACGTGCTGGCCCGCTTCGCCGGTGACCGGTCGGCGATCCGCGACGAGCTGTGGCGGGTGCTGCAGGACATGCGGCGCAACAACGCCGAGATGCTCGGCCGTGCCCGCGAGGACGCCGGGTTCGCGTTCCGCTCCAGCCGGATCAGTGAACACATCCCGTCCGCCACCATCCCCGGTGGCCGGTACGCCCTGCAGGGCATCCACCTCGTCACCCACCAGCAGCTCGGCGAGTTCTTCGGCGGCAACGGGTTCTACGCGCTCGGCGTCGACGACCTGTTCAGCAGCGAACTGGGCCGGCAGGCGCTGTCGGCGTTCGCGCTGACCGTCGGCATCATCGCCCTGTCGGTGCTCTGCCCACCGCTGGGCTTCGCCATCGGCGTGGCTGTCGCCGTGGGTGACGTGGTCCACGCCCACCGGCGGGAACGGCTCTACGGGGCGCTGATCGACCCGGAGCTGGTGCTCACCCGCGCCGAGGTGGAGGTGGAACTCTTCGCCGCGTACCTCGGGCTGGCGCTGTCACTGATCCCGGAGATCGGCACCATCGGCGGAGCGGCCATGCGCGGCGGCCGGGTCGCCCTGCGGTACGGGCTGCGCGCCGGGCTACGGGCCGGCGGCCGGTACGTGGCGCGCCGGGTCGCCCGGCAGGTCATCGAGGCGGCCTCCCGGGACCTGCTGCAGGCGTTCATCACCGAGATCCTCCTCAACGAGGTGTTGGAACGCGTCGTGCAGAAGCTGATGGAGCCGGTGCTGGCGTACGTGGAGCGGGAGGCGATGCTGCGCAGCGCGGTCGGTGGCCCGGAGGGCGCCCGGTTCCTCCTCATGGTGCTCGACTCCCAACCCGGTGGTGCCGCCGCCGGGCCACGCGTCCCGGCGGTGCGGCCGTGACCCCGCCCCGCCGGTTCCGCGCCGGCCGCTTCCTGGACGCCGCCGCGGTGCACGCCGCCGCCGACGCCAACCCACGGCTGCGCCGCTTCATGCGGACCGTGGCCGGGCACAGCGAGGCCGGCGACGTGCGCTCCCGGCGGCTCATGGAGCACCTCATCCGCCGCATCATCGACGACGTCGGTGACCTGCACCTGGGCAACGCGGTGAGCCGGCTGGAGCGGATCGCCGTGCTGCGGGAGAACATCGCCGCGATCCTCGACCACGTGCTCGACGGCGGCACCCTGCCTGAGGGGGTGCGGGTGGAGACGCTGGGGGAGTACTTCGACCAGCTCAACACCGAGATGCGCGAGCTGAGCCGACCCCGCGAGGGCATCGTCGGGGACGCGCCGCTGCGGCTGGCTGACGACGCCGCCCAGTACGCCGACTCGCTGCTGCGCGAGTTCGAGGCCGGCGGCGGCACGGGCGGCCGGCACACCGAGCCGGCCGCCGTGGTCACCGACGCGTTCCGGGCCATGCCGGCGGACCGGCAGGCCGCCCTGCGCCGCGCCGCCGAGCTGGAGCCGCAGGCGTTGTGGCGGGCGGTGGCCGCCGAGTCCGAGGCGGGCAAGCGGGCCGCCCTCGCCGATCTGGAGACCCGGCTCGGCAGCCGGCTCACCCCAGACGAGCTGGGCCGGCTACGCACCGCAGTGGACGACCTCGGCCGGGCCCGCAACCGTGGCTTGCAGGTCAGCCAGGCCCGGCTCGCGGAGGCCCTGGCCCGGATCGCCGACCCGGAGTTGCGGGCCGTGGTGGCCGGCGGCGACGTCTGGCTCACCCAGCAGCTCGCCCTGCACAACCCGGAGGCCCTGGCCACCCTGTGGCGGCGTTTCCGCGACCGGGGTGGACGCGCCGACGACGGCCCCGGCTTCCGCGCCTACCTGCGACACGACATGGTCACCTACGGCCGGGGCGTGCTCGGCGAGTACACCGCCGCGTTCTCGCTGAGCAGCATCGAGCTGTTCCTCAAGGGGCCGGACGCCAACGTCAAGGTCGCCGGCACCGACCTCGTCGGCATCGGCCACGACGGCTGGGTGTGGCTGGTCGACGACAAGTCACACCGGGCCACCAGCGTCGGCGGGGTCAGCGCGCTCACCGACAACCTGGTCGCCAACCTGCGCCGCGACGCCGCCGACTTCCGCGACGCCATCACCCGGCTGCAACGCGACGACCCCGGCTTCACCCCCGACCCGCGGATCCTCGACGCGATATCCCGGATGGAGGACGCCGCCGCCGAGATCGACCGGATCAACCGACGCGGCTCGGCGGCCACCCGGCCGGCGCGGATCAGCCGGGCACTGGAGGAGCGTCGGCTGCGGCTGCGGGTGACCAGCGCCGCCGGCGAGGTCCGCGAGATCACCCAGGCGCTGCGCGACCTGGGCCTGGCCGTCGAACCCACCGGCGCACCGGTGCCACTGCCACCCACCGGAGGTCGTTGAGCATGGCATTCACCAGCAGCTTCATGCGGTACGACACGGTGCCGTCGGCGATCATCAGCGACGGGGCGCTGCCGATCCCGCTCTGGGCGGTCACCGCCATCTCCCTGGCCCAGACCTACCACCTGCCGCCGATCGGCTCCACCGCGCACAAGGCCATCGTGGCCACCCACGACGACACCATCACGCTGACCGGGGTGCTGGTCGGCGCGGAACGCTACGCCTGGAAGTTCGCCCTGGAGACGATGGCCGAGGCGAGCAAGCGCGGCACGGCGCTGGCCGCGTACTCGGGCGGGAAGTTCGGGGGGTTGATCCTGGTCACCTCGATGACCATCCGCACCGACATGCAGGTGCAGTCCCTGACCTTCAACGCCTCGGCCGCCCGCCGCGACGTCCTGGACACCACCATCACCCTCGTCCACGTGCCCCGTCCCAGCCTGCTCGGCAAGCTGCTCGACGTGGCCAGCATCGGAGTCGGCGCGCTCGCCGACGGGTTGGGCAACTGATGCCACCGTTCCCGATCGACCGCTACCTGCTGCCGGAGACGCCGATCGAGGTGCCGGCCGGGTTCACCGAGGTCCGGCAGAACCTCACCGCCGGCCTGCCGCACCGCGTCGAGCTCGGCGCCGGCGTGCACGCGGTGCTGATCCTGCCCACCGGGCTGGCCCGACAGTGGCTGGACACCGACCCCCTCGCGGTGGTCAGCAGCTCCGCCGACGACCTGGCACCCCGGCCCGCGCCGCCGGCCACGCCCCGGCCACCGGTGCTGGTCGGGCGGGTGCCGCTGCGACTGGTCGTCCGCCAGGGCACCCGGATCCTCGGTTCGGTGCCGCTCGCCGCCGGCCTGCGCCGGGTCTGCCCCGACGCCGGCCCGTCGGCCGCCACCGGGTCCGCCCCGGTCGCCGTGGAACTGGTGGTGCTGTCCTGGCTGCTGCACGCCGGGACGGTACGCGGCTCCGGCGACTACGGCTCGTCGGTGGCGCTGGCCTGGCGGCCCGCTGACCGCGCGGTGGACCGGTTCGGGCCGCCGCCGATCAACGAGTTCGTCTGGCGCCGCCGCCCACCGGCGCAGCGGGTCGAATCCGAGCTGGGCCCCGGCAAGCTGCGCTACCGCTACCTGCTCGACAAGAAGCTGCGGAGGGTGGTGCGATGACGCTCACGCCGTTCCAGACCGGCCAGGTGCGCCAGGGCGCGGTCGGCAACGACGCCGGCTGGACCCTGACCTTCCACCGGGAGACCCCGACCGGGCTCAGCCAGGACGCGGCACTCACCCTGTCCAGCGCCGACTACTACGCGGCCATCGACGCCGCGCTGCCCGACGGGCTGGGTCCCGGCGCGTACACGATCACCGTGCAGGGGTTGATCGACGAGCACTTCGCCGCGCTGCGCACCGCCGAAGGGCAACCGCCGCTGGTGGCGAAGCTGCACCTGTACTGGCGTGACGCGAACACGTCCGTGGGCGCGTTCTTCACCAATCTGGTCGGCGTCAACGCCGGCCCGTCACCGGCCGAGCTGACCCAGGCGCTGGTCGCCGTGCTACGGGTGACCAAGGTGCGCCGGCTCACCGGCGAGCGGACATACGACACCGAGCTGACCCTCGTCGAGCAGGCGTACGCCCGGCTCGGCCAGCGGGTCGCCGAGCGGTTCGAGGCGGCGAACTTCACCGCCGCGATCCGGGCCGTCGCCGAGCGCACCCGGGTCGACGTCACCGGCTGGGCCGCTAACCCGGACGGCACGATGACCCGGGGCGCCACCGAGGCGGCCGGAGACGAGCGGGTCACCTTCGGCGCCGGGCTGCTCTACCGTGCCGCCCTGGACCGGATCGGCGGGGCGTTGCAGCAGTCGCTCAACGCGTACGGGCGGGGAATGCTGCTGATCCGCGACGGCACGGTGCACGTCGGCAAGCGCCCGATCCCGTACCCGGAGGGGGAGCCGAAGCCGCTCACCCTCGCCACGGGCCTGCTGGAGTGCACCGAGAACGGCAGCCAGGACACCGACCCGTACGCGGCCACCGAGGCCGGCGGCACCGCGCCACCGCGCCGGCGGGCGTGGACCCTGACGTGCAAGGGCCGGCCCGACCTGAAGCCCGGCGACCTGGTCCGCTTCGACCCGCCCGCGGTCGACGAGGCGACCACGCTGGGCAGCGTCGGGGCGGCGCTGCTCGGCTCGTTCGCGGCCCCGTTCGCCCCGTCGACCGGGGAGCTGGGCGCCGGGGCGAAGCTGCTCTACCTCAGCGCCGCCCGGCACACCCTGTCGCGTACCGCCGGCTTCGTGACAGTCGTGCAGGGCGTCGAGGTGGCCTCGCCCGCGCAGGCCTGGGACGCCTGGAGCGACGCCTCCGGCGTGGGTACCGCCGACCCGGCCGCGCCGGCCTCCTCGCCCGGGGTGGCCGCCGCCGAGGCGGTACGCCGCGCGGCCCGGGCGGCCCGCGGCGAGTCGCGCGGGCTGGAGATCGGCGAGGTGCGGGCGGCGGCCACCAACGCCAGCGGCGCGGTCGAGCCGCCGGCGCAGACCGAGACGGTCTGGGAGGGGCTCGCCCGCCCCGACGGCCGACCCAACGGCGCCCGCCGGCTGCCGGTACGCCGGGAGCAGCCCGCGCCGCTGCCCGGCGTGACCTACCTGACCCCGTTCGCCTGGGGCGGCTGCGGGCTCATCCTGCCCCGCTACCCGGGCACCCGGGTGGCGCTGGCCTACCGCAACGGCGCCCCGGACGACCCGGTGGAGGTGGGCGCGCTCTGGCCCACCGGGCACGCCCCGGTCTCCCAGCCCGGGGACTGGTGGCTCTCGCTGCCGGTCGGGGTGGCCACCAACAGCCGGTCATCCATCGGCGACACGGTGGTGCCCGCCGACCACGACGGCAAGGTGGCGCACGACCTGACCGACGGCGACGGCAACCGGGTCATCGAGTTGGGTGAGCTGACCGTGCGGGTGGGCCGGGCCCAGTTGCGGGGCCGGGGTCAGCGTCCGGAACGCGCCGACGAGGCGGACAGCATCACCATCGAGCACGCCGCCGGCGGGTCGTCGATCGTGATGAAACAGGACGGCTCGATCACCATCACCGCCACCCAGATCGACCTGGACGCCGGCAACGGCGCGGTGAACATCAGCGGCGGCTCGGTCAGCATCACCGCCGACGACGTCGACGTCCAGGTCAGCAACGCCATGAACGTCCACTGAGGAGAGCGAGATGGCATTCGTGCTCACCACGTCAAGTGACGTGCACTGCCCCAACCAGGGGGCGGTGACCCCGACCGGGCAGACCAAGTTGACCGTCGGTGGTGCCGAAGTGGTGCGGCTGGACGGCATCAGCGGCAAATCGGTCGCCGGCTGCACCATCGCCACCAGCAACTCCACCAAGCAGTGCAACACGGTGACCTCGGCCACCGGCGCCGCCGGCAAGCTCAAGGTCGGCAACGTCGCCGTGGCGCTGGACTCGCTCAGCGGCGCCACCGACGGCTCCAGCCCGGGCCTGGCCGCCACCGCCGGCCACAGCAAGCTGCGGGCGGTCTGAGATGGACCGGACCGAGCGGGAACGGCAGGCCGCGCAGCGCCGCTACCTCGGTTGGGGTCTCGCCTTCGAACCCACCATGCCCGGGCTGGACCTGGCCCGCGACGTCGTCTTCGACGACGGCCCGAACGGCCGGGTGCTGGCCCTCGTCGCCGGCACCGAGAACGTGGCGCAGAGCCTCGCGGTGGCGTTGACCACGCTGCGCGGCTCGAACGTCTTCGACGCCACCTTCGGCTTCGACGGGCTCAACGCCCTGGCCGAACCGGTCGAGCCGACCCTGATCCGTGAGCAGGTGCGGATCGGCATCATCACCCTGCTCGACCGCGATCCCCGGGTCCGCCGGATCGTCGACGTCAACCTCGACGACGGCCGGCTCGGTGCCGGCGGCACCGGCGATGGCCAGGACGACGCCGCCCGGGCCGCGCTGCGCGCCTCCCGCACCCTGCAGGTGCAGGTCCAGTTCGAAACCATCACCGACGACCGGCTCTCGGTGCACCTCGGGGAGCTGCCCAGTGTCTGATCCCACCATCCCGGCAGAGCTGGCCGACGTGCTGGCCGTCGACGCCGCCGCGCTACGAGCCACCGGCTCGGCCGGCTTCGGCATCGTCGAGACCGGCTTCGTACCGAAGTCCTTCGCCCGGCTGCTCGCCGAGAAGCTGGCCACCGCCCGACTGCTCTTCGGCGAGGACGTCGACCTGACCAGCGGTGCGGTGCTGCGTAAGGTCCTCGAACTGGCCGCGCTGGAGGACGCCCGGTTGTGGTCGGCGCTCGGCGCGGTCTACGACAACTCGTACGTGGTGTCGGCGACCGCTGACGCGCTGACCCGCCTCGGCGAGGAGCTCGGCATCCCCCGGCCGTACCTGCAGGCCCGGGGCACGGTGAAGGTGAAGCTGAAGGACGCGCTGCCGACCGGCCGCACCCAGCTGACGCTGCCCCGTGGCGCGCGACTGTCCACCCCCGGTGGGCACCACGTCGCGCTGGACGAGACGGTGGTGCTCTCCGCCGCCGTCGGCGAGCGGGAACCGGCCGTCGCGGCCTTCTACCCCGGTCCCGCGCACAACCTCGACCCCACCCAGGCCAGCCAGAAGATCGACCGGTGGAACCGGGCCGACACGCTGCTGGCCGACCTGGACGACGCCGAGCAGGCCGCCGGCAAGGAGCTGGTGGAGATCACGCACACCGTCGCGCTGACCGGCGGCGAACAGCAGGTCTCCGACGCCCGCTACCGGCAGCTGCTGCTGGCCGCACCCCGGTCCATCTGGACGGCCGAGGCGATCGGCCTGGCCGTGGCCACCGTGCCCGGGGTACGCCAGGTGCAGGTCTTCGACGGCCGGGGCGGCCTGGACCTCAACCAGTCCATCTTCGGCAACTTCAACTTCATCGAGCGGGTCTTCAGCACCGAACGCGACCTCGGCAACCCGTACTACGTGACGGTGCTGGTCGCGCCGACCGCCGCGGCCATCTGGGACGGTCCGGACGGGCTGCAGGCCGCCGTCGAGTCGGTGATCGAGGACCTGCGCCCGGTGGGCATCTTCGCCTCGGTGGATCGGGCCGACGAGGTGGGCATCGGCGTCGAGGCCGACCTGGTGATCCGCGGCCTGCCGTTGCCCACCGGCTCCCGGGACACGGTGAACGCCTCCACCGCCGCCACGGAGCTGCGCCTCCGGCTGCACGCCCGGCTGCGTCGCTACGTGGACGAGCTGCCCTTCGGCGAGCCGGTCCGGGCAGCCGAGGTGATCTGGACGCTGATGAACGAGCCGGGCGTGGCGGACGTCCGCGAGCTGCGGTTGGTCCGCTTCCCGGCCGACTCGGCGGTGGTGGTGACCGGCAGCGCCCCCACCGGCGACGGCGTGCAGCGGCTGCCGGTCGGCGACAACGCGGTGCTCGCCGCCAACCAGGTGCCCGTCTACGTCGACCGGGACGACCCCCGGCCGTTCCGGATCGTCTGAGCGGGGGCGCGATGATCGACATCCGGGTGCCGGTGGACGGGGCCGACCCGTCCGTCGAACGTAACCTCGTCGACCAGTTGGAGGGCCCGTACCCGGGCACCGTGCGGCGGGTGGTGGTGCCGATCGCCGCCGCCGGCACCGCCGCGGTGGACTGGACCAGCCGCCACCCGTTGCTCACCGTGGTGCTGCGCCGGGACCTGGTCGAGGAGACCGTCCGGGTGACGGTCACCGTGCACCCGGGAGGCACCGGTGAGCGGGTGCTCCCGCCGGTGGTCTTCGCGCCCTGGTCGGCCGCCGGCGCGTCGGTGCCGGCGTACGCGCCGGACACCGCCGACGAGCCGCTGGTCGCGTCGTTCACCGTCGCCGTGGCGGTCGAGCGGGCCGTCGAGGGCACCGCCGCCACCGCGGTCACCGGGGCGGCGCGGGCCGCACTGGTCGAGCTGGCCGTGCTGGAGGGCAACCTGGGCCGGCTGCTCTACCTGATGTCGTACGAGAAGCACCGACTGCGCCGCGCCGCCCGGGAGGTGCACGGGTACCGGACCCTGGCGCACGCCCGGCGGGACGCGCTGGACCGGATCGGCGCGGACGTCGGGGTGGCCCGCTTCGTCGACGAGCTGGTGCACGAGCCGACCAGCGGCGAGGTGTACGCGCGCCGACTGGCCCCGCCGGCCCGCGAGCCGGACCCCGCGTACGCCCACCGGCTCGGGCTCTACCGGCGGTTCCTGCTGCCCACCCCGGCCGCGGTGCGTCGACTGCTCAACGGCCCCGGCGCGGACACCGACCCGAACGCCGGGCTCTTCGCCGACCTGCCCGGCGGCGCCCGGTTCACCCTGCGCGAGGACGACGACCGGTTCGCGGTGGCGATCCGGCTGGTCGCCGCCGGCGATCCGCAGCACCGGACGAACTTCCTCGCCCAGTTGCGCCGGGACCGGCTGGTGCTGCCCGCGAACACCCCGCCGAACAACACCACGCACGCCGGCCGGGCGCTGCCGGCCAGCCGGCTGACCGAGGTCACCGCGCTGCGGGCCAGCCTGCGCCAGTCGTACGCCTTCGACAGCGCGCACGGCATCGCGCCGCCGCTGGCCGCTGCCCTGGACCGGGCGGGGCGGGTCTGTCGAGCGCTCGGCTCGGCGATCGTGTGGCAGGTGACCCGGGCCCAGGACGACGCCGGCGGCAGCCGCTACGAGCTGGGTCTCGGCGTGGACGTGAGCTGGCCGACCCCCGCGCAGGCCACCGATCTGCGCAACCGGGTGCTGGACACCGGCCGGACGCCCACTGCCGACCGGACCGCCGAGGCGCTGATCGCGGCTGCCCGCGCGTACGGCGTGCCCACCGTGGCGGCCGACGGCGAGCTGGCGTGGCTGTGGCGGGTGTGCGGGTTGCCGACCACGCACCGGATCAGCACCACCCGGATGTACCTGTCGCACCTGCCGACCCGGGGGCTGGCGGTGACCGCGCCGCTGAGCGCGGCGGTCGGTGTCGACGCGGCGGTCGAGGCGCAGTTCCACGCGCCCGGTGACCCGGGCGGAAACGCCCTGCTGCTGGCTGGGCTCGCGAGCGCCGCGTCGGCCTGGACCGGCGCGGGGGAGCCGGCCTGGACGCCGTTGACCGACGCGGTGGCCCGGACCCGGTGGGCGGCCGTGCCGACCCGGCCGGCGGGGCAGCCGATCGATCAGGTGCTGGCCGCCGCCGGTCTGCCGGCGGTGCGGGACCCGGCACCCGTGGTGGCCGCGCTGAACCGGCTCCCCGACGAGCTGGTGGAGACCATCGAGCTGCCGGCGGCGCTGGCCACCGCGTTGATCGCCGGCCAGCCAGCCGCCGCCGACCGGCTGGCCCGGCTGGTCGGGCTGCTGCGCGATCGGCACCTCGCCGCCGCGCTGCCGCTGGTCGAGACCGGCAACCGGGTGCTGCTGGTGTGCAGTGTGATCGGGCTGCCGCAGGCCGGGCTGAACCTGGCCGAGAGGCGGGCCACCGGGTTCCGCTGGTACACCGTGGGGCTCGGCGGCGGTACGGCGGAGATCAAGGCGGTCGGCGCGCGGACCACGCTGCGGCCCACCCACGCCGGGCTGGTCGCGGTGGTGGCGCTCTCCTATGTGCGCACCGGGCTGACCGACCCGTACGAGTTCCGGGTGGAGCTGCCCGACGGGGTGGCGTTGACCCTGGCGCAGTACGAGCGGCTGATGAACGCACTGACCCGGGTCTGCCCACTCGGCGTGGAGATCAACACTTTCGGCATCCGGCGCGACCACGTCGACCTCGACGCCGACGGCGCCGCCGAGCCGCTGCGCCCGGCGGTGGCCCGGACCTTCCGCACCTTCCAGCAGCGCCGGCACCGCGGCGTGTACGACCAGCTCTGAGAGGGACACCACCATGGCGAGCGAGATCAACTACGACGGGGTGACCGTCACCGAGCTGTACGAGGCGTTCACCAAGCACGGCATCCCGGCCTCGGACGCCAGCGTGCTGGTCTCCTCCTGGATCTACGAGAACGTGGGCACCGCGAAGCGGGTGTTCAGCTACGCCGAGTCGTTCCCGGCGGTGGAGCCGGGCTGCGCGCCGCCGCCGTTCGCCCGCACCTTCGCGCACAGCGACTGGGTCGACGGCGAGGACGTCGTGCAGGCCGGGCAGACCCCCGGCGAGCAGGGCTTCAACGAGCGGTTCCACCGCATCGAGCACGACCTGGACCACCTCGGCACCGATCTGGCCAAGGCGTTCTCCTGCATGGCTGCGATGCGGGTGAGCCTGCGCCGGCTGCTCGACGAGATCCGTGCCGAGATCAACCGGCTGCACTCGACGGTGCACGAGAACAAGGTCACCCTCGGCCCGCACGCGATCGAACAGATCCCCAACTACATCAGCACGCTCGACTTCGGCAAGTACATGGGCACCACGATGTTCATGGACAAGAAGGTCAGCATCTGGCAGACCAAGGCCGGCACCATCGTGCTGCCCGCCGTGGAGACCCTCGGCGTGGACGTGGTCGCCGGACCAAAGCTCCGGGGCGCCGCCCATCTCGAGCGGTACGCCGCCGAGCATTCCGACGTTCGGCAGCGCTTCCCGCGCGAGGTGAAGCTCACCGAGTTCATTCGCATCTTCGGCGAGGACGAGGTGGCCGACGGCCGGCTGATCCGCGACGTGCTCAAGGTGCTTCCGGCCGACACCAGCTACCCGAGCGTCGACGCGATGTTCGCCGAGGTGAGCGAACGGGAGGCGGTGATCGTCCGGACCACGGTCGGCGCCCAGTCGGCGGTGGCCGCGGCGCTCGGCATCGAGACCGAGCTGGAGAACGTCGGGGACGCCGACATCGCGATGCTCACCGGGGTGCCGACCAAGGCCCGGGCGGCGCTGGCCCGCGCCGGGATCAGCACGCTCGGCAAGTTGGCCGACGCGCCGGCCGAGCAGGTGCTCGCCATCATGAAGGAGGCCCAGATCCGGGCCGACGTCGGCGACGCCGCCGAGTGGACCGGGTACGCCCGGACGCTGAACAAGCTGCGCTGAACGGGCGGCACCAACTCCGGCGAACGGCTGATCCGCGCCGCTCGGCGGGTCGGTGTGACGACACAGCGCTGGCGCGTCGACCGTCCACACCCGACCGTGAAACTCCCACGGGGCGATCGGGTGTGAAAGGCGCACGGATGGCTGCTAACGAGGTGACGCACGACCTCCGCTCCGGAGCGCACGACGCCGGAGCGGGGCAGCCGCCCCGGTATGCGCTGCGGCTGCTGGGCGGGTTCGGGCTGGAACGCGACGGGCGCGCGGTGGCGGTGCCGCAGGGCGCCCGCCGGCTGCTGGCCTACCTCGGGGTACGCCAGCGGTGCGCCCGATCCGAGGCCGCCGGTACGCTCTGGCCCGGCTCGCACGAGGAACGTGCCCGGGCCAACCTGCGCACCATGCTCTGGCGGCTGCACCGGATCACCACCGAGCCGCTCGTGGAGGAACAGGACCGGCTGGCCCTGGCCGCAGGGGTGACCAGCGACGTGGCCACCCTGGGCGCGGCGGCCGCCACCCTGCTGGCCGGCGGGTCACCGGTGGGTACGGGTCCCGGCGTGCCAGCGTTGGCGATCGGCGAGCTGCTGCCCGGGTGGTACGACGACTGGGTGCTGACCGAGCGGGAGCGGCTGCGCCAGACGCAGTTGTACGCGCTGGAGGCCCTGGCCGAGCGGCTCACCGCCCAGGGCCGGTTCGGTGAGGCCGTGCAGGTCGCGTTGACCGCCGTGCAGTTGGAGCCGCTACGGGAGAGCGCCACTCGGACGCTGATCGCCGTGCACCTGGCGGAGCGCAACATCAACGAGGCGATGCGCCGGTTCGAGCTGTTCCGCGCCGACCTGAGCCGGGAGCTGGGGGTGGCGCCGACGCCGTGGCTGGAGCACCTGGTGCGGGCCGGCATGGCCGGCGGTTAGCGGGCTCTGTCCTCCCATTTGGCGGAAACCCACCGTAATACGAGAGGCTTCTACGAAGATCTGAGAGGGCGTCTGATTCAGGTATTTTGCGAGTGATGTGATCTTCAGATGTCTCGCCAGGTTGGGGTGGTTTCGTCGGTGACGCGTTTGGTGAGGTTGTCGATCATCGCGATGCGGATCATGCTGGCGGAGTTGCCGGGTAGGGCTTCGTAGTCACGGGCCAGGCGCCGGTGCAGCATGATCCAGCCGAGGGTGCGTTCGACGACCCACCGGCGTTTGACCACCGAGAATCCTTTGATGTGCGGGTCTTTGGCGACGACCTCGACGTCGATGCCGA
>NZ_JBEXIK010000014.1:0-159492 GCF_040608515.1 Micromonospora sp. NPDC005173
CACCGCCGTGAAGGGCGGGGATTCCCTCGGTCGCCCGAGGGGGTTCCTGTTTCACCGGGCCGTGCCTTCACCGCTTTCGCGGGTCGGGTCTTACCCTCCCTCCACAGGTGTTTCACCTCTCCGCCAGCCCGGCGGCGAGAATGTTGCGGGCGGCGTTGACGTCCCGGTCATGCACGGCATCACAGCCGGGACACGTCCAGACACGAACGCCAAGGGTCATCGCGGTGTTGATCCGCCCGCACGCCGAACAGGTCTTCGTGCTCGGATACCAGCGGTCAACGGCGATCACAGTCCGCCCGTACCAGGCGGCCTTGTACTCGATCATGCTGCGCAGGTGTGTCCACGCCGCGTCGGAAATGGCGCGGGCCAGCGAGTGGTTGCGCAGCATGGTGCGCACACTGAGATCCTCGATCACGACCGTTTGGTTCTCACGGACGAGTCGAGTCGACAACTTGTGCAGGTGATCCCGCCGCCGATCGGCGATACGGGCATGGATCCGAGCCACCGCCAGACGGGCTTTGGCCCGATTCGCGGAGTCCTTGGCCTTACGCGACAGGTTCCGCTGCGCCTTGGCCAACTTGCGCCGGTCAGCGCGCTCATAACGCGGGTTGGTGACCTTCTCCCCGGTGGACAGAGTCAGCAGACTGGTGATGCCCGCGTCTATCCCCACCGCAGCGCCCACCGGCGGCAAGGCCGCGACGGACGGGTCGTCCACCAGCAGGGACACGAACCAGCGGCCGGCCGCGTCGCGGGACACCGTGACCGTGGACGGTTGCGCGCCCTCGGGCAGAGGCCGGGACCACACGATGGTCAGCGGCGCGTCCATTTTGGCCAGGGTGATCTGCCCGTCGCGCCAGCGGAACGCCGAGCGGGTGTACTCCGCCGACGCCCGAGACTTACGCTTGGACTTGAAACGCGGGTACCGCGACCGCTTGCCCCAGAACGCCGCGAACCCGGCTTGCAGGTGCCGCAGGGCCTGCTGCAACGGCACGGAACTGACCTCATTGAGGAACAAAAGCTCCTCGGTGCGCTTCCACTCGGTCAGCCACGCCGACGACTGCACATAGGTGCTGCGCTGCCGGTCAACCGCCCACGCACTCACCGGGAGCGGCCGGACACCATCCATGGTGGACGATCTTTGCCTCGAAACCGGCCGGCGAGGCAACGCGGCGGTCACCTGCCCGACCTGCGGCAACTCGCCCGCGGCGTGTCCGGGCCGGCCTGCGCGGTCGATGCCGCGCTGCGCCGGCGGTTCACCTGAGCGGTCGGAGGGCATCGTGTATCGATCAACTCGCCTAGGGTGGTGGGCCGGTAAGCGCTTCGGCGCACCACGACGGGAGAGACGATTGACTATCCGGTTGAACCGCAGGACGGCGCTCGGGCTGGGCACGGTAGCCACCGCCGGTACGGTGCTCGGCGCCGCCGCGCCGGCGAGCGCCGCCGAGGGCACCGAAGCCGTCCCGACCACCCCCGCCAAGGCCGCCAACCGGGTCGCCGCCGCTTACACCCGGCACAGCACAGAGGCCGGGGGCAACTGGCAGGCGTACGTCAGCGTGGCCGACCCGGCCGGCCCGCCGGTGGTCGCGGTGACAGCCGATGCGGACCGGCGGATCGAGGCATACAGCGTCAACAAGATCGCGGTGGCCACGGCGGTCCTGGACAAGGTCGACCGAGGGCTGCTGACCCTGGACCAGCGGGTCGAGGTGACCGCGGCGATCGTCGTGCCGGGCGGCGACGGCATCTTCAGCCTGGACGGCGCGTACCCGAGCAGCGTGACCCTCGGGCACGTGCTGGCCGCCCTGCTGACTGTCTCCGACGACACGGCGGTGCGGCTGTGCGGGTCGGTCTGCCCGGCCGCCGAGCTGAACGCCATCCTGGTCGGCAAGGGCTTCCCGAACACCCAGGTCGAGCCGGTGGCCAACCCGAACCGGTTTTTCCTCGGCACCAGCACCCCCCGGGAGACGCACGACCTGCTGCGCGCCCTGGTCGCCGGCACCTTGCTCTCCCCCGCCTCGACGGCGTTCCTGCTGGGGCTGCTGCGCTCCCCGGTGGCCTTCACCGACGGCATCCGGCGCACCATGTCCTCCGACGAACGGGCGCGTATCGCCACCAAGGCCGGCTGGTTCGCCGACGCCCGGCACGAGGCCGGGGTGATCTTCGACCGGTCCGGCGCCGCGGTGCTCACCTACGCGCTCTTCGCCGACGGGCAGGCCGACCCGGACGACTTCGGCGCCACTCACCCGGCGGTGCAGGCCCGGGCCGCCATGGGCCCCCGGTTCCTGAAGGCGGTGGGCCGGCTCGCCGGTGCCGGAACGGCGTACCGGACGGCGGCACGGCGGCCCAGCAACGGCGGCTGAGCCCGGCCCCGGATCGGTCGCCGAAGCGGCGGCCGATCCGGTGCGGCGACCGCCGACACGCGAGCCGACCCGGGTGACTACCGTGTAGTGCGGGACACTGCGGAGGGACGGCGATGGCACCAGCGGAGCGCACGGACGTCGAACGGTCACTCGGGCGACGGATGCGGGGTGCGGCCGGACTGGCCGCGCTGGCCGGACTGGCCTGGGCGGCCCGGGACGTGCCGGCGGCACTCGGCGGCCGACTCACCGGAGCCCGGGCTGAACGGGCGGCCCGCTCGCCGCAGTTTCGCGACGGCACCTTCCACAATCAGGCCGGCACCCGCACCATGATCGCCGACCCGGGCCGCAACCTGCTCCGCGAGCTGATCTTCGGCAAGCAGAAGCGGCGCCCGAGCACCGCGGTGCCGCTGCTGCGCCCGAGCGCACCACAGGCGACCGACACGACCGACGAGCTCACCATCGTCTGGTACGGCCACGCCTCGGCGCTGATCGAGATCGAGGGTCGGCGGGTGCTCCTCGACCCGGTCTGGAGCGAGCGCTGCTCGCCGTCGGGCCTGGTCGGCCCCCGCCGGCTGCACGAGCCGCCGGTGCGCCTGGATGAGCTGCCCCCGCTGGACGCCATCCTGATCTCCCACGACCACTACGACCACCTGGACATGGCCACCGTACGGGCGTTGCTGGCCGGGCAGTCCGCACCGTTCCTGGTGCCGCTCGGGGTGGGCGCGCACCTGGACCGGTGGGGCGTACCCGCCGACCGGATCATCGAGCTGGACTGGGCCGAGTCACACCGGGTCGCCGGGCTGGAGATCACCGCCACCGCCGCGCAGCACTTCTCCGGCCGGGGGCTGCGTCGCGACGGCACGCTCTGGAGCTCCTGGGTGGTCGCCGGTGCCCGACGCAAGGTCTTCTACACCGGCGATTCCGGCTACTTCGACGGGTACGCGGCGATCGGCGCGGAGCACGGACCGTTCGACGTCACGCTGATGCAGATCGGCGCGTACGACCGGGCCTGGCCGACCATCCACATGTTTCCCGAGGAGGCGGTCAACGCCCACCTCGACCTGCGCGGCGGGCTGTTCATCCCGGTGCACTGGGCGACGTTCAACCTGGCCCTGCACGACTGGTCCGAGCCGGTGAACCGCCTGTGGGCCGAGGCGAAGGCCCGCGACGTCCGGCTGGCCGTGCCCCGCCCGGGTGAGCGGGTGGTGGTCGACGACCCGCCCGCCGTGGACGGCTGGTGGCAGGCCGTCGCCTGACGGGGTAGGCCGCTCAGAGCACGAAGGCGTCGGTCCAGAGCGCTCCGGAGCGGCCGGAGAGCGCGTCCAGCATGGCCACCGCCTGGCCGTCGGTGAGCTGCGCGACGAAGTCCACGATGGCCCGCCCCCGGGCCCGGCCGATCCGATCCGGGGTGCGCGGGTGCAGCTCCGCCTCGGCCAACTCGACCAGGTCGTGCAGCCGGCGGGGTAGCCGGGACTCCTCCTCCGGGTCGAGCAGCCACTCCCACAGCGCCTCGACCAGGGTGCCCAGCAGCCGGGCCTGGCCGCGCTGGTGCAGGGCGAGGTCCGGGCGGGCCAGCACGAACCGGTGGTGGACGAACTTGAGCACCTGCACCTCGTGCCACTGGGCGCAGCCGAGCAGCACGTACCCAGAGCGCACCGACGGGTGATCGGTCACCGTGATCGCCTCGACGAAGCGGGTGGACCAGCGGGCGGAGAACCGGGCCACGTACTGCTCGGCCTCGATCGAGCCGTCGAACGGCATCGCCAGCAACCCGTCGACCAACTCCTCCCGGACGTGCTCGACGGCGGCGGCGAACGCCTCGTCGTCGGCAATCCAGGCGTCCTTGCGGTGCAACTGCCGGCGCAGCCGCTCGATGGCCGCACCGGGCCGCCGGGCCGCGGTGGCCAGCGCCGCGTCGGTGATCGCCCGGAACTGCCCGCTCTCCCGCTGCCAGGCCATCAGCTCGGCGGAGACCGAGCCCTGCTGGAGCACCCCGACCCGGTAGAAGTCCTCCACGTCGTGGATGGCGTACGCGATGTCGTCGGCGGTGTCCATCACGGACGCCTCCACGGTCTGCTGCCAGTCCGGGATGCGGCCGGCGAACGGCTCCCGGGCCTGCCGCAGGTCGTCGAGCTCGGTCCGGTACGCGCCGAACTTCGACGAGCCGCTCTCCGGGTCGTCCAGCGGCGGAGTGGCCCCGCGCGGCGGCGGGTCCATCGTGCGCGGGTGCGGGTCGGGATGGTCCAGCCGGGTCCACGGGTACTTCAGCATCGCCGCGCGGACCGCGGCGGTCAGGTCCAGCCCGGTGGTGGCCGCGCCCCTGATCTCGGTACTGGTGACGATC
This sequence comes from Micromonospora sp. NPDC005173, assembly GCF_040608515.1. Lineage (NCBI taxonomy): Bacteria > Bacillati > Actinomycetota > Actinomycetes > Micromonosporales > Micromonosporaceae > Micromonospora > Micromonospora sp. NPDC005173. The sequence goes on from NZ_JBEXIK010000014.1 coordinate 4,702, forward strand.
CGGTACGACTGGGCATTGCCCTCGAAGCCGTCGGTGAGGCCGAGACGCTGCCGGGCCAGCCGGTCCAGCACCCGTTCCCCCAGGTGCCCGAACGGCGGGTGGCCAAGGTCGTGGGCGAGCGCCGCGGCCTCCACCACGTCCGGGTCGCAGCCGCCGAGCTTGTCCAGCAGATCGCGCCACCGCCCGTCGCCCGTCAGCCGCTCGGCGATCGCCCGGGCCACCTGGGCGACCTTCAGGCTGTGGGTCAGCCGGTTGTGCACCAGCAGGCCCGAGCCGACGGGGCTGATCACCTGGGTGACACCGCCCAGGCGGGCGAAGAACGGCGAGCCGACGATCCGGTCCCGGTCGGCGCGGAACGGGTTGCCGGTGAGATCGCCGAGGGCCCGGGCGCTGCCGCCGAAGAGCCGGCGGGCCCGCGGATCCGCACGTTGTTCCATGATCGCAACGCTAGCGCAGGCGCGTCGGGCGGGTGTGGCGTGCGCCGTCGGGGCGGGCGGCAGAATGCAGCATGGAACCCACAACGAAGGCGGATCAAGATCGTGACCCAGTCAGTTCATCAGCGGATCGCCGACGAGCTCGGCGTCGCGGAGCGTCAGGTGCGGGCGGCCGTGGAGCTGCTCGACGGCGGCGCCACCGTGCCGTTCATCGCCCGCTACCGCAAGGAGGCCACCGGCCTGCTCGACGACGTGCAGCTGCGCAACCTCGAGGAGCGGCTGCGGTACCTGCGTGAGCTGGACGAGCGGCGGGCCGCGGTGCTGGAGTCCATCCGCGGCCAGGGCAAACTCGACGAGGCCCTCGAGGCGCAGATCATGGCGGCCGACTCGAAGTCCCGGCTAGAGGACATCTACCTGCCCTACAAGCCCAAGCGGCGGACCCGCGCGCAGATCGCCCGCGAGGCCGGGCTGGAACCGCTGGCCGACACGCTGCTCGCCGACCCGTCGCGGGACCCGCGCGAGACGGCGGCCGGCTTCGCCGACGCCGACCGGGGCGTGGCCGACGCCGCCGCCGCGCTGGAGGGCGCACGAGCCATCCTGATCGAGCGCTTCGGCGAGGACGCCGACCTGATCGGCACGCTCCGGGAGCAGATGTGGTCGCGGGGCCGGCTGGTGTCCCGGGTACGCGACGGCCAGGAGAGCGCCGGAGCCAAGTTCGCCGACTACTTCGACTTCGCCGAGCCGTACCCGAAGCTGCCCTCGCACCGGATCCTGGCCATGTTCCGGGGCGAGAAGGAGGGGGTGCTCGACCTGACGATGGACCCGGATCCGGAGGGTGACTCCGACGCCGTGGCCAGCGGCCCGACCCGCTACGAGGCGGCGATCGCCGGCCGGTTCGGCATCAGCGACCAGGGGCGCCCGGCCGACAGGTGGCTGACCGACACCGTGCGCTGGTCCTGGCGTACCCGGGTCCTCATCCACCTCGGCGCGGACCTGCGGATGCGGCTCTGGCAGGCGGCCGAGGAGGAGGCCGTCCGGGTCTTCGCCACCAACCTGCGTGACCTGCTGCTCGCCGCGCCCGCCGGCACCCGCGCGACGATGGGCCTGGACCCGGGCCTGCGCACCGGCGTCAAGGTCGCGGTGGTCGACGCCACCGGCAAGGTGGTCGCCACCGACACCATCTACCCGCACGAGCCGCGCCGGCAGTGGGACGCCTCGCTCGACACCCTCGCCAAGCTGGCCGCGGCGCACCGGGTCGAGCTGGTCGCGATCGGCAACGGCACCGCCAGCCGGGAGACCGACAAGCTCGCCGGCGACCTGATCAAGCGGCACCCGCAGCTCAACCTGACCAAGGTGGTGGTCTCCGAGGCCGGCGCGTCGGTCTACTCCGCCTCCGCGTACGCCTCGCAGGAGCTGCCCGGGCTGGACGTGTCGCTGCGCGGCGCGGTCTCCATCGCCCGCCGCCTCCAGGACCCGCTCGCCGAGCTGGTCAAGATCGACCCCCGCTCGATCGGGGTCGGCCAATACCAGCACGACCTGTCCGAGGTGAAGCTGTCCCGCTCACTGGACGCGGTGGTCGAGGACTGCGTCAACGGGGTCGGCGTCGACGTCAACACCGCGTCGGCTCCCCTGCTCACCCGGGTCTCCGGCATCGGCGCGGGGCTGGCGGAGAACATCGTGCTGCACCGGGACGCCAACGGGCCGTTCCGCACCCGGACGGACCTGAAGAAGGTGCCCCGGCTCGGGCCGAAAGCGTTCGAGCAGTGCGCCGGCTTCCTGCGCATCCCCGGCGGCGACGACCCGCTGGACTCCTCCAGCGTGCACCCCGAGACGTACCCGGTGGTGCGGCGGATCCTCGCCCACACCGGGCAGGACCTGCGCGCGCTGATCGGGCAGAACGCGATCCTGCGCGGACTCCGGGCGGGTGACTTCGTCGACGACACCTTCGGCCTGCCCACCGTCACCGACATCCTGCACGAGCTGGAGAAGCCCGGCCGCGACCCGCGTCCCGAGTTCCGGACGGCGACGTTCGTCGAGGGCGTCGAGACGATCGGCGACCTGACGCCCGGAATGGTGCTCGAGGGCGTGGTCACCAACGTGGCCGCGTTCGGCGCCTTCGTCGACGTCGGCGTGCACCAGGACGGCCTGGTGCACGTCTCGGCCATGTCGCACACCTTCGTGAAGGACCCGCGCGACGTGGTCAAGTCCGGCGACGTGGTGAAGGTGAAGGTGCTCGACGTCGACGTACCACGCAAGCGCATCTCGCTCACCCTGCGGCTGGACGACGACGCCGAGGCCGTCCAGGGCGGCACGGCCGGCGGCCGGCGCGAACGCGGGAGCCAGCGCGGCGGGCAGGATGGCCCGCGCGGGGGCACCGGGCGTGGTGGCCAGGGCGGCTCCGCCGGGCGTGGTGGCCGCAATGCCCAGGACGGACGCGGCGGGCAACCGCGGCAGGGCCGTAGCGGCGCTACCCCGCCGCCGGCCAACGACGCTATGGCCGACGCCCTGCGCCGGGCCGGGCTGGCCTGACACAATCCGGCCAGCCAGCGCCCAGCGAGACGACGGGCGATAGCCCCGGGACCACCACCGTGCACCCGGGGCCGTCGCCCGAGAGGGATCCGCTCTCCTCAGTCGGGTGTCTTCCCCTGCTGCGGGTTCTCCCTCAGCCACCCGTCCATGGTGTCGTTCTTCACCGCCGCGAAGAGCTTCGCCGAGGCCGGCAGGTCCGGGAAGATCACGCTCTCGTCGCCGACCATGCCCACGCCTGTGGTCGGGCTGGTCATCATGGTCACGTTGTCGGCACCGACCTGGCGCAGGTCCCAGATCGTGTCGAAGACCGACAGCGCCTGGTCCACCTGCACGGCGTCGGCCGTCGCCTGAAGGAAGTCGTTGAGCTGGCCGGGGCTGGTGAGCACGCCCTTGCGGCTGGCCTCCCGCATTACGGCGGCGATGAGGGCCTGCTGGTGACGTATCCGGCTGTAGTCCCCGTCGGCGAACTGTTTGCGCTCCCGGGCGTACTCCAAGGCGACCGTGCCGTCCATCCGATGCACGCCGGGCTGAAAGACACGTCCGGGGGGCGCCGCCGAGGTGAAGGGACGGTCCACGGTGACGTCCACGCCGCCCAGAACGTCGATGACCTTGCCGAAGCCGACGAAGTTCACCAGGACGACGTGATCGATACGCACGCCGGTGAAGCCCTCGATCGTCTGGACGAGCAGCGGCGTCCCCCCCCAGGCATAGGCCGCGTTGATCTTGGCCTTGGTCGGACCGCCGCCGTCCTCTGGCAGCGAGGCCGGGATCATGGTCCAGGTGTCCCGCGGGATCGAGATGAGCTGGGCGCGGTCCCGGCTGTGTGGCACGTGGACCAGCATGATGGTGTCGGTACGTGAGGTGGTGTCACCCGGCTCCGGTTGATCCTTGCCGACGACGAGGAAATTGCGCGCGGAATCCGCGGCCCGGACCGGTCGCTGCTCCTCCTGCAACCCGCGGAAGGCGTCGACCTTCTCTACCTGTTTCTCCAACGATCGCACGTAGAGCCAGGTGCCGACCCCACCGCCACCGAGCACCACCACGAGGACGAGGGCGGCAACGAGCGTCGTCGCGCGGGCCCATCTGCTTCTCGGCCACCATCGCCGACGTCGGCGGCGCCGATCCATTTCGCCGCCTCGCGGATTCTGCGGTCGAGGCGTCCGCCCTGCCTCGCCAGGAGAAACCTGCTCCACCATGGATACCGACAATACCCTTCAGAAGTATTTAAAGTGCCCAGAACGTCGGAATCGGTGGCCGGCACCCATGTCAGGGGATGACAGGGCTTCGCGTACCGTCGGCACATGGACGACGGCTCGGCATGGCGCGAGCAGCGGCAGTGGGCGGTGCGGGCGCACGCGGTGGCCGACGAGATGCGCCGGGCGGCCGAACAAGCGGAGGCCGCAGAGCTGGTCGCCCGGTTCGCCGCCGAGGCGACCCGGCGCGGGCTGTGCCACGATCGGCTCACCGCCATACGTCACGACGGCAGAGGCCGCTACCGCACCCAGCTTGCGGGCTGGTATCTCGATCGGGCCCGAACCCGGGCGGTCGACGCATCGGGGCAGTTCTATCTCCTGATCGTCCGGGCAAGCCTGCGGGCCCGGCTGTTCGGTGCCGACCCGCAGCCGTCTCGGGCACCTTTGGTGATCGGGCAGGGCGGCCGGGACGGGGAGTCGGTCCCGCTACGGACGCTGCTCGACCGGCGACTGGCCGCCGAAGACGGCTGGGATTGACCGGCACGGTTCGTTCTACCCATTGCGCTGTTACGGGACCGTTCAACCCGAACAGCGCAACGACGTCCTCGTAGATCGGCCGTGACCGGCCCATCCCTGTCGCACGCCACGCACGGCCTGCGTTCGCGGCCCGGCGGGTGCCGGTGCCGCGCCGCCGACCACGGGTGGTGACGGGTATGGCGTCACCGATCACCAAGACATCCGAAATGCCTGATTGGTCCATAAGACGTGAAACATGCGGCAAGCGGCGATACGAGCGATTAGAACGAGGATGCGGTTCCTAGCCGACCGTGACCCCGGACTCATTGACGTACCGAAAGGGAGCCGTTTATGCCGCGCGCCGCACTCCAGCCCACCCTGGACGCACTCCCGCGACGAAAGGTCTGGCGTCCGGGCGCAGCTGCATTGCTGGTCGGCGACACCGCGGGCTGGGTGGCCGGCCTGACCGCTGCGACGTGGGCGCGATTCGAGTTCGAATTCGCCACTGCCGAACTCACCCGGGCCGTCAGCGCCGGCTTGGTCGCGGCCCTGCTCCACGTTGCCATCTCGTGGGCGGTGCGCAGGCACGGGGGCCGCAACCCGGTCGGCAGCATGCAGGAGGCGCAGGCCCTCGCGACGACAGCCGCCTGCACCGGCCTCGCGATGCTGCTGGCCGACATCACACTGGCCCAGCACCCCGTGCCCGCAAGCTCGCCACTGGTCGGGTCGGCCATCGCCCTGCTGTGCATGCTGGCGATTCGCTGGGCGTATCGCCGCCACAACGACCGGGCACTACGCCCCGATGCCCGCTCCGCGACCCCGGTGCTGCTGTTCGGGATCGGCTCTGCCGGCCGAGGGCTGCTGCGGGCGATGCTCAGCGACCCACGCGGCCGGTACCTGCCGGTCGGGCTGCTTGACGACGACCCGAAGAAGCGGCACCTGCGCGTCGACGGTGTGCCGGTGCTCGGTCGCCGCAGCGAGATCGCCGCCGCCGTCCGGCAGACCAACGCCAGCACGCTGATCCTCTCGGTCGCCAACGCGGACGCCGCGCTGATCCGGGAACTCCGAGCGCTGACGCTGGCAACCGGTGCCGAGTTCAAGGTGCTTCCACCCGTCCGGGAACTCGTAGATCAGCGGATCAGCGTGGCCGACGTGCGTAGCCCCAACATCATGGATCTGCTCGGCCGACGGCAGGTGGTCACCGACCTGGCCACCAAGGACGAGGGACTGCGCGGCCTTCGGGTCCTGGTGACCGGTGCCGGTGGCTCGATCGGCTCGGAACTCTGCCGGCAGGTGATGAAGGCGAACCCGGGTGAGCTGATGATGCTGGACCGCGATGAGTCCGCCCTGCACAACCTGCAACTGTCGCTGACCGGCAGGGCCCTGCTGGACGGCCCTGAGCTGATCCTCGCCGACCTGCGGGACGATGAGGGCATCCGGCGGATCATCCGGGAGCGGCGACCGGACGTGATCTTCCACGCCGCAGCGCTCAAACACCTCCCGCTCTTGGAACAGTATCCGGGCGAGGCGGTCCAGACGAACGTCTGGGGGACGCTTTCGGTGCTCGACGCCTGCCGCGACGTCGGCCGGTTCGTGAACATCTCCACCGACAAGGCGGCCGACCCCGTCAGCGTCCTCGGTTACTCGAAGCGGATCACCGAGCGGTTGACCGCGGACGCCGCCTCGCGTTTTCCCGGCACCTTCCTCAGCGTCCGGTTCGGCAACGTGCTGAGCAGCCGCGGCTCCGTGGTGACGGCGTTTCAGCATCAGATCGAGTCCGGCCAGCCGCTGACCGTCACCCACCCCGAGGTGACCCGCTATCTGATGACCGTGCAGGAGGCGGTGCACCTGGTGCTGCATGCCGCCGAGATCGGCCGGGACGGGGAGGCGCTGGTGCTGGACATGGGCGAGCCGGTCCGCATCGCCAACCTGGCCCGGCAGATGGCCGAGCAGGCGGGCAGCGACGTCCCGATCGTCTACACCGGACTTCGGCCGGGCGAGAAGCTGCACGAGAGCCTCTTCGGCGCCGGCGAGATCGACATCCGGACACTGCACCCGATGGTCTCTCACGTGGCAGTGCCACCGCTCGACCACATGGAGCTCAGCGGCCTCGATCCGTACGACGATCCGGCAAAGATCGTCGCGCAGCTCGCCCGGCTATGCGCCCATCCGGTCGCCCCATCCGGCGGGAGTTCCGTCCAGGTGCCGTTCTCCCGATGACTGCTGGCACGGGCCCGGCCGTGGTGATCCCCAATCAGTCGAGCCTCCCAGCACGACAGGGGCAGGCTGGCATCGCTGGGCACCCGCCGCGCACGCTCCTCACCCGCCGACTGTTGCAGCGCCGAACGCCGGCCTCGTGCCACGCCCCGTATGCGGCGGCGACGGCCATGTTCGTGCGGTGCCCGCAGCCGGGGGGCAGGTGGCGTTGACCGGGCCTGCGCTCGGGTGGGCATGACCAGGGACGAAATGGTAACAAACCGCCCGCTTGCTCGTTAGGTCAGCGAAACCTGCCCAGCCGGCCTGACCGGTCTGCGCCGGTCCACTCGATCAACACCGGAGGTCGACCGATGACGTTCCCGGACCGAGTGAGCACACCTGTGGTCCGCCAACCCGGACCCGATTCGGCGGCCGAGCGGATCCTCCTGTCGCCGCCTGACGTCGGCGTGCTCGAGGAGTCGTACGTCCTGAACGCGCTCCGGTCCGGTTGGGTGGCGCCCGCCGGCCCCGACCTCGACGCCTTCGAACGCGAAATCGCCCAGCGGGTCGGTTGCGCACACGCGGTGGCGCTCGCCTCGGGCACCGCGGGACTTCACCTGGCGCTGGTCGCGCTCGACGTCGGGCCCGGGGACTCCGTGGTGGTGCCGACCCTGACCTTTGCGGCGACGGCCAACGCCGTGGTGTACACGGGAGCGGAACCGATCTTCGTCGACTGCGAGCCGGCAACGGGCAACCTGGATCCCGACCTCCTGCGCGACCTGCTCCGTGACCTGCGGCGACGGGGCCGCCGGATCGCCGCCGTGATGCCCGTCGACATCTTCGGCAGCTGCGCCGACTACGGGCGGATCCTGCCGCTCTGCGCGGAGGCCGGAGTGCCGGTGGTGGAGGATGCCGCCGAGGCGCTCGGGGCGGTCCGCGCCGGCCGTGCCGCCGGCTCATTCGGCCGGGCGGCGGTCGTCTCGTTCAACGGGAACAAGATCATCACCACCTCGGGCGGCGGAATGCTGCTGTCCGACGACGCCGCACTCGTGGCCCGCTGTCGCTACCTGTCGACCCAGGCCCGTCAACCGGTCACCCACTACGAGCACACCGAGGTGGGCTACAACTACCGGTTGAGCAACCTGCTCGCTGCTCTGGGCAGGGCCCAGCTGCGCCGCTTGGACGAGATGGTGGCCCGGCGCCGGCGCCTGCGGGAGCGCTACGCCAAACTGTTCGCCGCGGTCCCGGGCGTCCGCCTGCTCTCGGACGAGGACGAGGGGGGCAATTGCTGGCTCACCGCCATCCACGTCGATCCAGCCGTCGCCAACTGGCGGGCGCCGGATCTCGCCGACCATCTCGGCGCACAGAGGATCGAAACGCGACCGGTGTGGAAGCCCATGCACCTGCAACCGGTCTTCGCCGGCGCGCGGTCACTGGTCACCGGAACGGCTGAACGGCTCTTCGCGGACGGCCTGATCCTGCCGAGTGGTTCCGCGCTGAGCGAGCGCGAGATCGTCCGCGTCCTCGACGCGACGCAGCAGTTCCTGGACGGCCGTTGACGGGACACGGGGCAGACACGATGAAGCTCGAAATCTGGAACGCCCGGCGTGCCGCCGACGCGAGCCGCTGGCAGGCCGTGCACGGGGCATGGGCGCAACGAGAGATCTTCGCCGCCCCTGCCTACGTTCGCCTGTTCGCCGAGGAACAGGACGAGCCGCTCGCCGCGTACGCGGAGACACCTTCCGGGTTCATCCTGTACCCGTTCGTGCTGCGGCCGATCGCCGCGCCCCACCTGAGCGAAGGGACACGTCGGGCGACCGACCTCACCAGCCCCTACGGCTACAGCGGCGCCTTCCACAGCGGCGCCACCGAGGTCGACGCCAAGGAGTTCTGGTCGGCCTTCGAGGAGTTCTGTCGAGCCCGAGGCGTGGTCTCCGAGTTCACCCGCCTCTGCCTGTTCGAGGACCGGCGGCTGCCGTACCCCGGCCCGACGCGGCAGAAGCTCGTCAACGTGGTCCGTGACCTGCGGACGCCGCAGGATCAGATGTGGCGGGAGTTCGACCCCAAGGTCCGCAAGAACGTGAACAAGGCCCGGCGGCTGGGGGTCAGCGTCGAGGTCGACGAGACCGGCGCGGGTGTGGATGACTTCCTGCGGATCTACCACGCCACGATGGATCGCCGGCACGCCCGGTCGAGCTTCTACTTTCCCCGGGAGTTCTTCCAGACCATCCTCGACGAACTGGCTGGACAGTTCGTCTTCTTCCACGCCGTGCACGGGGAGCGAATCGTCTCCACCGAACTCGTCCTCTCCTCCGCCGATACGCTGTACTCCTTCCTGGGCGGCACCGATCGGTCCGCCTTCGACCTGCGTCCCAACGACCTGCTGAAGGTCGAAGTGATCCGGTGGGGACAGGAGCACGGCAAGGCGCGTTTCGTCCTCGGCGGCGGCTACGCCGCCGACGACGGCATCTTCCGGTACAAGCGCGCCTTCGCTCCGCACGGCCTGATGCCGTTCTCCGTCGGCACCCGCGTGTTCGACGAACGGTCGTACGCGCCACTGGTCGACGCGCACGTCGCGCAGGGGCAGCGCCGACTCCCCGGGTGGCAGCCGGATCCCGGCTTCTTTCCGGCGTACCGGCAGGAGCTGCCGGCGCCGGAGACGGCATGAGCGGGGACGACCGCTGGGAGGTCGGCGCCGCGTACCCGTTGCTGCTCCCGAACGGCGAGGGTCTGGTCGAACCGGCCGGAGAGAGTCGGCTCTTCGGATCAGGCCGGCAGGCGGTCCGGGCCCTCCTCGAGTTCGGCCGCCGGGAGTACGGGTGGACGGCGGTGCACGTCCCGGCCTACTACAGCCCGTCCGTGGTACCGCACATCGCCGACCTGCTTCCGGTGCGGCGGTACGACAGTGGACCGCTGGGTCCGTTCCCGCAGCCGCGGGCCGGCCCGTCCGACGTGGTGATCGCCGTCTCATACTTCGGGGCGCCGCCGGTCCTGCCCGCCACGGCGGCGGCCCTCGTCGTCGACGTCACCCACGACCCGACCGCTCCCTGGCTCGACCGGCTGCGAGCTGACTACCTCTTCGCGTCGCTGCACAAGACCCTGCCCCTGCCCGACGGGGGGCTGCTCTGGTCCGGCGGCGGACGCCCCCTGCCGGCCACCGTGCCGCCGACCGACCGTCACCTCGCGACGGTCAGCCGGATCCTGGCCGCGATGTGCCTGAAGGCCGCATATCTGACCGGCGCGCCGGTGCGCAAGGAGCAGTATCTTCCGCTCTACACGGCCGGCCTGGCGGAACTCGGGGCGTCCACGGTGAGCGGAATCTCCGACTTTTCCCGCGAGGCACTGCGGATCCTGCCCGCCGCGCTGCTGCGTCGCCGCCGGATCGAGAACGCCGAGGAGTTGGCGTTGGGCCTGCCGGACCTGGCCGGCGTGCGGGTCCATGTCCGCACCTTCGGCGTGGTGCTCGAGTTCGACTCCGCCGGGCGGCGCGACGCGGTCCGCCAGGGCCTGCTCGGCCGGAGTGTGTACCCGGCGGTGCTCTGGGAGCTCAGCCCGCAGGACGTGCCACCGCATCAGCTCGATCTCTCCCGCCGGCTGCTCCATCTGCACACGGACGCGAGGTGGAGCAGGGACGACATGCGCCGGGTCGCCGCGATCGTGCGCGAGCTGTGCGAACGGAGCAGCGACTGTCCGACTCGGCTCGCGCCCGCCGGGTCGGAGGCCGCCCGACTTTGACCGGTTTGGGAATATTTCCCCCAAGCGCTGGGTAACGTGACGCTCTATCAGAGTTAACCGATTTCGGGGGTACGGGGTGGACTGCCAGAAGCTCGTCGTCGTCGGTCAGGGATACGTGGGACTCCCGCTGGCGATACGCGCCGTGGAGGCCGGCTTCGACGTCGTCGGCATCGACCTCGACGAGAGCCGGGTCAAGCGGCTCGCCTCAGGCGAGTCCTTCGTCGAGGACATCCCCGCCCAGCGGCTCGACTCCGCCCTGGACACCCGGCGGTACCACCCGACGACCGACTACGCCGACGCCGCCGGCTTCGACGTCTGCGTCATCACCGTCCCCACGCCGCTGCGCGACGGCGCCCCCGACCTAAGCCACATCGAGCAGGCCGGCCGGGCCGTCGGCCCGTACGTGCGGCCTGGCTGCACGGTGATCCTCGAGTCCACCACCTACCCCGGCACCACCGAGGAACTCCTGCGCCGCCTGTTGGAGGCGGCCAGCGGGTTGCAGAGCCCCGGCGACTTCCACCTGGGATACAGCCCCGAGCGAATCGACCCGGGCAACCCACACTGGCGGCTGGAGAACACCCCCAAGGTGGTGTCCGGCGTGGACGAGGCGGCCCGGCGCCAAGTGGACGGGTTCTACCGGCGGATCGTGGAGCGGACGGTACCGGTCGGCTCGACCCGGGTGGCCGAGCTCACCAAGCTGATCGAGAACACCTTCCGACAGGTCAACATCGCTCTGGTCAACGAGCTGGCGGTCCTGTCGCACGAGCTCGGCATCGACATCTGGCAGGCGATCGACGCCGCGGCGACCAAGCCGTTCGGTTTCATGTCGTTCCGGCCGGGGCCCGGCGTCGGGGGCCACTGCCTGCCGATCGACCCGTGCTACCTGTCCTGGCAGGTGAAGCGCACTCTCGGCCGGCAGTTCCGGTTCGTGGAGCTGGCCAACGACATCAACCACGAGATGCCCCAACACGTCGTGCACCGCGTCATGGCCGGCCTGAACCAGCGGGGCCGGGCGGTGAACGGATCCCGACTGCTGCTGCTCGGCCTGGCGTACAAGAAGAACACCGGCGACATGCGCGATTCCCCCGCCGTCGACATCACCCGCCGCTTGCAAGCGCTCGGCGCCGAGGTGCGGGCCGTCGAGCCGTACGCCGAGTCGCATCACATCCCGGACGGCGTGGTGGTGGTGGAGCTGACCGAACGCGAGGTACGCGCCGCGGACGCGGTGGTCGTGGTCACCGATCACGACGCGTTCGACTACGACCTCGTGGCACGGGCGGCCTCCCACGTCCTCGACACCCGCCACCGCTGCCAGGGCGACCAGGTCGAACGACTGTGACCGCGCCTGGTTCCGCCCGGACCAGACGATCCGCACCAGGCCAGGACCAACCCACTGGAGCAGACGGCGTGAACGCCCATCGCAACTCATACGACCGGATCAAGCGAATCCTCGACATCCTGCTCGCCAGCCTCGCCCTGCTGGCCTTCGCGCCGGTGCTGCTGCTCGTCAGCGCCCTGATCGCGGTGGCCGACGGCCGCCCGGTGATCTTCCGGCAGACCCGGCCGGGCCGGCACGGCAAGCCGTTCAAGCTGCGGAAGTTCCGCACCATGACGGCGGTCGGCCCGGGCCGGATCAGCGACGGGGAGCGGCTTACCCGCCTCGGCAGCCGGCTGCGGGCGGCCAGCCTGGACGAGCTGCCCAGCCTGTGGAACGTGCTGCGGGGCGAGATGAGTCTGGTGGGCCCCCGCCCGCTGCTCATGCGCTACCTGACGAGATACACGCCCGAGCAGGCGCGCCGCCATGAGGTGCGGCCCGGGTTGACGGGCCTGGCCCAGGTACGCGGTCGCAACTCGCTCAGCTGGGAAGAAAAGTTCACCTACGACGTGCGGTACGTGGATACCCGCTGTCTCCGCCTCGATCTGCGCATCCTGCTGGAGACGGTGGTGATGGTCCTCCGCCGCGAGGGCGTCACGGCTGACGGTCACGCGACCGCTCCCGAGTTCCTCGGCATGGCAGGTCCAGGGTCGCGGATGAAAGCCGATGCTGGCCGCTCCTCCCCGGTCTGACCACGCCCGCCGTCCGGACCGGCCGCAACAACGGCCCTCCATTATCGGCGGTGGACCGCCGGCTGCCGCGGCCGCGCGGACCCAGGCCGCGGCCAGCGCTCAAGCACCTCCCGACTGCAGCGGTACCCGGGCGAGGCGGTCAAGACGAACATCTGGGGCACGCTCTCGGTACTCGAGGCATGTCGCGATGTGGGCCGGTTCGTGAACGTCTCCACCGACAAGGCCGCCGACCCGGTCAGCGTCCTCGGTTACTCCAAGCGGATCACCGAACGGCTGGCCGCGCACTCCGCCTCGCGCTATCCCGGCACCTTCCTCAGCACTCGGCGGCCGGCGGCCAGGGTTCCCGCCGCCGGACGTGTGGCCGTACCGCGGGTGGGTCAGTCAGCGTCGGATGCCCGCCCAGTCGTGGTGGCGGCGGACCGTGGAGAGGATGAAGTCGACCACGCGGCGGGAGGTGTCGGGTACCCGGTAGTCGGCCGGGCAGGGCACCCCCTGCGTGGCGACCTGGTCCACGGTCACCCCGACCGCCTCGACCACGCCCTGCGGGTCGAGGCCCGTCATGATGATGCCCCCCGCGTCCAGAGCCTCGGGCCGCTCGATCGACTCGCGCAGCGTCACCGCCGCAAAGCCGAGGATCGCGGATTCCTCGCTGACCGTCCCGCTGTCCGACAGCGTGCAGTACGCCCGCGTCTGCAGATGAACGTAGTCGAGCAGGCCGAACGGTTCGTGGAAGGCGATCCCGTCGAGCGCGGCGGCGTTCGCCGCCAGCGCCTCCAGCCGCTTGCGAGTGCGCGGGTGGGTGGAGACCAGCACCGGATGCCCCCACCGGTCGCGGACCGCGCCCAGGCAGTCCAGCAGCTGCCGCAGCCGCTCGGGATGGTCTATGTTCTCCTCGCGGTGCGCGCTAACCAGGAAGTACCGGCCCGGGGCAAGTTCGAGCTGGCGCAGAATCGACGAGGCGGCGATCTCCGCCCGGTAGTGCTCCAACACCTCCCGCATCGGTGAGCCCGTGTGCAGGATCCGGCGCGGGTGCAGCCCTTCGGCCAGCAGGTTGCGGCGGGCGTGCTCGGTGTAGACCAGGTTGAAGTCGGCGACGTGGTCGACCAGCCGGCGGTTCGTCTCCTCGGGGACGTTCAGGTCGAAGCAGCGGTTGCCCGCCTCCATGTGATAGACCGGCACCCGCATCCGTCGAGCCATCAGGGCGGCGATGCAGCTGTTGGTGTCACCGAGCACCAGCAACGCGTCCGGCCGCAGCTCGGCGAGGGCGGCCTCCATCCCGACCAGTACCCCGCCCAGCACCCGGCCGAGGGAGGACGTGTCGATCCGGAGAAACCGGTCCGGCTCACGCAGCCGTAGTTCCTTGAAGAAGACGTCGGAGAGGCTGGTGTCCCAGTTCTGTCCGGTGTGCACCAGCAGGTGGTCCACCGTGTCGTCGAGCCGGGCGATCACTCGAGACAGCCGGATGATCTCGGGTCGGGTGCCGACCACCGTCATGATCCGGGTCATGTCCGTCCTCTCCCCATGGATGCCTTGAGCAGGATGTCCTCGACCTGGTCGACGCCGACCCGCAGCGACATGCGCTCCTGATAGACCTCGCGGGCCCGCAGTCCCATCGACGTCCGCGCCGCCGCCGGCAGGTCGGCCGCCTCGACGAACCGTTCGGCGAGCGCGGCCCAGTCCTCGGGCGGGCAGACCAGGCCCACCCCGGTCGACTCGACGAGACCACCGGCGTCGCCGCCCACCCCGGCGATCACCGGCGCGCCGCAGGCCAGGGCTGCCTGCAGCTTCGACGGGACGGTGCCGCGCAGGGCGGGCAGATCGCGCAGGCAGACGAGTTGCCAGTCCGCCGCGGCGTACAGCTCGGCCATCTCGTCGGCAGGACGGCGACCTATGAACCGCACGTTGTCCGCGCCCAGCTCGACGGCGAGCCCGCGGGCGGCGTCCTCGCCGGCCCCCGAGCCGACCAGCACCAGGTCCATCCGGTCCCGAGCGGCGGCCGCCGCGCGGACGGCGGTCTCCACGCCCTGCAGCAGGCCGAGGTTGCCGGCGAACATCACAGTGCAGCGGCCGCGGTGGCCGAGCACCGCGCGAGCCTCGGCGGTGGCCGGCACCGGACGGAACAGCGCGTCGTCGGTCCAGTTCCAGACCACCCGGATCCGGGCCGGGTCCGCGCCGCGCTCCACGAGCAGATCGGCCATCGCCGGCGAGATCACCACGATGGCTGCGGCCAGGCGGTACGTCGTACGCATCAGCGCGGCCAGGCTGAGCTCCAAGGCCCGGCCGGCATAACCGGTCGGTGCCATCCCCGACTGCAGCACCGACTCGGGCCACAGGTCCTGCACGTGCAGCACGATCGGCGTACGCCGGGCGGCGCGTAGGAGCGCGGCGGCGGCGATCGCGGTCGGCGGCGGATGGTAGACGTAGGTCACCTCGGCGCCGTCCAGCCAGCCGAGGCCGGCCATCGCGCTGCTGGCCCCGAAGGAGAGATAGCTCAGCGCCCGGCGGAGGGCCGAGGTGTCGTGGCTCGGGTAGGCCGGGACCCGCCGGACCGCGACCGGCCCCTGCGCCTCCCGGTGCCGCCAGCGCTGCTCCCAGCCCGGGTAGATCCGCCCGTGCGGATAGCTGGGGAAAGTGGTGAGAACCCGTACCTGGTGGCCCCGGCGGGCCAGCTGCTGCGCCAAGTTGCCCGGGATGAACGCGCCTTCCGGCGGATACCACTGACTGACTAGGCCAACCCTCATGCCGAGACCGACACTGGCTTCGGAATCGCCGCCTCGACCGGTTCCGGCCAGGTGTCCGGACAGGCCGGATCGAACAGCTCGTTAGTCCAGAACAGGGTGATCAGCTCCTCCGGGCCGGTATTGACCAGGTTGTGCGCCCACATGGTGGGCATGTCGACCGCCACCGACTCGGCGCCGGAGACCGAAAACCGGAGCACCTCGTCGCCGCCGACCCGACGCAGGCTGATCTCGGCCGAGCCGCGCAGGACCACGAAGCGCTCCACCTTCGCGAGGTGGAAGTGTTCCCCCCGGATGATCCCCGGACGCGTGGTCGAGCAGAACGTCTGCCCCGCTCCCCCATGCACCTTGACCGCCTCGACCAGTTGGCCTCGGGCGTCGGCGCGCCGGGCCAGCGGCAGCGGGTAGTGCGCCGGGAAGCCGTGCGAGCGATAGGTGTTGAACAGCCGTACCTGGTGCCGGTCGGTCAGCGACGGGATCTCCCCGGTCCGGTAGGTGGCGGCCACGTCGGTGAGCCAGTCGGCGAGTTCCCGCACGCCGATCCGCAGCGGCGGCATGGCCGGGTCCCACGACCCGCCGGCCGGCACGCCCATCAGCCGGGCGGCGGCGTCGGTGACGTGCACCAGACTCAACTCCCGGTCGGCGTGCACCTCCGGCCGCCCGCTGGCGGAGAGCACCCGGCAGAAGGTCGCGACGGCCGAGTTGTAGAACGGGCGGCCGTGCTCGCCATAGAGGTTCGGCAGCAGCACGTCCTCGAGGAGCAGGCCGGTGTCGGCCAGGATGCCCGCCGCGGCCGCCTTGGCGTCGCCGTACGGGGTGCCGTTGCCGGCCTGTACGGAGTTGGCGTACGCCACCGAGGCCGGCGGCACCTCGGCGGCGCGCAGCCCCGCCGCGAGTTGGGCGGCCAGCCGGGTGTTGCCGGCGGCCACCTCGGCAGGCTCGCCACGGTTGACGCCGGCCAAGTGCAGCACCCGGTCGACCCCGCGGATCTTCGCCGCGACCAGCGCCGGGTCGGTCAGGTCGGTGCGGCTGACGGCAGCCGGCTCGGGCCAGCCGAGCGCCCGCAGCAGCACCCGGACGTGCCAGCCGAGGAAGCCTCCGGCCCCGGTGATCGCCAGCCTCAGCACGACAGCACCGGATCCCGCAACGCCAGCTCCGCCCGGATCTCCGGCAAGGTCTTCAGCAGGTCGACGATCTCGGGTACGCCGAGCCGCGGCGCGTTCCCCGAGTTGAAGTCCACAGGCGGCGGGTCGCCCAGCCCGCCCTCAGACACGTAGAGCGCGTAGTTCAGGTCGCGGGCGTCCAGCGGAACCCGCAGGAAGTCGCCGAAGTCCTCGGCCCGGGCAAGCTCCTCCCGGCTGGCCAGCGTCTCGTCCTGCTTCTCGCCGTGCCGGACGCCGATGAGGTCGAGCTTGGCCGGCACGTCGAAGAGGTGACAGACGGCCTCGGCCAGGTCGCCGATCGTGCAGGCGGCGGCCTTGCGGATAAAGATGTCGCCGGGACGGGCATGGCCGAAGGCGTGCTCGACCAGCTCCACCGACTCGCTCAGCGACATCAGGAACCGGGTCATCGCCGGATCGGTGACCGTGGGGGCGCGTCCGGCCTTGATCTGCTCGATGAAGAGCGGGATCACCGAGCCACGGGAGTACATGACGTTGCCGTACCGGACACACGAGACGGTGGTGGCGCTGTGCGGGTTGTTCCGGGCGTGTGCCTGGGCGACCTTCTCCATCAGGGCCTTGCTCATGCCCATGGCGTTCACCGGGTGGACGGCCTTGTCGGTACTCAGCACCACCACCGAGCCGACCCCGTTGCGCTCGGCCGCCTCCACCACGTTCGCGCTGCCCACGATGTTGGTCCGGACCGCCTCGAGCGGGAAGAACTCGCACGACGGCACCTGCTTGAGCGCCGCCGCGTGGAAGATATGGTCGATGCCGCGGCTGGCCCGCCGCACCGAGTCGTAGTCCCGCACGTCCCCCACGTGGTAGCGGACCCGCTCGTCGCCGAGCAGTCGGCGCATCGTGTCCTGCTTGGCCTCGTCCCGGCTGAACACGCGAACCTCGCCGACTCCCCGATCGAGGAGCCGGCGAACCATGGTCTGGCCGAAGGAACCCGTGCCGCCGGTGATCAGTACCCGGCGTCCGGTGATCGAGTAACTCACTGGTGCTCCCGTTCGTCAGGGACCGGTGCCACGTGGTGTTCGCGCGCTGGCACGGCCACCGAGGCACAGGGTCAACGCCTGTCATTCAGGCCGGCTCTGTCCTGCCTGACAACGAGCTAAACACTCTAATGGCCCGAAATCACCCGAATAGGGCAACAAGCCCGCAGGAGACCGCATTCGGCTACGACGGCGGCGCGACCGTTCAACGGATTCCCGAGCAGTCCACTCCGCTCAGTTCGGCTCGCCGGACCTGAGTGGAGCGACCGGTCGGGGCGGTTGGATCCCGGTGCGGTCAAGGAGCCGCTTCTGCAGCAGGGAGGTCTCGACCTCCCAGACGAACTCTGCCCGGCCGGTCTGAAAGCAGTGCTGCGCCATGGCGCGGACGGCGGCCAGGTCCGCCGCCAGTTCCACCAGAAGCCGGCTGAGCGGGGCCGCTTCCACCGGGACTACCCAACCGACTCCGAACTGCTCGATCAGCGCCCGGTTCTCGGGCAGGCTGCCGGCGATGACGGGGCGACCCGCCACCACGGCTTCGAACAGCTTGTTGGACAGCGAGTCGTTGGCCGTGTCCACCGCCTGGTACAGCGCCGTGCTCAGGTGGGCGCGTTGATAGCGGGCGGGCACCTCGGCCCCGGGACAGGGGTCTCTCAGCGAGATGTAGGGCTCGGCACCAGCGTTGACTATCCGGTCCCGGAGGGCCTGCCGATAGTCCTGGCTCGCCGGGCCGGTCATCTCCAGCCGCACCGCCGCACCGGCGGACCGGGCGGCGACGACGGCGTCGATCAGGATTTCGAGGGCGCGCCCGGGATAGAGGGTGCCCACACAGGCCACGACGAGCTCCGGGCCGGGCGATGGCGGTACGAATTCCGGCGCGAACGAGGCGAGCGGCACGTTGCGCACCACGAGCACGTCATCGAAGCCCAGCTTGCGGAACGCGGCCGCGTGGCTCTCGCAGACGGCCAACACCGTGAGGCCCCGCCGTCGTGCCACCATCCGCAACAGCAACGGCTCGAGTCGGGAGTACCAGGTGGCCAGTGAGCCTTTCGTCCGAATGCCACCGGGCCGCTCGCGTCCATTGAGGATGATGTGAGAGCCCCATCGTTTCCGGTGCGCCAAACCGATCCAGAAAAGTGAAATGTGACCGACGAAAATGGTTCTGGCCGGCGTCGCCAGGACCCGGCGGCGGAGCCGCCGGAGCGCCGGAAGGTAGACGCCCAGCAGATTGCGTACGGAGGCGGTGAATCGACGACGGTCGTCGATCTGGCGCACCGGCAACTGCTCGACATCGACACCGTCGAGCCACGACCGGCCGGGCTCGTCCGCCGCTCCGAAGCGGCCGACCCGGGAGAGGGTGATGGCCCGCACCGAGCCGGGAACGCTGGACGCGACCGTGACGGCGATCTTCCGCGTTCGGGTGGAGTGGCGGAAGGGCGAGAGATCGCAGAGGAGAAGCGTCGTGTCCGGCGTCATGTGAACTCAATTCTTCGAAATGGATTCGGGATCGAAGGCGAAAAGGTGAGCGCATCTGGTTGAACGAGAGAAGAGTTGGCAGGTTGCGTGTACGGGTGCCGCGGCAGGAAGGGAATGAAGCTCCGGAAACGAGAGCCGGAACCGTCGGACCAGGAATGCGGGTTGCCGTCATTTCTCCCGAGCCAGTGCCAGTGCCGGGGCCGCCGCCGGCCGTGGCATCTCCCGGCCCGCTCTGGTGACCGTCCACAGCGACAGCAGCCAGGAGGCCACGTACGCGGCCGCCGCCGACAGTCCGAACGCCCAGACGGCCGCCAGTGCCGAGGCGCCGGACATGGCGACGGCACCGACTGCTCCCGTCACCACCAGCACCCGGCCCGCATCCCACGCCAGTTGCAGGCCCTGCCTGCCGAAGACGATCAGCGTCTGCGACAGCGGGGCGGCGACGAACTGCGTAGCGGCGTAGATCGCCAGCGCCTGGGCGTAGCGTCCACTGTTCGCCCACTCCGCCCCGAACAACGCTGAGAAGGCCGACGGTGCGCCGAAGGCGAGGACCACGAGCCCGGCACCGGCGATCACCGCCAACTGCCGGCTCGCCGTGAGAAAGAGTCGTCCCGTACGAACGCCGCCGCCGGATCGGGCGCTGCCGGACAACTCCGCCAGGTACACCTGGGCGACCGCCATGCCGATCAGCGCCGCGGGCATCGCGATCACCCGCTGGGTCAGGCCGAGCCAGCCGGCCACCTCCGCACCGTAGTGGTACGCGATGAGCAGGGCAGGCAGCTGCAGCCCGAGCACGTTGAGCAGCCCGGACGGTGCCAGCAGGAGGGGAAACCGGCGGTAGCGCACCATCAGGTCCCACAGCATCCGGCGTCGCACCCCGGCGCACCCGTCCGCCGCGGGCCGACCCGCCCCCCGAAGCAGACTGAGCGCGCCCACGAGGTGGCCGACCCCGAGGCCCAACGCCATGCCGCCGGACCGCACGCCGGCCATGCCGGCGCCCAGCTGGGTGAGCAGGATCGCGACGGACTGAAGCAGGTTGCGTCGGCCGATCGCGCCGTACCGCCGGTACCGGATTGCCAGCTGGTTCAGCACCAGGACAGCGCCCATCGCGGCCGCGGTCCACGGCGTCAGCCACAGCCACCGCCGGAGCGCCGGCTGATCGAAGAGCACCGCGACGTCGTCTCTCGCCACCGCCACGACGGCGGTGCACAGCATCGCCGTGATGAGCGCCGCGACGAGGCCCAGCGCCACGAGGGCATGGGCGTCGCGGTCCCGTTCCGGCAGCGGCACCGCCAGTTCGAACCGGCCGGCGGCCACCACGCTGATGGTCGCCGCGAGCATGGACAGCACCGTGAAGACGCCGAAGTCCGACGGGCTGTATATCCGCGCGAGCAGCGGCGCGGCGAGCAGCAGGAGCAGTTGTCCCCCCGCGCTTCCGGCGGCGATGCTCAGCACTCCCCGCCGGCTGCCGCCCAGTCGACTGCGGACGGACGCGAGCAGCCCGATGCGTCCCCGACCTCCGGTGGGCCGGTCACCACCAGCGGGCACCGGGCGCCTTCGCTGCCGGAGCGCCCCTCTTGGGTTCGAATCCTGCCAGCCACGCGGGTCGCCCCTGAGGCGGTACGACCGCGCGGTGGCCGACGCCCGTCGGCACCGGTCGCCCGCTCATCGACACGGCCTGGTCGGCAGGCTGCCGGTTGGCACGGCCGATCCGGCTACCCCAGTACCACAGCCCCAGGTAGGGGACGAGGCCGACGTTCAACGGGGTCTCGATGCCACCGGCGACCCAGGTCCCGAGCACGACGGTTACCCCGGCGATTCCGACCAGCTCCAGCGAGTTGTAGTTGACGCCACACAGCGTCCGCCGGGTCAGCAGTTGTAGGAGCACGCCGAAGAGCCCGGCCAGGAGGATCACTCCCACAGTGTCGAAGTTGTAGTGGATCGAGCCCCACAGGGAGGGCGGCGAGGTGCCGCGGGTGGAGCCGTACAACGTGGCGAAGACCTGCCCGCTCAAATCGCTGCCCCGGTTGCCGGGCAGGACGCCGGCCAACTGCTCGAGCCACTCCCGGCCGTAGCGGACGGGGCTGGCGGAGGTGTAGATGAAGGCGGCGATCCCGCTTTCCTGATTGTCGTTCACGAAACGCGCGATGAGGTCGGTCAGCGCCGTCCGCACCGGGTGCTCGGCACTGCCGGCGCCGCGGGCCAACACGAAGGTGGACAGCAGCACGAGCGGCAGTCCGAGAATCACGGGCACCAGCGCCGCCCTCGGCAGTCGCCGCCCGTGGTGCAGGAACGTGAAGACCATGGCGGTCAGCAGGAACATCACCAACGCGCTCCGCTGCCCGGTGGCCATGAGCGCGAGCGCGGAGACTCCGAGGAGCGCGATAGAGCACGCCCGCGCGAAGAGCCCGCTGCGGCTGAACGACCAGGCGACCAGCACGAGCGTGAGCGACGGCAGGATCACGTTCTTGAATTGGTTCACATAGCCCGGGTAGAAGTACGCGCTGCCGGCGTACGACTCCAGGCGAAGCGTCGCGATGTCCGCCGGCGAACCGCTCAGTCGGCCCCACAGGCCCGTGAGAAAGGCGCTGTACCCGACGGCCTTGAAGTAGGCCACCGTGATCAGGATCGAAACTCCGATTACGGCCAGGATCGCGGCCGTCGGCGGCAGTAGGGAGACCGAGTATGACGAACGGAAATGCGCGTCGTTCGCCGAGGAAGTCTCGCTGCGGGTCAGCCAGAGAAAGGTGACCATGCTGGAGATGACGTAGATGGCAACAGCCCCGGCCATGAGCCGCGCGTAGAAGACCTGCACCTCGGAGGCCGGGTCGACCAGTCGGACCGTGCCGTAGAGCATCAACATCTGGCACGCCACGAACAGCCCGTCCGGCGTGAGGAGGCCGTTGCGCCGGATCGCGACGAAGTAGTGGATCACGGCCAATCCGAGAACCGGCACAAATACCAACAACACTCTCGACCCCCGCTCTTCCGCCAACATCGGCTCAACGAGGGCCAACCGGTCAGGTCACGCCGGCAGCCCCGACCACATCCGGCCCCCCCATCCGGCCCGACCGTGCTCAGCCATGGGCCTCGTACATCGCCAGGCGCGTGGTCGACAACACCCGCCGCAGCGACGGACGCTCGTCCAGAACCTCCCGGTGCACCGGGTTGTAGTAGGCCACGAAGAAGGGCCTTGGCGACACTTTCAGCGACCGCTCGATGTTGTCGACGACGATTCGCAGCGTTGCCTCGCCGAACGGATTGAAGAGAAACAGCACGGTGGGTCCGGGCGGTAGAACGACGTTGGCCGCGTCCCCCTGCGTCACCCCGATGACTCCCGCGTGCGTTGGTGATCTGGTCTCGAAGGACCGCACGTTGGCCCGGCTCATCTCTACCAGCCCGCCGTCCAGTTCGACCCCCAGGACCCGCGGGAACCCGTAGCTGGCAGCCAGCACCAGGGGAAGGCCCTTGCCTGAGCCCAGGTCGAGGAAGGTGAAGTGCGCCGGCGAGTCGATCGGCAGGCGTCTCAGCAACGTCTTGATCTGCTGCGGTGACATCGATTCATAGCGGGTGCTGTCGGGATGTGTGGCCGCGGACCGCATGGCGTCGGTGACCGCGATCCTGCCGGTCGTCACGATGCAGAGGCTGCGGTCGAATCGGCGCTGCCGGATGTTCTTCGCCGGCCGCAGGGTCCCCTCGATGACCCACAGCAGCGCCAGCCTGAGCGCAGCGGCCGACCCGTCTCTGCGACGCGTACGACTGATCCCCTGACTGAAGTTCACTCTCTTCTCATTGACTGCGCGCACCAATGCCATGAGCCGGCTCACCCTGCCTCCCTTTCCGTGACCTCGCGTCAGGCGCGCTGACCGCACTGCACGGGCTTCGCCCGTCGGCCGGACACGCAGGCTGGCCCGTTTGACCAACAAAAACGGATATTACATCCGAAACGGGCACGAACAGCGCAACCAGCGCTTTGATCCCCACGAGCCACCTGAAATTTCCCAGCCTTGCCTCCGCCATATTTGGGTTCGATGGTGATTCCCGCTCACTTGCGCCGACCTGCGAGCGATGTCCCGCTGATGGTTGGGCAGGGTGCCTGGTCCGCAGGGTGCACCGGCGGTGAAGCCACCGCCCGTGAACCTCCCGCGACGTCCGGCGCGTCCGACGCCGATGTGGTGAGCTGTACGGGTGGCGGGGCTGGGTCTGGTGCTGCATCCCACGCGGGACGTCTCCGAGGTGGTCGGGATCATCGAACGGTGGGCGTCGCGCCACCACAAGACGCTGATGGTAAGCGAGAAGGACCGGCACCGCGTGCCGGCCAGTGTCGAGCCGGTGCCGGCGGACGAGGTGGCCAGCCGCGCCGACGCGTTGATCAGCATCGGTGGTGACGGCACCATGTTGGGAGCGCTGCGCTCCGCCATCCTCGATCCGAAGCCGGTGCTCGGCGTGCACCTGGGTCGGCTCGGCTTCCTGGTCGAGGTCGAACCGCCGGAGCTGCCCGAGGCGTTGAGCAGGTTGCTGTCGAAGGACTTCACCGTCGAGTCGCACGCCTGCCTGGCCTGCGACGTGTGCGGCGACGACGTCGTGGCGTTCAACGACATCGCCCTGGTCCGTCAGCCCGGCTCCGGCTTCATCACCGCCACCCTCGGGATCGACGGCCAGCAGTACGGCTATTACCGCTGCGACGCCGTGGTGGTCAGCACGCCGATCGGCTCCACGGCGTACAGCTACGCCGCTGGCGGACCGCTGATCTCCCCGGCGGCGGACGTGGTGGTGGTGACACCGTCGGCGCCGATGGCCGGCATCTCCCGGTCGGTGGTGCTCTCTCCAGGGGAGAAGATCCGGCTGGAGCTGGAACCCAACTCGGCGGCGGTCGCCGTGGAGATGGACGGGTTGGTGTTCCGGGATGCGGCGACCGAGGGGACCATCGACATCAGTTACCGCCGCAACGCCGGCCTGGTGGTCCGCCTCGACCCGCTGCGCTACCAGGAACGCAACCAGTTGAAGATGAGCCTGCTCGACCTGCCGTTCCTGCCCGAGCAGCTCCGCGAGCTGCTGCCCGAGGAGCTCCAGCATCACCAGCAGGATCGTCCCCCACCCTGCTGACCGACCCCGCTGGGCGGGGTCAGGACTGGTTGAGCACCCCGTCTACCAGGTTTTTGGCCTCCTGCTGAATGCGCGCCAGGTGCTCCGGCCCCTGGAACGACTCGGCGTAGATCTTGTAGACGTCCTCGGTGCCGGACGGCCGGGCGGCGAACCACCCGGACTGCGTGCTGACCTTGAGCCCGCCGATCGGCGCACCGTTGCCGGGCGCGCTGGTCAGCGTCGCGGTGATCGGCTCGCCGGCCAGTTCGGTGGCGGTGACCTGCTCCGGGGAGAGCTTGCCGAGCACGGCCTTCTGCTCACGGGTGGCCGGGGCGTCGATCCGGGCGTACGAGGGCGCGCCGAACCGCTCGGCCAGCTCGGCCCAGTGCTCGCTCGGGCTGCGCCCGGTGCTGCCCAGGATCTCGGCGGCGAGCAGGCAGAGCAGGATGCCGTCCTTGTCGGTGGTCCAGGTGGAGCCGTCGCGGCGCAGGAACGACGCGCCTGCGCTCTCCTCCCCGCCGAAGCCGACCGCACCGTCCAGCAGCCCGGGCACGAACCACTTGAAGCCGACCGGCACCTCCAGCAGCGGCCGGCCGAGGTCGGCGGCGACCCGGTCGATCATCGACGAGGAGACCAGGGTCTTGCCCACCGCGGCGGCCGGACCCCAGTCGGGTCGGGTGCGGAACAGGTGGTTGATCGCCACCGCCAGGTAGTGGTTGGGGTTCATCAGGCCGGCGTCCGGGGTGACGATGCCGTGCCGGTCGGCGTCGGCGTCGTTGCCGGTGGAGATCTGGTAGTTGGCGCGGGCGGCGATCAGCGACGCCATGGCGTTCGGCGAGGAGCAGTCCATTCGGATCTTGCCGTCGCCGTCCAGGGTCATGAACCGCCAGGTCGGGTCGACCGTCGGGTTGATCACGGTCAGGTCCAGCCGGTGCCGCTCGGCGATCTCGCCCCAGTACGCCACGCTCGCCCCGCCCAGCGGGTCCGCGCCGATCCGGACCCCGGCGTCACGGATGGCGTCGACGTCGATGGCCGCCGGCAGGTCGTCGACGTAGTTGGCGAGGAAGTCGTACTCCCCGGTGGTGTCAGCGGCCCGGGCCCGGGCGTAGGTGATCCGGCGGACCTCCTTGAGCCCGGCGGCGAGGATCGCGTTGGCCCGGTCCTGGATCCACCTGGTGACGTCGGTGTCGGCCGGCCCGCCGTTGGTGGGGTTGTACTTGAAGCCGCCGTCGTCCGGCGGGTTGTGCGACGGGGTGATGACGATGCCGTCGGCGAGCCCGCTGGTGCGCCCCCGGTTGTGGGTGAGGATCGCGTGCGACAGCGCAGGGGTCGGGGTGTAGCCGTCGCGGCTGTCCACCAGCACGGTGACCCCGTTGGCGGCGAGCACCTCCAGGGCGTCCACCGCGGCCGGCGCGGAGAGCGCGTGCGTGTCCCGGGCGAGGAAGAGCGGGCCGTCCGGGCCGTGCTCCCGTCGGTAGTCGCAGAGCGCCTGGGTGACCGCCAGGATGTGGTCGGAGTTGAACGCGTTGCGCAGGCTGGAACCCCGGTGGCCGGAGGTGCCGAAGGAGACCTGCTGCGCCGGGTCCGCCGGGTCCGGGTGCTCGGCGTAGTAGGCGGTCACCAGGCGCGGCACGTCGACCAGGTCGGCGGCCTCGGCGGGCTGGCCGGCACGGGGATGGGGCACGGGGGTCTACCTCCTCGGTACTGCGACGGACGACGGACCGGCAGGGATCACAGCTCGACCTTCTGGCCCTTGCCGATCACCACGATGCCGTTGTCGGAGACGGTGTAGCGCTGCCGGTCCTTCTCCAAGTCGACGCCGATCTCGGCGCCCTCCGGGACGAACACGTTCTTGTCCAGGATGGCTCGTCGGATCACCGCGTGCCGGCCAATCTCGACACCCTCCATCAGCACCGAGCCCTCGACGTGCGCCCAGGAGTGCACCCGCACCTTCGGCGAGACGATCGAGTTTTCCACCAGCGAGCCGGAGATCACCACGCCCGGGGAGACCATCGAGCCGACCGCGCGGCCGACCCGCTCGCCCCACTGGTGCACAAACTTCGCCGGCGGCCACGGCGGCTGCTCCGTGTAGATCGGCCAGTCGAAGTTGTACATGTTGAACACCGGGTGCACGTTGATCAGATCCATGTGCGCGTCGTAGAACGAGTCGAGCGTCCCGACGTCCCGCCAGTAGCCGCGGTCCCGGTCGGTGGTGCCCGGCACCTCGTTGTCCCGGAAGTCGTAGACGTTGGCCTCGCCCCGCTCGACGAGCATCGGGATGATGCTGCCGCCCATGTCGTGCTTGCTGGTCTTGTCCTCCGCGTCGCGCTCGACCGCCTCGCAGAGCGCCCGGGTGGTGAAGACGTAGTTGCCCATCGACGCGTAGATCTCGTCCGGAGCGTCCGCCAGGCCGACCGCGTCGGTGGGCTTCTCGCGGAACGCCCGGATGCGCCGACCGTCCTCGCCGACCTCGATGACGCCGAACTGGTCGGCCGTCGACAGCGGCTGGCGGATGCCGGCGACGGTCACCGCGGCGCCGGAGGCGATGTGGTCCTCCACCATCTGCCGCGGGTCCATCCGGTAGATGTGGTCGGCGCCGAAGACGATCACGTAGTCAGGTTGCTCGTCGTTGATCAGGTTGAAGCTCTGGTAGATGGCGTCGGCGGAGCCGGCGAACCACCAGGGGCCACGACGCTGCTGCGCGGGTACCGGGGTGACGTAGTTGCCGAGCAGCGTGGACATCCGCCAGGTCTTGGTGATGTGCCGGTCGAGGGAGTGGGACTTGTACTGGGTCAGCACGACGATCTTGAGATAGCCGGCGTTGGCCAGGTTGGAGAGGACGAAGTCGACCATGCGGTACATCCCGCCGAACGGGACGGCCGGCTTGGCCCGGTCCGTGGTGAGTGGCATCAGGCGCTTGCCCTCCCCACCCGCCAGGACGATCGCGAGCACCTTGGCAGCCATGCCCCGACGCTATCCACCCGCGTCGCACTTCACCACTCGTACGGGGAGTCTTCTGCACTAGGGTGCGCACATGACCGACTCCTCCCCGGCCACCGGCTCCCTGCGCGTCGATCTACTGACCCGTGAGTACCCGCCGGAGGTCTACGGCGGCGCCGGCGTGCACGTCGAGTACCTGGCCCGGGAGTTGCGCCGCCTCGCCGACGTGCGGGTGCACTGCTTCGGTCTGCCGCGCACCGAGCCGGGCGTCACCGCGTACGCCGAACCGCCCGGCCTCACCGGCGCGAACGCCGCGCTGCGCACCATGGGCGTGGACCTGGAGATGGCCGCCGGCGCGGCCGGCACCGACGTGGTGCACAGCCACACCTGGTACGCCAACCTGGCCGGACACACCGCGAAGCTGCTGCACGGGGTGCCGCACGTGATGACCGCGCACAGTCTGGAGCCGCTGCGGCCGTGGAAAGCCGAGCAGCTCGGCGGCGGCTACGCGCTCTCCTCCTGGTGCGAGCGCACGGCGGTGGAGGCCGCCGACGCGGTGATCGCGGTGAGCGGTGGGATGCGCCGCGATGTGCTGGCCGCCTACCCGCAGGTCGACCCGGACCGGGTCCGGGTGGTCTACAACGGCATCGACACCATCCAGTACGCCCCGGACCGGGGCACCGACGTGCTGGAGCGGCTCGGCATCGACCCGGCCCGACCCAGCGTGGTGTACGTCGGAAGGATCACCCGCCAGAAGGGGCTGCCCTACCTGCTGCGGGCCGCCCGGGAGCTGCCGGCGGACACCCAGCTCGTGCTGCTTGCCGGCGCTCCGGACACCGCGGAGATCGCCGCCGAGGTGGAGGAGTTAGCCGCCGAGCTGCGGGCCAACCGCTCCGGGGTGGTCTGGGTGGCCGAGATGCTGCCCAAGCCCGAGGTGATCCAGGTGCTCACCCACGCCACCGTCTTCGTCTGCCCGTCGGTGTACGAGCCGATGGGCATCGTCAACCTGGAGGCGATGGCCTGCGAGACGGCGGTGGTGGCGACCGCCACCGGTGGCATCCCCGAGGTGGTGGCCGACGGTGAGACGGGCCTGCTGGTGCCAATCGAGCAGGCCGCCGACGGGTCCGGCCGGCCGCTGGCCCCGGAGAAGTTCGTCGCCGACCTGGCGGCGGCGGTCAACACGCTGCTGGCCGACCCGGCCCGCACCGCGCGGTTCGGCAAGGCCGGCCGGCAGCGCGCGGTGGAGCACTTTTCCTGGGACGCCGTCGCCCGGCAGACACTCGACGTGTACCGCTCAGTCGGGGCAGCGGGCTGACCCGGTCAGATCGCCGCCTCGCGCCAACCCTGCGCCTCTGAGGGCTCGCGAGTGGCGCCGCCCGGCCCCATGATCGTGCTCGATCCAGGAAACAGTGGCCTCGCGGTGCGAACGAGGGCACTACAACCAGGATCGAGCACGATCATGAGCCACCCCTCGGCCACGGGTCGGAGGCGTTGGAGTTGCTTGCCGCGCGCGAGAGGATCTCGCACAGTAGGTTGGCGGGGTGACTGGACGGTTCCCGATCGAAGACGTCTCCCCCGCCGTCGCCTGCGGTCGCTACCCGGCCAAGGCAGTGGTCGACGAGCCGGTGCCGGTGTCGGCCCGCGCCTACCGCGAGGGTCACGACGCCCTCGGCTGCAACGTGGTGTGGCTCGGCCCGGACGGTGCGGCGCGGCCGTCCACCCGGATGCGCCCCGGGGAGCCGGGTCAGGACCGCTGGCACGCCACCATTCGTCCGGACACGGTCGGCGCCTGGGTCTTCACCGTCGAGGCGTTCCAGGATCCGTACCTGACCTGGCAGAACGCGGTGACCAAGAAGGTGGCCGCCGGGCAGGGGCCGGCCGAGCTGGCCAACGACCTGGCCGAGGGTGCCCGGGTGCTCACCGCCGCCCGCGAGTTGGTGCCGGCCGCCGAGCGTGCCCGGGTCGCCACGGCTCTCACGGCGCTGGTCGACACCGACCTGCCGCTGCCGCAGCGGGTCGACCCTGCGCTGGCCCTGGCCGACCTGCTCTGGGAGCATCCGGTGCGGGAGCTGATCACCGAGGGTGACACGTACTCCCTCTGGGTGGACCGGCAGCGCGCGCTCTTCTCCGCCTGGTACGAGTTCTTCCCGCGCTCAGAGGGAGCGGTGGGCGCGCGCTCCGGCACCTTCGCCACCGCCACGGATCGGCTGCCGGGCGTCGCGGCGATGGGCTTCGACGTGCTCTACCTGCCACCGATCCACCCGATCGGCCGGGTCAACCGCAAGGGCCCCAACAACGCGCTCACCGCCGGGCCGGACGACGTGGGCTCGCCGTGGGCGATCGGCGCCGCCGAGGGCGGCCACGACGCCATCCACCCCGACCTGGGTACGCCGGCAGACTTCCGGGCCTTCATCGAGGCCGCGGCGGCCCAGGGCCTGGAGGTGGCCATGGATCTGGCGTTGCAGTGCGCGCCGGACCACCCGTGGGTCAGCGAGCACCCGGAGTGGTTCACGACCCGGGCCGACGGCAGCATCGCGTACGCGGAGAACCCGCCGAAGAAGTACCAGGACATCTACCCGGTGAACTTCGACAACGATCCGGAGGGCATCCGGGCCGAGGTGCTGCGGGTGGTGCTGCACTGGGTCGGCGAGGGTGTCCGGATCTTCCGGGTGGACAACCCGCACACCAAGCCGTTCGACTTCTGGCACTGGCTCATCGCCGAGGTGAAGGCGGTCGACCCGGACGTGCTGTTCCTGGCCGAGGCGTTCACCCGGCCGGCCATCATGCACGGTCTCGGCAAGATCGGCTTCACCCAGTCGTACACCTACTTCACCTGGCGCACGTCGGCGGCCGAGATGCGGGCGTACTGCGAGGAACTGCTCGCAGCGGCCGACTACATGCGGCCCAACTTCTGGCCGAACACCCCGGACATCCTGCACGAGTCGTTGCAGCACGGCGGCCCACCGATGTTCAAGATCCGGGCGGTGCTGGCCGCGCTGCTCTCCCCCTCCTGGGGCCTGTACGCCGGCTACGAGCTGTTCGAGCACGTGGCTCGCCCCGGCGCCGAGGAGTACCTGGACAACGAGAAGTACGAGCTGCGCCCCCGGGACTGGGCCGGCGCCGAGGCGCAGGGCCGTTCGCTGGCACCGTTCCTCGCCACCCTCAACCGGGTACGCCGCGACAATCCGGCCCTGCACCAGCTGCGCAACCTGCGCTTCCACGAGATCGACAACCCGGCGCTGCTCTGCTGGTCCAAACACGACCCGGAGACCGGCAACACCGTCATCGTGATCTGCTCGTTCGACCCGCGCACCGTGCAGTGGGGCAACACCACGCTGGACATGCCCGCCCTCGGCTTCGACTGGCACGAGCGGTTCACCGTGCACGACGAGCTCACCGGCACCAGCTACGACTGGGGTCAGCGCAACGCCGTGCGGCTCGACCCGTACCTGCAACCGGCACACGTGCTGACCGTGCGCCGGTCGAACCCGCCCGCCGCACCGGTACGCGCAGCGACCGTTCCGGCCACGCTCACCGTCGCGGACGTCCCCGCCGACCTGTCCGGCGGTACCACGCCGACCGCTCCCGCCTCGAAGGACGCCCGATGGACCAGCTGATCACCGGCGTGACGCACGACCCGCACGCGCTGCTCGGCGCGCACCCCGCCGACGGGTGGACGACGATCCGCACGATGCGCCGAGGCGCCGGCGACGTCGTGCTGCTCATCGGCGACGAGCGGCACCCGATGAAGCGGGTGCACGACATCGGTGTCTTCGAGAGTCGCGTCGAGGGCACCGTGCTCGACTACCGGGTGGAGGTCGACGGTGCCGTGCACGACGACCCGTACCGCTACCCGCCGACCCTCGGCGAGCTGGACCTGCACCTGATCGGCGAGGGCCGGCACGAGCGGCTGTGGGAGGCGCTCGGCGCCCGGGTCTTCGACGAGGGCGTCGCGTTCACCGTCTGGGCGCCCAACGCGCACGGGGTGCGGTTGGTCGGCGACTTCACCGGCTGGGCGCCCGACGACGGCTGGTCGATGCGCTCGCTCGGCTCCAGCGGCGTGTGGGAGCTGTTCGTCCCCAACGCCCGGGTCGGGGCCCGTTACAAGTACCGGGTGCTCGGCGCCGACGGGCAGTGGCGGGACAAGGCAGACCCCCTCGCGGCGTACGCCGAGGTGCCGCCGGCCACCGCGTCGGTGGTGCACCACTCGACGTACCGGTGGTCCGACGCGGACTGGCTGGCCCAGCGGGCCGAGCGGCAGCCGCACCAGGAGCCGATGAGTGTGTACGAGGTGCACCTCGGCTCGTGGCGGCCGGGTCTCGGCTACCGCGAGCTGGCCGAGCAGCTCACCGCGTACGTGACCGAACTGGGCTTCACCCACGTGGAGTTCCTGCCGGTGATGGAGCACCCGTTCGGCGGTTCCTGGGGCTACCAGGTGACCGGCTACTACGCGCCGACCTCCCGCTTCGGCGACCCGGACGACTTCCGCTACCTGGTCGACCAGCTGCACGCCGCTGGCGTCGGCGTCCTCCTGGACTGGGTGCCAGCGCACTTCCCCAAGGACGAGTGGGCCCTCGCGCGCTTCGACGGCACCCCGCTCTACGAGCACCCCGACCCGCGGCGCGGCGAGCACCCCGACTGGGGCACCTACGTCTTCGACTTCGGCCGCCGCGAGGTCCGCAACTTCCTGGTCGCCAACGCGCTCTACTGGTGCGACCAGTTCCACATCGACGGGCTGCGGGTGGACGCCGTCGCCTCGATGCTCTACCTGGACTACTCCCGCAAGGACGGCGAGTGGGCCCCCAACCAGTACGGCGGTCGGGAGAACCTGGAGGCCATCGCGTTCCTGCAGGAGGTGAACGCGACCGTCTACAAGCACCACGCCGGGGTGGTGATGATCGCCGAGGAGTCCACCGCCTGGCCGGGCGTGACCCGGCCCACCGCCGAGGGCGGGCTGGGCTTCGGGTTCAAGTGGAACATGGGCTGGATGCACGACACCCTGCTCTACACCTCGAAGGACCCGATCTACCGGCAGCACCACCACCACCAGCTCACCTTCTCCCTGGCGTACGCCTGGAGCGAGAACTACGTGCTGCCGATCAGCCACGACGAGGTGGTGCACGGCAAGGGCTCCCTGGCCGGCAAGATGCCCGGCGACACCTGGCAGCGGCTGGCCAACGTACGGGCGCTGCTGGCCTACATGTGGGCGCACCCGGGCAAGCAGCTGCTCTTCATGGGCTCCGAGCTGGCCGACGACCGGGAGTGGAGCGAGGAGCGCGGCCTCGACTGGTACCTGCTGCACGACCCGGCACGAGCCGGGGTGCAGCGGCTCGTCGGTGACCTGAACCGGGTCTACCGGGACACCCCGGCGCTCTGGGCGCAGGACACCGAGCCGGCCGGGTTCCGCTGGATCGCCGGTGACGACGTCGCCAACAACACCGTGTCGTTCATCCGGATCGCCCCGGACGGCTCGACGCTGGTCTGCGTGGCGAACTTCTCCGCCCAGCCGCTGCACGACTACCGGATCGGCCTGCCGGCGGGAGGCACCTGGGCCGAGGTGCTCAACACCGACGCCCACCACTACGGCGGCTCCGGGGTGGGCAACCTGGGCGAGGTGCACGCCGAGGACGTGCCGTGGCATGGCATGGTCGCCTCCGCCGCCCTCCAGGTCCCCCCACTCGGCGTCATCTGGCTCCGCCGCGACTGACCGGGCGCGCCGGGTCCGGGCGACGTCTGGGCGGGCGGGACCGGTCCCCCGAAGCGTCGAGACGCCCCGGGGGAACGGCGCGCTCAGAGCCGGGTGATGCGGACGGCGTCGGCCACGACGTACCCCTGGGTGCTGGTCCAGCGGCTGACCCCGACGACCTGGCGCGTCCCCGCGGCGAAGTCGTAGGTGCCCAGCACCCGCCACTGCCCGCCACCGCTGCGCTGGTCGACGGTGGCTGTCACGGTCCCGTTCGCCGTCGCCACCAGGTGCGGCGTGGCGCTGTTGTAGCCGGAGTCGGCCGGGTACCAGACCTCGACCCGGTACGAGCCGGCGGCGGGCAGCGTCGCGCTGAACCAGGCCGGATCGCTGACTGCCTGCGGCTCGGCGAACCGGTAGTTGGCGCCGTACCGCGTGGCGAGGTACGACGACGTTCCCCAGGTGGCGGCGGCGGTGAAGCCACCGGCGGTGGCGTTGTCCACGATCACGCTGAACGTGCCGCCGGTGCCGGTGACCACCCGCGCGTTGCTGGCCGGGCTCTCGTGGTGCAGCCGGTCCAGCCCGGTCACGAGGTACCGGTACGTCGACCCGGCCGCAGCGGTGGTGTCGGTGAACGTCCCGGTGCTGCCCGAGGCGCGGACCGTGCCGAGCAGGTTGCGGGCGTCGGCGAGGTCGCAGGGGTCGACCGCGCCGTCGCCGGGCAGCCGGTACACCGCGTACGCGGCCGTGCTGCCGGTCGCACCGCGCTGCCAGTTCAGGGTCACGCCGCCGGTGCCGCGTACCGCCGAGGTGAGGTTCGGCGCGGCGGGCGCGGCGCCGCCCAACCCGGCCGGCGCCAGCGCGGGCCGGCGGTAGTGGTCGGTCGCCACCCGGGAGACGGCGCCGATGCGGTCGGCGCGGACGTCCTTGGCGCTGAAGTGGATGTCGCCGAGGATCCGGGGGTAGGTGCGGTTGAGCGTCAGGTGGTCGGTCAGTTCGGCCGGGTCCTGCCAGGCGGCGTCCTGCCCGGACGCCCCGGCGCGGTAGGTGGCCTGCCCGACGAGCAACTGCACGTCAGTGCCAGCCACGGTCTCGGACCACCAGCGGACCAGCTCCGCGTAGTCGGCCGAGGAGTGGCCGATGTGCCAGTAGATCTGCGGGGCGATGTAGTCGATCCAGCCCTGCTTCACCCAGCGGCGGGTGTCGGCGTAGATCGCGTCGTACGACTGGAGGCCGGTGGTGCGCGAGCCGAGCGGGTCGGTGCCGGCGTTGCGCCAGATGCCGAACGGGCTCACGCCGAGCTTCACCCACGGCTTGATCGCCTGGATCCGGTTGTGCATCTCCTG
The DNA here is from genome assembly GCF_040608515.1 of Micromonospora sp. NPDC005173. NCBI lineage: Bacteria > Bacillati > Actinomycetota > Actinomycetes > Micromonosporales > Micromonosporaceae > Micromonospora > Micromonospora sp. NPDC005173. The sequence continues at coordinate 38,795 of NZ_JBEXIK010000014.1, forward strand.
CACCAACAGGTTGACGTTGTTGCGCCGCCAGTCGGCGATGTTGCTGAAGCCGGCGCCGTACTGGGCGAAGGTGGCCTGGTCGGGGAAACCCCCACCGCTGCCCGGGTACGGGTAGAAGTAGTCGTCCCAGTGCACCGCGTCGATGTCGTAGCGGCGGACGGCGTCCATCATGGCGTCCTGCACGAAGGCGCGGACAGCGGGGATGCCGGGGTTGTAGTAGAGCTGGCCGTTGTAGGCGACGGCCCAGCCCGGGTTCTTGCGGGCCGGGTGGCTGGCCGCCAGCTTGGTCAGGTCGGTGTGGGTGGCGACCCGATACGGGTTGAACCAGGCGTGGAACTCCAGGTTGCGGGCGTGCGCCTCGGCCACCATGAAGGCCAGCGGGTCGTAGCCGGGGTTGCCGCCCTGGGTGCCGGTGAGCCACTGCGACCAGGGCTCGTAGGTGGACGGCCAGAACGCGTCGGCGGCGGGGCGGATCTGCACGACGACGGCGTTCATCCGCCGCTGCTGGGCCAGATCGAGCCAGCCCCGGTACTCCGCCTGCTGGGCCGCCTGGGTGAGCCCGGTGCGGCTGGGCCAGTCGATGTTGGCCACGCTGGCGATCCACATGCCGCGTAGCTGCCGCTTCGGGGTTGCCGGATCGGTCACGCAGGCCGCCTGGGCGGCCACCGGCACGGTGTCCGGAGGGGCGGGTGGGGAGGCGGGGGCTGCCGCGCCGAGCACCAGCGCCGCTACCAGCGCCAGCCCGGACAGATATCGACCATAGTCTCTACGCACGAAAATATGTTCAAGGTTGCCGATCCGTTGCGCAAGTATCCTTCACAATTTTCCCGCTACGAAGTCACCTCGCCACGCCGACCACCGTCCGATACCCGGCGGACCGGCGGTCAGACCAGGCCGGCGTCGCGCAGCAGCTTCCACAGGCCGGCGCCGTCCGGCGCGGAGAGCCACTTCTGCCCCACCGGCCCCGTCGACGGGAGGCCGGCCGGGGCGGGCAGACTACCGGCCAGCACCGACTGGGTCGGGGAGAGTCGGCGGATCGCCACCCCCGCCACGTTCTCCGGGTGGGCGGCGGCGAACTCCCGGTAAATCTCCTGGTCGTGCTGGCCGTCGTCGCCGACCAGCAGCCAACGCACGTCGGGGAACTCCCGGGCCAGCCGGGCCAGAGTCACCCGCTTGTGCTCCCGGCCGCTGCGGAACCAACGGTCCGCCGTCGGGCCCCAGTCGGTGAGCAGCAGCGGCCCGGCCGGGTAGAGATGCCGGGACAGGAACCGGGTCAGCGTCGGCGCCACGTTCCAGGCGCCGGTGGAGAGGTAGAAGACCGGGGCGCCGGGGTGCGCGGTGACCAGCCGCTCGTAGAGCACCGCCATACCGGGCACGGCGTTGCGGGCGTGCTCGTCGAGCACGAACGTGTTCCACGCGGCGAGCAGCGGCCGGGGCAGCGCCGTCACCATCACCGTGTCGTCAATGTCGGAGAGGATGCCGAACTTGACGTCCGGGTCGAGGATGCGCACCGGCGCGTCGACCGGCTCAGCGTCCGGGACGCTGAGCCGGACAGTGCCCCACCCGGGCGGCAGGTCGGCCTCTACCAGCGTGTCGACGAAGCCGCTACGGTCGGCCCGGGTCTCGTGCCGCACGCCGCCGGCCTCGATGGTCACCGTGACGTGCTTGGCCGGCAGGGTGGTGAAGCTGCGCCAGCCGCGGACCTTGTCCAACCGGCCCCGCTGACGGGTGTCCGGCCGACCGAGCAGCACCCGGCACATCACCCGCACCCAGCCCGGGGAGCCATAGTTGGTGTACGCGATGATGTTGATCCGCCAGCCGGTGCGCCGCAGCCGACGCTCCACGAGCTGGTGCACGGCGTCCTCGATCCGCGCGGCCCGGTGCAGGTTCGGAACGGCCAGTTGGCCGGCGGGAGTGGGTGGCACGCGCCAACCCTGCCACACGTCGACAGCCACGGCCACGCGAGCCGACCCCGGCTGAGCCGAACCACCCCGACCAGCCCGCCATGCGTGAAACACTCCGGTCGGGACGACAACGGGGGCGTGGTCGTGTCGAAACCAGAGCAGCACCGTGGGCGGTGGCGCCCACGACTCGACCGACCGGCGCTCGTCGCGCTGCTGTTCGGGCTGGCCGGCATCGGGTACCGGCTGGTCCTGACGCTGTACACCGTGCCGGTGTCGAACAGCGACGAGGCCACCTTCGGCCTCGCCGCGCTGCACATCGGGCAGGGCCGGGAGCACCCGGTCTTCCTCTACGGCCAGCACTACATGGGGATGCTGGAGTCGTACCTGGCCGCGCCGCTAGTCGCGGTGGCCGGGCCGAGCTGGCCGGTGCTGCGGCTGCCGATGCTCGCGCTGTACGCGGTCTTCCTCTACCTGATCCACCGGCTGACCCGCCGGCTCTGCGCGCCGTGGTTCGCCGCCTTCATCGTCGGCCTGCTGGCGCTCGGGCCGGAGCGGGTGGTGCGCGATCAGCTCACCGTGGTCGGCGGACGGCCCGAGGTGAAGCCGGCGGTGCTGCTGATGCTGCTGATCACCGTGGGACTGGCGGCCGGCACGGTCCACCGCCGCCGGCTCGCCCTCGCGCTGTTCGGCCTACTCGTCGGGTTGGCCGCCTGGTCGGACTGGCTGATCCTGCCCTACCTGGCGGTGGCCGGGCTGGCGCTGCTGTGGGCGGTGCGGCGGGAACTCGTCGGCTGGTCCGGCCTGCTGCTGGTGGCGGGCGTCGTGGTCGGGGTCGCGCCGATGCTCTGGGACAACCTCCGGGCAGCGCCGGGTGACGACTCGCTGTCGGTGTTCCGGGAGGTGAGCACCAAGGACGGCCCGCTGCCACCGTGGTCGGACCGGATCCGGGGCGGACTGCTGGAGGGGGTGCCGCTGGCGCACGGGCTCTGCCCGGTGGACGGCTGCGGCCGCTGGCAGCAGTGGTTCGGGCTGCTCTACCCGGTGCTGCTGGTGGTCGCCGCGGTGCTCGCGGTCCTCGCGTACCGCCGGGCCGCGAGAGCGCCACTCGGGGATCGGGTCCGGCCGGTGGTGCAGCTCGCCCTGGTCGCCGGCGCCGCGTTGACCCTGCTGTCGTACGTGCGCAGCCCGCTCGCCGCGACCAGCCCGCTGGACAACGCCCGCTACCTGTCGGTGCTGCAACTGTCGCTGCCGGCGGTGCTCTGGCCGCTCTGGGTGGCCGCGGTGGCCTGCTGGCGGGGCACGGTCGGAGCGCTCGGTCGGCTCACCGGCGCACTGGCCACCGCCGTGCTGGCCGCCCTGACCGCGACCATGCTGGTGATCACCGTGCTCTTCGTGACCACCGACGTGCGGACGTCGCGGACCGAGGAGCGCCAAGCCCGGGAACTCGCCGCCACGCTGCGCGCCAACGGCCCCCACGAGGTGTACGGGGACTACTGGACCTGCAACCGACTGGTCTTCAACACCGACGAGACGGTGGTCTGCGGGGTGCTCGACGACGACCTGTCCCCCGGCCAGAACCGGTACCTGCCGTACTGGCGGCAGGTCGGCCGGGCCGAGCGACCCGGCTACGTGGTGGAGATCGACTCGCCGATGGAGCGGCGGCTGCGTCGACTGCTCGCCGACGAGCCCGACGCCGCACCGGTACGGGAACTGGACGGCTATCGCGTGTACCACCCCGACACCCCGGTGCGGCCCTGGCGGTAGCGGCGGGTCGTACGCTGGCCGAGCCGGCGCTCGGGGCGCCGTCGTCCCGCCCGTCGAGGAGCGGTGGCTCTAGGCTTGCTCCCTTAGGCAAAGCTGCCTAGAGTTTCTCGTCGTGAGTAGCGTTTACCGGATTGGCGACTTCGCCAAGCGCGTCGGGCGGTCACCGTCGACCATCCGGCGCTGGGAGGCGGAAGGCAAGATCACTGTCCGCCGCTCCCCGTCTGGTCAGCGCTACTTCGACGAATCCGACGTGGCCGCTGTCCTTGCCCCCGGTTTCACCCGCGACGACCGCAAGATCGTCGTCTACTGCCGCGTCTCCTCCGCCGGGCAGCGCGCCGACCTCGCCTGCCAGGTCGAAGCCATGGAGGCGTTCTGCCTCGCTCGCGGTTTGGCGGTGGATGAGTGGGTGCGGGAAGTCGGCGGCGGAATGGACCTGACTCGCCCGAAGATGCTCGCCGTCATGGCAGACGTCAAAGCCGGGAGAGTGGCAACTTTGGTCGTAGCGCACAAAGACCGGCTGACCCGGTTCGGCTATGACTACCTCGCCCACGAGGCCGAGACCGCTGGCTGCGAAATTCTCGTTGCTAACCAGGAGTCGCTGTCGCCGCGAGAGGAGATGGTGCAGGACCTGTTGGCAATCGTGGATACCTTCTCCGGCCGCCTGCACGGCCTGCGTCGTTACGAGAAGCAGCTCAAGGTTGCGGACTTGACCGAGGTGTCGTCGTGAAGACGACCCGGATCGCCTACTCACACCGCCTCAACGCGGGGAAATACTGCGCGCTGGCCGAGCAGGCGCGGCGGCTGGGTCGGGTCCGCGGCGAGGTGTGGCAGCGGTACGGGTCGGCGGGCGGCGCTGGGCTGACCGACCGGCAGGTTCGCGACCGGTGGCTTGCTGAGGGCATCCACCACCGGTTCGAGGTGTTGGCGAACGCGTGGAAGGAAACCGTCCGCGACGCGATGGCCGACATCACCGCGACCCGCGAGTCGGCCAAGGTGCAGGTGCGCCGAGCCATCCGCCACCACACCGGCGACCAGGCAGAGCAGAAGCGGCTGTTCGGGATGCTGAAGGCTGACCGGTGGGCCGACGACCCGTACCTGTCCCGGCAGATGCGCTCACACTGGCGGCGCGGGCACAACCGCACCCACAACCAGATCGTGGTGCGCGCCGACCAGCACCACACCCGACCCGACAGCAATGGTCGACTGTGGCTGGCGGTGCCCGGGCTCGTGCAGCGCCAGCTCGTCCGCATTCCGCTGAACACCACCGTCGCCCCGACGGGCACGCTGCGGCTGATCCTCCGCGACGGCCGGGTGGAGATCCACTATCAGATCGACGCCGCCACCATGAAGACCTCACAGCGGCCCTGTGGCGGCGCGACGCTCGGGGTGGACAAGGGTTACACCGAGGCGCTGACCGACTCCGACGGCAACCACCACGGCGACCGCCTCGGCGACCTGTTGACCGCCGAGTCTGATCGGATCAAGGAACGCAACCGCCGCCGGGCGAAACTTCGCTCTGTTGCCAACACCGCCGCCCGGCGCGGCGACCAGGCCAAGGCCGACCGGATCGCCAGAAATAATCTCGGCGCGATCAAGCGTGACCGGCAGGCCGCGCGTCATCAGGCGCGGGTGCGCACGGAGATCTTCACCGCCGTGCACCGGGTGGTGGACAAGGCCGCCGTCGTGGTGGCCGAAGACCTGACCAAGACGTTCGCCGGGCGCAAGCAGCTCGGAAGGAACACCAACCGGCGTCTCGCCGCGTGGACCAAGGGGGTCACCGCGCAGGCGCTGAAGGATGTGTCGGAGCGCAGAGGTTCTGCGCTCGTGCACGTCAACGCCGCCTACACCTCACAAGTCTGTCACCGCTGCGGCTGCTTCGGCCGTCGCGCCGGGGACCGGCTTCACTGCACCCTGTGCGGGGTGGTGTGGCAGGCCGACGTGAACGCCGCGATCAACGTCCTGCGACGACATGGTGACCCCGACATCACCCTGCGCACCCCGCATCGCGCGGTGAGGCAGATCGTGCAGGCACGGGCCGATCGTCACCGGAGCAGACTGCCGCTCCCGGACTCCAGCCCGGAACACCGGGCGGAGAGCGAATCATCCAACCTGCTCAGCAATGAGCAATGACAAGGAAGCGGATCCGATGCTCATCCTGCTGCCGCCCTCGGAGGGGAAGGCCGACGCCGGCACCGGCCGACGGTGGGACCCGGACCGGCTCGCGCTGCCCGAGCTGAACCCGGCCCGGGAGCGGGTGCTGGACGCGCTGGTGGCGCTGAGCACCGGGCCGGACGAGGCGGCGGCGCGGGCTGCGCTCGGGCTCAGCGAGGGCCAGCGCGGCGAGCTGCGCCGCAACGCCCGGCTGCGGGTGGCGGCCACCGCGCCGGCCGCGCAGATCTACACCGGGGTGCTCTACGAGGCGCTGGAGCTGGCCTCGTTGCCGGCGGCGGCGCAGCGGGCGGCCCGCCGGTCGATCCTGATCAGCTCCGGCCTGTGGGGCGCGGTCCGGCTCGCCGACCGGATCCCGCCGTACCGCTGCCCGATCGGTGCCCGGCTGCCCGGCGTGGGGGCGCTGTCGGCGTACTGGCGGCCGGTGCTGGCGCCGGCTCTGTCGGCTGCGGCCGGCACCGGGCCGGTGCTCGACCTGCGCTCCGGCTCGTACGCGGCCACCTGGACGCCGCGCGGGGAGTTGGCCGAGCGCACGGTGACCGTGCGGGTGCTGCACGAGCGGGAGGTCGACGGTGTGCCGGTCCGCTCGGTGGTGAGTCACTTCAACAAGGCGACCAAGGGGCGGTTGGTCCGTGACCTGCTGGTCGCCGGCGCCCGGCCGCGAACCGCCGGGGAACTGGTCGGCACGCTGCGCGAGCTGAAGCACACCGTCGTGGAGCAGGCCGCCCCAGCCGGCCGGCCGCGACAGGTGGATCTGGTGGTCACTGAGCTGTAGGCGGGTCGCCAGCCGCAAGATTTCCTCAAGGCTGGGCGGGATCAGTTCCGCAAGGGCGGGGCAGGGGTCACGGTAGGGGAACCCAGACTCCGACAAGGGAGCGCCTCGTTGGCCCGTGAACCCGCCCTGCTCGACCGGCTCCGCTCGCCGGCGACGCCACCCCCGCTGGACTGGCTGACCCTGGGCGACGCGTTCGAGGCCGCCTGCCTGTTGCGGTGCACACCCCTGCCGACCGTCGCCCGGCCGACCGCGGCGCTCCGGTCGCACTCGCCGGGAGTGGAGTTCAACCGGGAGGACGCCGCTCAGCGGATGCGGCAGCTGCTCGCCCGGCTGGACATTCCGGTGACCCAGGAGGTGGCCGTCGGCGGCCTGCGCCGTCGCTACGAGCTGCACCGGCTCTGGGTGCCCCCGGAGCATCACGGCGCGTACACCCGGCTGCTGAACGCCGGTTGGTGGCAGGGGCGTCGGGAGCTGCTCGGTGGGCCGCAGCCCGGTGCCTCACCGGCCCGTCGCCGGTGGGTGTCCCGGCTCGCGGCGGCGGCCTGGCGGTCGGCGCTGCTGGCCGGCGGGCGGCACGTCCGCCGGCACATCCTCGGCGTGCGGCTCACTGACCGGGACCTGGCCGCGGTGTTGATCCGTAGCGCGGCCGTGCTCGATGTCCCGGCCGTGCTCCGCCCCGGCACCGGCTGCTTCCTGGTCAGCGTCGCCGACGGGCCGGACCGGGAGCGGATTCTGCGCAGCGCGGCGATGGAGGCCGCACGGGGCTCGGAAACGGAGCCGGAACGCCGCCCGGCCTGCTGACCCGGCACGCCCCACCCACCCGAACGGGCTTGCGCGCACCGTTCCGGCAGCGCACAGTGCTCCGCGTGAGTCGTACCTCGTCCGGCCGGCTCGGCCGCCGCCGCGTGGGAATGGCCGCGCTGCTGGCGCTGCTGCTGGCCACAACCGTGGCCGGTGCCGCCAGTTGCCGGGACGCCCAGGCCGAGCCGCTGCCGATCCGGATCGCCACCGGCAGCCCGACCGCCGTCTACTACGCCTTCGGGCAGTCCCTGGCCGCCATCCTCAACCGGGAGCTGCCCAACGTGCGGGCCACCGTGGTGGTCACCGCCGCCTCGGCGGAGAACGTCCGGCTGATCGGCTCCGGAGCAGCCGAACTGGGCTTCACCCAGGCCGACGTGCTGCCCACCACCACCTCGGAAAGCCCGTCGGTCAACGCTGTCGCCCGGGTGTACGACGACCAGCTGCACCTGGTCACCACCGGCGGCGGGCCGGTCCGCACGGTCGCCGACCTGCGTGGCCGGCGGGTCTCCGTCGGCGCACCCGGATCGGGCACCGAGATCACCGCGATGCGGCTGCTGGAGGTGGCCCAGCTCAGCGGCGACGGGGTGCTCCGGGAGCGGCTCGGGTTGGACGAGTCGGTGGCCGCGCTCCGCGCCGGGGAGATCGACGCGTTCTTCTTCTCCGGCGGACTGCCGGTGCAGGGCATCAAGGAGCTGGCGGGACGCAGCGCCACCCGGATCGTGGACCTCGGCGAGTGGACGGAGCCGCTGCGCGCTCGCTACGGCCAGGTCTACGTCTCCCGGGACATCCCCCGCTCGGTGTACGGCGTGGACCCGGTGACCACGGTGGCCGACCCGAACTACCTGATCGTCCGGGCCGACCTGCCGGAGCGGCTGGTCCGGGAGGTGACCCGGCTGCTGATGGAGCGCCGGGCCGAGTTGGGCGCCGCGCATCCGGCGGCGGGGCAGATGAGCCCGCGCTCGGCGATCGCCACCGCGCCGCTGTCGCTGCACCCGGGGGCCGCCGCCTGGTACCGCGCGGCCAAGCCCTGACCGCTACCGAGCCGGGGTGGGCCGCAGGTCGGCGGTCGGTTCCCCGTCGGCCGGGTCGGCTTCAGGGTCGGGTGCGGGCGCCGGGAACCACAGGGCGGCGACCAGCCCGCGCCGCTCCCCCGGTCGCATGGTGAGTCGCCCGTCGGAGGCGTCCACCAGCACCGCGGCGATGGTCAGGCCGAGCCCGGCGCCGTCCACGTTCTGTGCGTCCGGTGCCCGCCAGAACCGCTCGGTGGCCTGCCCGAGCTGACTCTCGGTCATCCCCGGGCCGGTGTCCCGCACCTCCAGAGCCACCCCCTGGTCGCGGCGGGCCACGGTCACCGTCACCGCCCCGCCGGCCCCACTGAACTTCACCGCGTTGTCGATCAATGCGTCCAGGGCCTGGTCGACGGCGGTCGGCACGGTCCGGGCGTACGCCGGGGCGTCGCTCGTGGCGAGCCGCAGCGCGACCGACCGGTGCCGGGCCAACGGCGCCCACGCGGCCACCCGGGACGCGGCCACGGCGGCGGCGTCCACGGTGACCCGCTCGTTCTCCTCGCGTTCGGCCCGGGCCAGGGTGAGCAGCGCGTCGAGCACCAGCGCCAGCCGGTCGGTCTCCTCCAGCGCCAGCCGGTGCTCGGAGCGCCCGTCGGGGTCGGTGAGGCTGGGGCCCAGCTCCTCCACCCGCAGCCGCAACGCGGTGAGCGGGTTCCGCAGCTGGTGGCTGGCGTGCGCGACGAACGCGCGCTGCCGGTCCATCACGTCGGAGACCACGTCGGCCATGTGGTTGAAGCTGGCTGCGAGCCGGCGCAGCTCCGACGGGCCGAGTCGGTGCTGCACCCGGGCACCCCGGTCGCCCTCGGCGATCTCGTGGGTGACCGCGTCCAGCTCGGTGACCGGGCGCAGCACCCAGCTGGCCAGCCCGAACGCGGTGAGTACGCAGGCCAGCATGGCGAGCAGGCCGGCCAGAAAGAGCAGCAACCACCAGGAGGTGACGGCCCGGCGGATCGGGTCGACCGACGTCACGATCACCACCGCGCCGAGCACCTCGCCACCGTCGTTGATCGGCACCGCCACCACCACCGCGCCGGCCGTCCACGGCCAGACCGTGGCGGGGGTGCTGGTCTGCTGCCCGGACAGCGCGATGTCCAGAGCCGTCGCGGTCCCCCCGGCGGGCCGCCAGCTCGCCGAGGCGAACACGGTGCGACGGTCCCGGTCGACGACCGCCGCGCCGATCCCGTACAGCTCGTCGTAGCTGCGCAGCTCCGCTTCGAGTGGGCCCGGCCCGCCGCCGCGCAGCGCCGGCCCGGCCAGCGAGGCGAACCGGGTGGCGTCGGCGAGCCGGTCGGCGCGGACCTGTTCGGTCTCGCGGCTGGCCAGGGTGACAGCCAGCGGGTTCTCCAACGCGATGAGGACGAGCACCATCAGCAGCAGATAGCTGATCACCAGTCGACGGCGCACGGCAGCCCCTCACGCATCGCGCAGCCGGTAGCCGACCCCGCGTACGGTCTCCACCAAGCGGGCGTCGCCCAGCTTGCCGCGCAGCGACCCGACGTGCACCTCGACGGTGTGCCGGTCGGCCCAGGTGGTGCCCCAGGCGTCGAGCAGGATGCGGTCGCGGGGCACCGCCACCCCCGGCTGGCGGGCCAGCGAGAGCAGCACGTCGAACTCCTTGCGGGTCAACGTGACCTCGCGGCCGTCCACCCTCACCGTCCGGGCGGCCACGTCGATGCGCACCGCCCCGGCCTCGATCAGGTGCCGCTCCGGCGCGGTGTTCGCGGCCCGGCGCAGCACCGCCTCGATCCGGGCCTGCAACTCCACCATCGAGAACGGCTTGACCACGTAGTCGTCCGCGCCGAGGCGCAGGCCGAGCACCCGATCGCGTTCCTCGCCCCGCGCGGTCACCGCGATGATCCCGAGCTGGCTGCTGCGCCGACGCAGCTCCCGGCACAGGTCGGTGCCGTCCCCGTCGGGCAGGGTCAGGTCGAGCAGCACCAGGTCGCACGGAGCGGCGGAGAGCGCCGCGGCGACGGTGGCCGCGTGCTCGACCTGGTAGCCGCGGCGGGTGAGGGCGGAGGAGAGCGCGGCGGCAACCCGACGGTCGTCCTCCACCAGCAGGATCCGCACCTGTGCCCCCGTCCGTTCGCAGCGCTGTCCAGCGAATGGTGGCAGAAGCAGGGCGCGAGCGGGAGGGCCGCCTCCCGGACGGGTCGGTCAGAGGCCGAAGACGTCGTCGGCGGTGGCGTCCCGGACGCCGTCGGTGAAGCCCCGGAAACCGGGGTCGTCGTGGCGGGCCGGCACGCTGGTGACGTTGACCCCGCTGGCCTGGGTGACCGCGTCGACCAGGGGTGCGTAGTCGATCTCGGCGTCCTGGAAGGCGTCGTCGTCCGCCTCGGCCAGGTTGATCACGTGCTGCACGTCGTCGGACGGGGTGTCCGGATCGTCCGCCCACTCGCCGCCGGCCCGGTAGCACTCGTCGTACAGCGCGCGCTGGCTGTCGGTCCAGTCGTCGTCGTAGCTCTCCATCGCCATCCCCTCCGCGGCCGCTCCACCTGAGCATGCCCGGCAGGGGGCGACGGCCGAGGCGGTACGCGCGAAAACCGGGCGGGGACGGCCGCGAGGCGCACGTAGGCTGCCGCTGTGATCTACAAACTGCTGCCGACCGCGGAGTGGAACGACGCCCTCGCCGCCGGCACCTTCACCGGCACGGCGATGGACCACGAGTCCGGGTTCATCCACCTCTCCGGTCCGGACCAGGTGGTGCAGACCGCCAGCCGATACTTCAGCGGAGCGAGCGGGCTGACCCTGCTCAGCGTCGAGGAGGAGCGGCTGGGCGACGCGCTGCGCTGGGAGCCGTCGCGGGGCGGGCAACCGTTCCCGCACCTGTACGGCCCGCTGCCGGTGACGGCGGTGGCGGCGGCGCGGGCGTTGCCGGCCGACGTCCCGGTGCCCGACGCGGTGGCCGCCCTGCTGGGCTGACATGACCGCGCCCGGCCCGACGGGTGTCGGGCCGGGCGCGGATCTCCGAACGCGAGGTTCAGCGGCAGAGCCGGCCGATCTCCTCCTGGAACCGGTCCATCGGGTTGGCCTCGGCGGGGCCGAGCAGGTAGGTCTTCAGCTCCCGGCGGGCCTCGGTCATCGGGTCGTCGCCGGCCCGGGTCACCGCCACGATCTTCTCCAGCTCGCCGCAGTCCTTGGAGAGCAGGTACGCGGCCCGCGCGGTCGGGTACTCCCGGCGGAACTCGTCCTCCGGCAGGCCGGCCGGGTTGGCCACCACGTACGGCCGCTGGCTCTGCACGAAGTCGGAGACCACACTGGACACGTCGCTGATCAGCAGGTCGGTCTGGTTGAAACAGTCGAACAGCGCCGGCGTGCGGCCGGTGACCACCAGGTGCGCGGTCCCGTCCAGAGAGGCCGCGTTCGGGTTGCCGCCGGCGGCCCGGATGGCATCCACCACCCGCTCGTGCGTGACCCTGGCAGCCTTGGACCGCGACCCGGTGAGCGGGTGCGGCTTGTAGATCAGACGCACCCGGGGATTGGTGGCTAGCAGCCCCTTGACGATCCGCTCCCCCATCAGCACCAGCGAGGTGTGGTACGGGTCGTCGTCGAGCCATCCCTCCCAGGTGGGCGCGTAGAGCACGGTGAACGGCCGGTCCACCGACTCGGCGCCGAAGGTGTGCACACCGGCCAGCTGCGGCCGGCCGATCTCGACGATGTCCGAGTCGAGCACGCCCACCCCGGCCCGGGCGTACCGCTCCCGGCCGGCCAGGCCGGCGACCCAGACCTCGTCGTACACCTTGCTGTACGGGTTGACGCTGGCCTGCTTGTCGCTGTCGCCGTGCCCGACGAAGACGTGCTTCATGCCGGGATCGCGGAGCAGGTGGATGTTCGCGCCGACGTTCGCGGAGTAGAGTGCCGCGCGGACGCTGCTGAGCTCGAGGTTCATGAAGTCCACCCCGGCCGGTACGCAGATCACCGGCAGCCGGGTGTCGGCCAACTCCAGGAACGCCTCCCGGTTGCGCATCAGCACCACCGCGGGCTGGCCCAGCGCCTCGGTCGGAGCGAGCCACATGTTCGCCTGGTAGACGTCCTTGGCCGGGCCGGCGAAGTAGAGCGCCACCTCGGGCCGGTGGGTGTCCAACCAACGCTGGACGGCGGGCAGCAGCGGGTCCTGCCCGGTACCCCGGCCACGCAGCCAGGTCAGCGCGATGATCGCGCCCACCAGTCCGGTCGCCACCACCGCCACCACCGCGGCGACGAAGAACGGCGTCGGGTCGTGTTGCACCGCGGCCGCGACGGCTGCCGGCACGAGCAGCACGTTGAGCAGGGGCATCCGGTCCCCGGCGACCGCGGCCGCCCAGGCCGGCGGCCGGGGGGCCGAGCGCAGCGGACCCAGCTCGATGTTGCGCACCATGGCGGAGAGCGGGTTACGACGGTCGATCATCGTGGAGAGCGCTCCGGCGAAGACCGAGACGACCCAGACGGTGGCCGGCAGGACCAGCAGCCAGGTCAGCTCGGTGCCGCTGAGAGACACCTCCGCGGCGACCACCAGCACGGCCGCGAGGTCCCTGGTCAGCTGCCGGTACGACCAGTGCAGGCCGACCTTGTCCAGTAGCAGCAGTGACGGCGGCGACCAACGGGTCAGGGCGAACTCGCCGAGCACGGCGATCAGCCCGGCAACGGCGAACAGACCGATCCAGCCGAGTGCGCCGGCGACGAGCATGACCAGGTAGGACAGCACCAGCAGCGCGCTCTGGGCGGCCACTCCGATGCGTCCTGTCAACGTGCCGAACAAAGAGTTCGCTCCCTACGAGTTCGAGGACGGGCTGGGCCCGTGGTGGTCGGCGTCACTTCCCGCCGCGCCTGGCCGACCGCACCCGCAGGAGTGCGGCGGGCCACGGTGGTCGCGGCCCCGATTCCTCGTGGCGGCCGGCCACGTGTGACTGCGACCTTAACGCGAAGGGACACGATGGCGTCGCTCGGGTATCCTGCACCATTCCGGTCAAAGCTCCGTAGCTCGGTAAGCCGGGCACCACAACGGAGCCGGCCATCTCTGCTGGGCGTGCGCTCAGCCGACCCGCCGGAAGCAGGTCATCGCACCGGGTGCCCGGCGCTCGGCGAACTCCTGGTAGCCGAGCTGTGGTGCCATGTCGCGGGCGTACTGGTTGCCGTTGTAGACGCAGATGGTGCCCACGTCCAGCCGGTCGAGCGCTGGCGCCAGCTCGGACGGCGACGGGGTGGTGTCGCCGCCGTCGGCGAACGCGGCGAGCAGCAGGCGGTCCTTGGCGAACTGCGAGTTGAGGTCGTACTCGACGAGGTAGAAGTCGCGGGGCAGGACGACCCGGACCTCGCTGGTGACGATCAGGGAGGTCCGCATGATCGTCTTCGGCGCGAGCAGCAGGCCCGGCGGCCGGTCCAGCCCCTTGATCCAGAAGGCGATCGACTGGCGCTGCTGGGGCAGCTTCCACGTGGGTCGGTCGTGCACGTCGACCCAGCTCGTCGGCGACCACATCGGCGTGGCGAAGAGGGCGAACGACGCGACCAACAGCACCGCGATCCCGCCGGACGCCGCGCGGCGGATAGCCCGTGACGCGACCGGCACGCGCACTGTGCAGAGCAACCCGATCAGCGTTGGCAGGGCGAGCAGCCACGGCACCCGCCAGAGCACCACCGAGATGCCACTGAGCGCGCTCATCGCTTCCAGCACGCCGGGAACGAACAGCACGCTCAGCGCCAGGGTGGCACCGGCTGTGATCAGCGCGGGCGTGCGACGACGGGCCAGCAGCGGGCCGCACCAGAGCGCCAGGCCGCCGATCACGCCGACCACGCCGACCATCAGCGTCCGCCGGTAGGTGTACGCCGCGTCGAAGAAGGCATCGTCCGCGCCACTGGCGCTCATCCCGCCGAGCACCAGGCGGGAGACGACCACCGAGCCGATCGGGTACGCGAGCGCGGCGACCCCGGCCACCAGTGCGGCCTTCCACCGCCCGACCAGGAGCATGGCGAAGCCGGCGGCGCCGACCAGCATCGGCAGGATGATCGCGGCGGTGGTGGTGAGGCCGATCGCGGTGATCGAGAGCGCCACGATGAGCAGCAGACTGCGCCGGGAGCGGTTGTCGAACCACTCGGTCAGGTAGAGCCACATCAGCGGGATGACCGCCGAGACGAACATGCCCTTGCCCTCGTACAGCCGGGGCAGGTGGAACGTCCCCAGTGCGGCGTCCCCGCCGACGACCAGGTAGAGGTACGCGACGGCCACGCTGAAGGCGAGCACCGGGCGGCGCGGCGCCCACCGGTGCGTCAGCCGCCAGAGCGCCAGCACCGCGAGGACCGCCATGATCGGCAGGACCAGGTACCAGGTGGCCGAGGCCGCGTGGATGCCGATCACGTTGGCGAGCGCGCCGTCGAACACCTCGATCGAGGGGATCGGCGGTTGCGAGCCCATCGCCGGCAGGACGTTCTCGGAGAACAGGAAGTCGTTGAGCGGAACGATGTCCCGCTCGGCGATCCAGACCGACTTGCCCACGTAGTACACGTCGTCCGGGGTGTTCCGGGCCAGGAAGAACGAGGAGATCCCGACCAGCACCGAGACGACCAGCGCGTACGCCGACTGCGCGGCGGTGGGCGCGGGCGCGACCGACGTGGACGTCGGGCCGCTCAGCCAGACCTTGCGCAGCAGCAGGATGCCGCCGACCGCCGCGAGCAGACCGGCCACCGCGGGGATCCACCAGGAGATGTCGACATCCGTCCCGGCCACTCCGGCGGTGATCGCGGCCACGACGGCGGCGGCCAGCACCCCGATCAGCAGGCGGCGGTCGACGGCGGGCGGCGCGGGTGCCGGATCGGCCGAGGCCGGCTCGCTGGCGTTCAGGGTGCCGGCGGAACGGCGGCGGGCGCGCAGCAGGGCCACGACGGCGAGCAGCACGCAGGCGACCAGCCAGATCCGGAAGGTCACCGACGGGCGCAGGTCCCCCAGGAAGGCCGCGTGGTAGAGCACGGTCCAGAGTGCGAACGCGACCACGGCGCCATCGGTGAGCAGCGCCGGGGTGGCGGCCACCAGCGCGCGGAACCGGGCTGCCGGGGCGCGGGCGGGGCCGGTGCTGGGCTGGGGAGCCTGATCGGACCCCGGTGCCGGGTCCGTGCTGGTGGGCGCGACGGCGATGCTGTCGACGTTGGCCACGGGTGTCCTTCTCGTCGGGCGGATCAGGGGCGGGTTTCGGCACGGTGACGGCCGGGTGTCAAGGGGGCAGCCTAGCGGAGACCAACAGCTGAACCGATCCCCCTCGTGCCGGTGTCGCGGGCGTGCTCAGCCGGAAACCGGGGCCGCCCGAGGTCGGGCAGAGGGGCTGTCCACACCGAGCCCGACGGCCACGGATTCGACCAGACTGTCCAGGTAGCTGTCGGTGAGTGGGAGGCGAGCGATGGCGAGCCGCCAGTAGAGCGGGCCGACGATGAGGTCGACTGCGGCGTCCGGGTCGGTGTCGGCGGGCAGCTCGCCGCGCTGGATGGCGCGGGTGACCAGGCGGCCGCCGATCTCCTGCTGTCGGTCGTGCAGCACCTGCCGAAGGGTCTGGTCGATGCTGGGGTTGCGGGCGGCCTCGGCCAGCAGGTCCGGGATGATCTGCGAGGCCAGCGGGTGGCGCAGCGCGTGCGCCACCACCTGGAACAGCAGCGCGAGATCGCCGCGCAGGGTGCCGGTGTCAAGTGCCGGCAGTTTGCCGTGCGCCGCGGCGGCGACCATCTCCAGGACCAGGTCGAGCTTGGAGTTCCACCGCCGGTAGACCGCCGTCTTGCTGACGCCGGCCCGGCGGGCCACCGCCTCGATGGAGAGCCGGCCGTAGCCGACCGCGGCGAGCTCCTGCATCAGCGCGCGCCGGATGGCCGTGGTGATCTCACCACGGAGCACCGCCGCACCGGCCGGAGCGCGCCTCTTCTCGGTCGTCACCAGGGACTCTTCTCGCAGGTCACGAAGGCCAGAGTAGCGCAACGACGGTACGGTTGCGTCCCGACGTATTTCGGACTACTGTCCTCGCAGCGACGAGGCGGCGCTCCGCGCACAACTCCCACTAGGATTCCATCGTCGCGAGCAACCCGTCGTCCCGAAAGATCGGAGCGCCCTTTCCATGGCCACCACCGCGCTGGTCGACCCTGAAACGGGCCTGACCCAGGCGCAGCTGGCCGCTCGGCACGGGCTACGGGTCGCCGGTGAGCGACCCAGCCTCGCCGAGTACAGCCGCCGATTGTGGGCCTACCGGCACTTCATCGCCGCGTACGCCAACGCCAAACTGGTCGCCTCGTACAGCAACGCCAAGCTGGGACAGCTCTGGCAGGTTCTCACCCCGCTGACCAACGCGGCGGTGTACTACCTGATCTTCGGTGTGGTGCTGGCGCAGAACGAGATCCCGAACTTCATCGCCTACCTGACCACGGGCCTGTTCATCTTCAACTTCACCCAGAGCGCCGTCCTGGCCGGCACTCAGTCGATCAGCAGCAATCTGGGGATGATCCGGGCGCTGCACTTCCCCCGGGCCACCCTGCCGCTGTCCACGACGATGACCCAGTTCCAGCAGCTGCTGGCCTCGATGGTGGTGCTGATCGGCATCGTGCTGGCCACCGGCGAGCCGATCACCCTGAAGTGGCTGATGCTGGTGCCGGCCCTGATCCTGCAGGCGGTGTTCAACGCGGGCGTCGTGCTGCTGGTGGCCCGGATGGGCGCCAAGGCGAGCGACCTGAAGCAGGTCATGCCGTTCATCCTGCGCACCTGGATGTACGGCTCCGGCGTCCTCTACAGCGTCAGCCTCTTCGAACGGCTGCCCGGCTGGGCGACGACGCTGGTGCAGTACAACCCGATGCTGGTCTACATCGAGCTGGCCCGGTACACGCTGCTGGAGCAGGCGCCACTGCTCAACGAGTCGTTGACCCAGCTCTGGCTGGTCGGCGCGGGGTGGGCGCTGGTGGCCGGGATCGGTGGCTTCATCTACTTCTGGCGCGGCGAACAGGAGTACGGCCGTGGTTGAGCACTTCGACGACTCCCTCCAGGCGACCGTGACGCTGGCTCCGGTCGAGGAGCGCATCCCGACCGTGGTGGTGGACGACGCGCACCTCATCTACCGGGTGCACCAGGGCGCCGCCGGTGGCACCACTCCGGTGGCCGCGCTGCGCCGGCTGATCAAGCGCACCTCCGCGCCGAACATCCGGGAGGTGCACGCGGTGAAGGGGGTGTCGTTCACCGCGTACCGGGGCGAGGCGATCGGGCTGATCGGCAGCAACGGCTCCGGCAAGTCCACCCTGCTGCGGGCCATCGCCGGCCTGCTGCCGGTCAACCGGGGCGCGATCTACACCCAGGGGCAGCCGTCGCTGCTCGGTGTGAACGCGGCACTGCTCAACGACCTCTCGGGTGAGCGCAACGTCGTCCTCGGTTGCCTGGCCATGGGGATGCATCCCGACGAGGTGGCCCAGCAGGCCGCCGGGATCATCGACTTCTCCGGGATCAACGAGCGGGGTGACTTCGCCAGCCTGCCGATGCGTACGTACTCCTCCGGCATGGCGGCCCGCCTGCGCTTCTCCATCGCCGCGGCGAAGAAGCACGACGTGCTGCTCATCGACGAGGCGCTCGCCACCGGTGACAAGGGCTTCCGCAGGCGCAGCGAGCAGCGGGTGCGGGAGCTGCGGGAGGGGGCCGGCACCGTGTTCCTGGTCAGCCATCAGCTCTCCTCGGTGCGCGACACCTGCGAACGGACAATCTGGTTGGAATCCGGCGTCCTGCGGATGGACGGGCCCACCGACGAGGTCATCCGGGCATACGAGGCCTACGCGAACAGCAAGTAGAGCGCCGGAGAACCTCCGGCATCGACACGGCGCCGTCGGACCGCGTCTCCCCCGTTGGGGTGACGCGGTCCGCGCGTTAAGGTTCATTCCGTCGCCGCTCGGGCGGAACCTTCCGTTAACGCATTCCTGAGAGTGAGGATCCGGCAATGACGCAGGACCAGACCACTGGCCCGGACGCCGCACCGGAGACCCCGGCACCGTGGCGGCCCTCGCGGACGGTGGCCGTGGTGCTGGCCGGCGGCACCGGGACCCGGCTGGGCCTCGGCATCCCGAAGCAGCTCCTGAAGATCGCCGGTAAGCCGATCATCGAGCACACCCTGGCCGTCTTCGAGGCCGCACCGGAGATCGACGAGATCATCGTGCTGATGGCCACCGGGCACGTCGAGGACGCCCGGCTGATCGTCGAGAAGGCTGGCCTACGCAAGGTCACCCAGGTGATCGAGGGCGGCGAAACCCGCAACGCGACCACCCGGATCGCGCTGGACGCGGTCGGCCCGGCGGACTGCAACATCCTCTTCCACGACGCGGTGCGCCCGCTGCTCAGCGGCCGGATCGTGCGCGAGTGCGTGAACGCCCTCTGGACCTACGACGCCGTGGACGTGGCCATCCCGTCCGCGGACACGATCATCCAGGTGGACGACAACGACTGCATCACCGACATCCCGGTGCGCTCCCGGCTGCGTCGGGGCCAGACCCCGCAGGCGTTCCGCTCCCCCACCATCCGCGAGGCGTACCGGATCGCCGAGGGTGACCCGAACTTCTCCGCCACCGACGACTGCGGGGTGGTGCTGCGCTACCTGCCCGGCACCCCGATCAAGGTGATCGACGGCTCGGACGAGAACATCAAGGTCACCCACCCGGTCGACGTGCACCTGGCGGACAAGCTCTTCCAGCTCGCCGCGGCGCAGGCGCCCCGGCTGACCGACCACCGCAGCTACACCGAGGAGCTGACCGGCCGCACCGTCGTGGTGTTCGGCGGCAGCTACGGCATCGGCCACGAGCTGAGCGAGCTGGCCCAGCGCTACGGCGCGCAGGTCTTCCCGTTCAGCCGCTCCACCACCGGCACGCACGTGGAGCGCGCCGAGGACGTCGAGGCCGCGCTGAAGACCGCCTTCGAGGCCACCGGCCGGATCGACCACGTGGTGGTCACCGCCGGGATCCTCGAGAAGGGCGCCCTGACCGAGATGGACGAGGCGACGATGGACCGCGTGCTCCAGGTCAACTTCGTCGGCCCGGTCACCATCGCCCGGCAGGCCCTGCCGTACCTGCAGCAGACCAAGGGTCAGCTGCTGCTCTACACCTCCAGCTCCTACACCCGGGGGAGGGCCCGCTACGCGCTCTACTCGGCCACCAAGGCCGCCCTGGTCAACCTCACCCAGGCGCTCGCCGACGAGTGGGCCGAGTTCGGCGTACGGGTCAACTGCATCAACCCGGAGCGGACCGCGACCCCGATGCGGACCCGGGCGTTCGGCGAGGAGCCGGAGCACACCCTGCTCGCCGCGGAGGCGGTCGCCCAGTCGTCGCTGGACGTGCTGATCTCCGATCTGACCGGCCAGGTGATCGACGTACGCCGGGCGCCCGGTGACGGCCCCCCGCCGACCGTGCCGGCCCAGTCCGGGTCGGGTCGGGTCGAGGCGCCGGCTGGCGCGGTCTCCGCGAGCTGACGCTGACGGCGGCAGATCCGGGACGGCGGCGAACGGAGCGACATGCGCGGTGACCTGGTCCGAAAGCTGGCCGCCCGGTGCCTGAGCACCGGCCTGGCCGTGCTGGCGTTCGTCGTGGTGGCGCTGACCGGCGCCACCGGGTGGGGGCTGGCGCTGGCCGGCGCCGCACTGGCCGCGGCAGCCGCCGAGCGGCGGATCCGGCCCGGTGCGGACCTCGTCGCGGAGACGGCGCTGATCGCTGCCGCGGTCCTGGTCGGATACTCCCGGCGGCTGGCCGACGGGTTCGACCCTGCGCTGGTCGCCACCGCCCTGGTCCTGCTGGGGCTGGTGCTGCTGGTGGGGCCACTGCGGACCGCCGGCAACCTGGAGATCCGGGGGGCCAACCTGCCGATCCGGACCTGGACCCCGGTGATCGCCGACCAGCTCGGCACCGCCCTGCTCGGGCTGCTCGCCGCGGTCACCCTGGCCGCCGCGCTGACCCTGCCCGCAGCCGTGGCGCTGGTCGCCAGCCTGCTGTTGGGCGCCGGAGCCGGGGCGGTCGCACTGGACCTGGCCCGACGGCGGTTCCGGCCGACCGCCGGTGGCGGGGCGGTGACCCGCGCGCTGCGCCGGCACCAGCCGGAGTTCCTGCTCTACTTCTCCGCGCCGCCCGGCTCCGAGTACCAGGTCACCATGTGGCTGCCGTACCTGGAGCGGATCGGCCGGCCTTTCATGGTCGTGCTGCGCGAGCCGGAGTTCCTGGCGCCGATCGCCGCGGCCACCGACGCGCCGGTGGTCTACTGCCCCACCCTGCGGGCGATGGACGAGGCGCTGGTGCCCAGTCTGCGGGCGGCGTTCTACGTCAACCACGGTGCGAAGAACAGCCACTGCATCCGGTACACCCAGCTCACCCACGTGCAGCTGCACCACGGCGACAGCGACAAGGCGCCGAGCGCCAACCCGGTCTCGGGGATCTTCGACCGGATCTTCGTGGCCGGTCCGGCCGCGATCGACCGGTACGCCCGCGCCGGGGTGCAGATCCCGGCGGAGAAGTTCGTGGTGGTGGGCCGCCCACAGGTCGAGTCGATCGAGGTACGCCCGGAGCCGGTGCGCGGGCTGGCGCACCCGACCGTGCTCTACACCCCGACCTGGACCGGGCACCACGCCGACGCCGACTACTGCTCGCTGCCGGTGGCGGAGGAGCTGCTGCGCCGGCTGCTGGAGCGCGGCGCGACGGTGATCCTGCGTGCCCACCCGTACACCGCGCAGAACCCGGCCTCGGCGCGGCAACTGGGCCGGCTGACCGAGCTGCTGGTCACCGACCGGGCCCGCACCGGGCGGCAGCACGTGATGGGCGCGGCGGCCCGGGAGCTGAGCCTGACCGAGTGCGTCAACCGGTCCGACGCGCTGGTCTCCGACGTGTCCGGGGTGATCTCGGACTACCTCTACTCCGGCAAGCCCTACGCGGTCACCGACATGGGCGACGAGGGCGACCGGTTCGTGGAGCGCTTCCCGCTGGCCGGTGCCGGCTACGTGCTGCGCCGGGACATGTCGAATGTGGACGATGTGCTGGCCGCCCTGCTGGACACCGACCCGCTGGCCGAGGCGCGCTGGGCGACCCGCCGCCGCTACCTGGGTGACTTCCCGGCTGAGTCGTACGCCGAGGCGTTCCTGACCGCCGCCCGCCACGAGTTGGCGCCGGCCACGCCCCTGGCCACCGCCACCCCGGTGTAGCAGCTCAGCGGTACGCGTCCAGCAGCGCCAGCACCGCCGCCGGGTCCTCCACGTGCGCGTTGTGCCCAAGCCCCGCCAGCGTGACGACCGGTACGCCGAACTCCTTGAGCTGTGCGTCGGTGACCATCGCGTCGTGCTCGCCGCGGGCCAGCACCACCGGCACGTCGGTCGCGGCCAGCAGAGCGGCGAGGTGGGGCTCGCCGACGGCGAACGCGGTCGAGTCCATCGCCAGCCGCCACCGGCCGTCGACCTGGCGCAGCCCGGCGTCCACCACCGGATCATCCGACGGGATCAGGCCGGCGAGCCCGGAGACCCGCAGGTAGCGGCGGGCCGCCTCGGTGCGGCTGGCGAACCAGCTGACCGGGCGGGCGGCGAGTTCGGCGGAGCGGCTCAGCTCGTCGGGTGACCAGACCGCCTTGATGCCCAGCCCGACCACCGCGTCCACCGGCATCCCGGCGGCGCGGGCGGCCAGCGCGAGGCCCACCACCCCGCCCAGCGAGTGCCCGAGCACGACGATCCGGTCGTCGGCGGCCAGGCCGTGGGCGATCCGCTCGGCGAACCCCTCGAAGGAGTACGACGGCAGCGGGGCCGACCAACCGTGACCGGCCAGGTCCGGTGCCAGCCACCGCCCGGGCCAGTGCTGCTCCAGCAGTGGGGCCCAGGGCAGCCAGACGTCTCCAGTCGCCCCCATCCCGTGCAGCAGCAACAGGATCGGCCCACGGCCTGTCCGGCCACCTGATTCATCCACCACGGCCGCAGTCTTCCACGGTTCGCCCCCGGGTACGAGAGTCGTCACCGCCGATGCGCGCGGGGACCGCGACCAGGGAAGATCCACTGTAGAGTTCGGCGCCTGGACGGGCCCAGCCACCCGTCGAGCCCACCGTGGAGAGGAGCCGACCGTGCGCAGGAGGCATCGATCAACACTGGTGGCGGCCCTGGCGGCCGTCGCGCTCGCCACCGCGCCCAGCGCTCCCGCGCTCGGCACATCGTCAACCAGCCCCACGCAGGGCGCCACCGCGGTCGCGGCGGCCGACCGGGTCCTGCGGGTCTACAACAACAACATCGAGAACCTGGTGGTGAACAACTCCGACGGGACGTGCACCCGGATCTCCGGGCCGGACCACCTGACCTCGATCCTGGTCGACGACGCCGGCCGCACCGGCACCAGTGGCGTGGTGGCACCCGACATCCTGATCGTGCAGCAGGTGCGCGGCACCGGCCAGGCCGAGGCGTACGCCGACCAACTGTCGGCCAAGTTCGGCTACCCGGCGGGCACCTACGGTGCGATCGTGGCGTGGAGTGACCCGGAGCCGTGGGGCAGCACGCACAAGTGCAGTTCGCAGTCGCTCGGCGACCTCAAAAAGAAGCAGACCAACGGGATCATCTGGAACACCCGGACGCTCAGCCTCGCCGCCGGTGACATCTCGAAGTACTGGAGCGCGGGCTGGCTCAAGCCCGGCACGGCCTACGCCAACGGCGCCGGGTGCACCCTGTACAAGCCGCCGAACAGCGACCCGGACAGCACCGACTACTACAAGTGGAAGCGGACCAGCGCCATCGCGGCCCGGTTCACCATCAAGGCCACCGGCACCAGCGTGTTCGCCGCGACGATGCACCTACCGCAGGAGAACCGGCAGAACGCGTGCGCTGGCGACGGCGACCGGGGCATCGCCAACAGCGGCATCCACCTCGGTGCCGACGCGACCAGCCTGCTGAACGCCTCCACGATCCGCATCGTGGGCATCGACGCGAACCGCACTGGCATCGCGCCCGGCACGCTGGGCGGGTACGGCATGACCGGCTACGGGTCGAAGGCCACCAGCGGCTCCAGCAAGATCGACTATCTCTTCGTGAAGGGCAGCGTGCAGCCGTCCGGCATCGACCACACGGTCAGCGGGACGAAGTCGAACCACCTCGCGCTGTACGGCTTCATCAGCTACTGATCGCACGGACAGAGACGCCGCGGGCGCCGGCCCCTTGTGGGGGACGGCGCCCGCGGCGGCTACGCCCGGGTCAGGCGGAGTAGCCCCGAGTGGCGATCCAGTTGGCCAGGTTGATCGTGGTGATCCAGTACGACGGGTCGGCCGCGTTGGCCGAGTCGGCGATCCGCACGGTCCGGCCGTTGTCCTTGTAACCCACCACGGCGATGTAGTGGCCGCCGCCGTAGGAGTGCCAGCCGCCGTCGGTGTCGGTGGCGTCGCCGGCGACGTTGGCCACCACGCCGCGGCCGTCGGTGATCGCCTTGACCACGTCGGCCTGGAGCTGGTCCATCTGGGCCGGGCTGGGCGTGCCAGCGAACATCCGGGTCCGGTACGGGGAGCCCTTCACCTCGGCGTTGAGCACCCGAGTGGTGTCCAGGGCCGAGTTGGTGCCCATCTCGGTGGTGCCCAGCTCGGCGCCCAGCTCATCCTGGGTGCGGTCGATGCCGGCGGCGCTGAGGGCGTTGCGGGTGGCAGCCGGGCCGCAGTTGAAGTACGTGTTCTGCACCTGGTAGTCGTAGTCGAGCACCTTGGTCGCGGGCGGCTTCGGCTTACTGGTCAGGTCCGGGTTGCTGCTGGCCTTGGCGGCGGGCGACGCGGCCTTGGTGGCCGGCGCGGGGGCAGCGGTGGTCGGCGCGGTGCTGGCCGAGGGGGACGCGGCACGCGCCTCGCCACGGGAGGCAACGGAGTCGCTGCGCATCTCGGCGACCGTGGTCGCGGTGTGCTGGCTGGCCGGGGCGTCGTCGGCGCCGGCGAACAGAGCACCGGTGGTGGTCGCGATCACGAGGGCCGCGGCGGAGGCGGTGACGATCTGGTACGGGCGCTCGGTGGTGAGGCGGCGGAGCTGACGCTTCAGGGTGTGCTTCACGGGGTCCTCCACGGATCAGGGGGAGAGCGGCACACCGGAGCCGGACCGGTATCCGGGCAGGCGCCAGCGCGCGGACCGTGGTCCGCGGATGATGAACCGCTCAGGGGAATGCCCGGCGCGGCCGGGCGGAAGAGGCGGTGACCCGGGGGTCAGCTCACCGTCACTGGACGGATGAGCGGGGGTACCGCGGCGCCGTGGAGGCGGGGGAACAATCGAGGGGTCGAGAGTTGCTGCACGACGATGGAACTCCTTCCGACACCGCCTACCGGGTTAGCTGACGGATTCGGGCGGGAAGATCGCCCTACCGCGGGCCGTGGCTCGCGGATTCACCCCGGACTTACTGGTGGGTCCCCGGTTCGTTGATCACGATTAAGCGGGTCAGCGCGGCGTCGCCTCTTGCGATCGGTTACCGCACCGGACGGGACGACACTACTGGCCGCTCCGCACCCTGCCAAGCCAGGTTCACCTGCGTAAACCTGAACTGTCGCAGCAATTTCTGCGCGTATTGCCGCTGACGCGACTCGATGGGACAACCGGTTACGGCGGCGCCTGCGGGCGACAACCGGACAGGCCGTCGGCAATGGCCTCGAATTCGTGGGAACAATGCTGCCGATCGAGCCGTCCGCCCGATTTCGAGTGAGTGTGACCGGGCTCACGGCCTAATTGACGACTCAGCCAACCCGGGCCGGCCGCCAGCGCGTCGCGGCCGCCGGACGGAGCGCTGCGGTCATCGTCCGACGCGCCGGCAGCGGGTTCGGACGCAGCCGGGCCGCCGCCGCGTACGCCTCCTCGGTGAGGGCCCGGGCCGAGGAGGCCGCAAGCTCCGCGTCCCGCCAGGCCGACCGTTCCCGCCCGGCGGCGGCCCGGTAGTCGGCGAGCCTCGCGTCCCGGACCGCCCGGTTGAGCAGCACCTCCTGCTCAACCGGGTGCCGGCGGGGGTCCCAGCCGTGCCGCTGCCCGAACACGTCAGTGAGCTGCCGCATGGACAGGTCGCCGCGCCAGTACGCCGCCATCGCCGCGCGATGCAGATAGCGCTCCCGGGCGGCGTACTCGGCGGGGGTACGAGGAGTACGAGGGGTGGGCAGTGCCGCGGCGCCGGCGAACCGACGGGCGGCGGTGTCCGCCTCGTCGTACCCGGCCCACGCGCGTTCCACCTGCTCCTGAGCGGCCAGCCAGTCCGCGCGTCGGCGGCGGGCGGTCTGCGCCGCGCCGGCCGCCGCGACGGCCACCTCCTCGGCGTACCGGCGCAGGTCGGCGGCCTCGGCTGCGGCCACCTCCCGGGCGGTGGGCGCCGGAGTCGGGTCGACCGCCGGCCGGTCCCGCTCCGGGCGGGCGACCAGCACGGCGAGCACGGTCAGCGCCAGCAGGAACAGGGCCGACCAGATGGCGACGGCCTGCGGCACCTCGGTCAGGAACTGGTAGAAGACGACGGTCTCCATGGTGGGCACCTCGGGGAGAGAACGATGCGATGGGGATCCGCACGGGCCACCCAGGCTGCGGCGGGGGCCACGGGTCCGGCGGGTGTGGAGCTGATGAGTCGACAGGCGCGGCGGCGGGACGCTCGTCCCGGTGGCTCAGCGACCCGGTGGGGCCCGGGGCGCGCGGCTGGCCGGGCCATCCGCGCGGGGTAGCCGGTCGGCGCCGGCCGCGAGCACCGGGGCCGCGTCGGCGGGGACGGCGGCCTCGCCACCGAGGGGCGCTGCCTGCCCGTCGCTCGACCGCGTCGGGCTGGGCTGCTCAGCAGCCTCCTCGGCGGCGATCGGCGTCGTGTGCACGGCGCCATCCGTCGGGGCGGGCCGGCCCGACGGCGCGACCGACCCGGGGCTGAACGCCGACAGCCCGGATGCCGGCGCCGACAGCCCGGAGGCCGAGGCGGGCGACGTGCCGGCGCCGAGCGCGAGGGCGGCGACAACGGCGAGGCTGGTCAGCACACGTGTCGCCCAGCGCGCCACCCACCACAGCGGACAGGTGAGCGCGGCCGAAAGCACGTCCCCACGCTACCGTCGTGGCCGACCAGGCGCATCGACGACGGGCGTGTCGGCCCGCGCCGCGCCGACCAGAGTGGACGCTGTCAGCGCGAGTCGGCGTAGGTCGATCGCTCGCCAGCTTTGCTCGCCCCGCCGGCCTCGGTGCGGGCTTCAGCGTCGCGGGCTTTGGCTTCAGCGTCGCGGGCTTCGGTGCCGCCTGCTCGCTGTCGAGGAATGACCGCCGGGCGGGCCGAACGGCGCGGAGTGAGCCTGCGCATCATCGGGGTCTCGACGAAACGATGCAGTAGCCCGGCGAGGATCAGGTTCACCAGCAGGAAGCCGAGCACCGCCGCCGGGCCGCGCCAGCCGCCGAAGCCGCTACCCCAGTCCCCGGTCCAGCGCAGCACGCTCGTCATCACCAGAACGTGCACCAGGTAGAAGGCGAACGAGACCTCGCCGAGCCACACCAGCGGGCGGGACCGCCACGGTGAGCGTCGCCCCCGCACGTCCGCGTCCGCGGCGGCGGTGATCACCAGCAGATACGCCACCGCGAGCAGGGTGGTCCACAGCTCGGCGCGGATCCACTGCGCGGCGGCCACCCAGGTGGCCACGAAGATCAGGCTGGCTCCGGTCAACCCGGGACCCCGCCAGAGGCCCCGACGCATCAACTCGGCCGCCACCGCGCCCAACCAGAACTCCAGCGACCGCGCCAGCGGGAAGACCTGGGTGAACCACCAGCGGCTGGGCTCCGGCACCAGGTGCTGGGCCGGCCAGAGCGCAAGGATCAGCAGCGGCAACGCGACGACCAGCGTCCAGAGCAGTGCCGGCCGGGACCGGCGTAGCAGCGGCAGTGCCAGCGGTAGGCAGAGGTAGAAGAAGAACTCGCAGGACAGCGACCAGCTCACCGTGTTGATGCTGTAGAACCAACCCGGCCGGGGGTCCCAGGCCTGCAGCAGCAGCAGGTTCTCCAGCGCGGCGGCCGGCAGCACCGGATCGGCGAACCACCAGGCGACCAGCAGCGCCGCCGCCCACAGCACCAGGTGGTTCGGATAGATCTTGGCGACCCGGCGCCGCCAGAAGCTCCGCCGGGAGTCGCCGGGGCGGGCCGACCAGACCAGTACGAAGCCACTGAGAATGAAGAAGAACTGCACCCCGGACAGGCCGAGGGTGAACAGGACGTCGACCACGGCCTTGTAGTCCGGCTCCGCGATGATCCGCATGGTGCCGGCGTGGAAGCCGAACACCAGCAACGCGGCGATCCAGCGCAGCCCGGTCAAAGAGGGCAGCCGGGCCGGGACGCCTGCGGGCCGGACCTCCGGCTCGGCGACGGTGCTCGTCATGCCGAGGTCCCGGCGCTCCGCAGGATCACCAGCACGTGCGTCTCCTCCTCGGCGCGGCGTCGGACGGCGCAACGGCGACGCCCACGGCGGCCCGGCAGGGCCGCACCGGGGCACCCTACCGGGTTACTCCAGGGTGAATCGGACGTGTCCCACGGGTGGCGGGCGCGCGGCGGATCGTCCCGGCGGCCCGGCTCCGGGCCCCGCGGGGCGGCCGGCGTTAACCTTCCGCTCCGCGGGAGTTCAGGGATTCCACCTTCGTCGGCCACGTCAGGTTCCGAGGCCGGCCACCCGGACCGTCGAAGGTGGCGGCGTGGTCAATGAGCCGACGCACGCACCGCTGCTGAGCATCGTCGTGCCCGTGTACGGCGTCGAGGCGTACCTGTACCAGTGCCTTGAATCGATCCGGGCCGACGTGCCGGCGGGCGAGGCGGACGCGGTCGAGCTGATCGCCGTCGACGACGCCTCCCCGGACGGCTGCGGCGCGATGCTGCGGTCGTACGCTGCCGGCCGCGACGGGGTCCGGGTCGTTCATCTGGGCAGCAACGTGGGCCTGGGCCTGGCCCGCAACGCCGGCCTCGACGTGGCCTCCGGCCGGTACGTCTGGTTCGTCGACAGCGATGACTGGCTGCCGCCGGGCACCATCCCGGCGGTGCTGGACCGGTTGCGCCAGCATCAGCCCGACGTCCTGATGCTGGACCACCTGCGGGTGCACGAGGACGGCCGGCGTGAGGTCGACGCGAGCAGCCACCTGCTGTGCGGGATGCCGGGCGTGGCCCGCCTGGCCGACCAGCCGCAACTGCTGCGTGTGCAGCACACCGCGTGGAACAAGGTGGTGCGCCGCGCTTTCCTGGACGAGCTGGAGCTGCGGTTCTACCCCGGCTGGTACGAGGACATTCCGTTCAGCCACCCGCTGCTGATCGGCGCGGAGAAGATCTCCGTGCTGGACCAGGTCTGCTACCTGTACCGGCAGGGTCGGCAGGGTGCGATCACCTCCACCCGCAGCGGCCGACATTTCGACGCGTTCGCCCAGTACGAGCGGCTGATGGACTGGCTGCGCCTGCGGCACCCGGACGAGCAGTTGCGGGCCGAGCTGTTCGAGCTGATGATCAGTCACCTTCTGGTGGTGGTCGGCAACGACGATAGGCTGCACCCGCACCTGCGGCGGGCCTTCTTCCACCGGGTGGCCGAGCACTACCGCCGCTACCTGCCCAGCGGTGGCTACCCGGTGCCACCGGGCGTGGCCGGGCTCAAGCATCGCCTGGTCGGTCGCGGTGACTACCTGGCGTACTCGGCGCTGCGGCAGGCGCATCGGGTCGCGGGCCGGCTGCGCCGGTCCGGCCCTGCGGGGGGCGCCGACAACGGTGCCGGGCCGGCCGTCGCCGACGAGGATCCGAGCCGACCGGCCGAGTCCACGACGGGGACGGGCGACAGGCTCGCGGTCGGCGACGCGGACCGAGGCGACGCGCTGGTCGGGCGCCGCCTGCCGTGACCGCCTCCACCGCACACCACGCCGGGAGCCGGGTCGGCTGCCGGCGCCCTGGTTTTTCAGGTCTTCCGCCCGCCGGGTGGACGACGACAGCACCACCGCACCTTGGTGCGGGCGTACCTGAGCAGAGGTCGGAATGACGGCGACAATCAAGATCGGACCACACGCGGTCGGTGCCGGGGAGCGACCCTTCGTGGTCGCCGAGATGTCCGGTAACCACAACGGCGACCTGGACCGGGCGCTGGCCATCGTCGACGCGGTGGCCGAGAGTGGGGCGCACGCCCTCAAACTCCAGACCTACCGGCCGGACACGATCACGATCGACGTCGACACCCCGGCGTTCCGCATCTCCAGCGGGCACGAGCTGTGGGGCGGGGAGAACCTGTACCGCCTCTACGAGCGGGCACACACCCCGTACGAGTGGCACGCCCCGATCTTCGAGCGGGCCCGCGCGCGCGGTCTGACCGTCTTCTCGTCACCGTTCGACGCGACCGCCGTGGAGCTGCTGGAGTCGCTGGACGCGCCGGCGTACAAGATCGCTTCGTCGGAGCTGGTCGACCTACCGCTGATCCGATTGGTGGCCAGCACCGGCAAGCCGATGGTGATCTCCACCGGGATGGCGACGGTGGCCGAGATCGACGCGGCCGTGCGGACCGCCCGGGACGGCGGCGCGGCGGGCATCGTGCTGCTGGCCTGCACCGCGTCCTACCCGGCGCCGCCGGCCGACAGCAACCTGCGCCGGCTGCCGGTGCTGGCAGGCGCGTTCGACGTGCCGGTCGGGCTCTCCGACCACACCCCCGGCATCGGAGTGGCGGTCGCCTCGGTGGCGCTGGGCGCCTGCTTCATCGAGAAGCACGTGACGCTGGACCGGGCTGACGGCGGCGTGGACTCCGACTTTTCGCTGAACCCGACGGAGCTGACGGCCCTGGTCGCCGAGTCGGGCCGGGCGTACGCGGCGCTGGGCGGCACCGCAATCGGCCCGACGCCGGCCGAGCGGGAGGGACTGCGGTTCCGTCGCTCGCTCTTCGTGGTCGAGGACGTGCGGGCCGGCGACCCCGTCACGGCGCGCAACGTCCGATCCATCCGACCGGCGGGCGGGCTGGCCCCGGTGGAGATCGACCGGGTCCTGGGCCGCACCTTCACCACCGACGTCCCGCGCGGCACCCCGCTCAGCTGGGACCTCATCTGACCGTCGACCCGGCCCCGAACCCGGCTCAGCCCGTCCCCCGTCCCCCGTCCCCGGCTCAGCTCGGCCCGAGGCTCAACTCGCTCCGGCCCGGCTCGGGCTCGGCGCGGACTCGGGCTCGGGCTCGGGCCTCGGCTCGAGCTCGGGCCTCGGCTCGAGCTCGAGCTCGGGCCTCGGCTCGAGCTCGGGCCGGCATGCGCCCCCGCAGGGTGGCCCGGCGTTGGCGAGCAGGGCGGGTCGGGGGTGGGCGACCACCGTTGCGTCCCTGTCGAGCTGCCCCAGATATGGGGCGGCTCTGACGGCGGCGAGCACCGCCCATCGACGGGGCAGCCCTGACGGTCGCACGCACCGCCCACTTCTTGGCAGTGTTGATGGCAGCGAGCACCGCCCATTCGTGGAGCACCCCGACGGAGGCGAACACGGCCGCTTCTAGGCGGCCCTCACGGCAGCGACCACCGCCCACCCGTCGCGGCAACCCGACGGAAACGACCACCACCCACCCGTCACGACAACCCGACGGAAGCGACCACCACCCACCCGTCACGACAACCCGACGGAAGCGACCACCGCCCACCCGTCGGCGAACCTGACGGTGGCGAGCGCCCCAGATGTGGGGCAGCTCGACAGGCACGCGACATTGGCAGCACGGCGGCCGTCAGAAGCAGGAGCGACCCCGGCCCATCGAGAGTGCGATGCCAGAACCCAGGTCGATGCCAGAACCCGGAGCCAAGTCAGACCCCCGGGGCCAAGTCAGACCCTGGGGCGAAGCCGACCGTGACTACCAGGTCGGCGACCCGCAGGGTGCGCCAGACCGCCGCTCCGTCGGCCGGCGTACCCAGCCCGTAGCGACGCCACCAGAGCGCCACCGGCACGTCGGCCAGCTTGCAGCAGCACTCGGCCCGGGTCCACCGGGCCCAGAAGTCCGCCGTGCCGAACCGGCGAGCCAGCGCCGGGGGGACCGGGGCGTCGGCGCGCTCCGCGTCGACCGCGACCCGCCAACCGGCCGTCGGCGGCCCGTACCAGCCCACGCAGCGGCCGTCGTCAAGGTGGCTGCGGGTCGCCGCGTCGGCCACCTGCCCCGCGTCGACGACCACCCGCAGGTACCGCTCGGCGGCGGCGAGCAGCGCTGGCACCGGGCGGGGCCGGACGACCGGGTCCAGGTCAGATGGAGGCGGCACCGTCCACCACGATGACCTGGCCGTTGATGTTGGTGTGCGCCTGGAGCAGCATCCGGACCACCGGTACGACCTCCACCGGCTCGGTCAGGTGGCCGGTCGGGGTGCGTCGCACGATCTGGTCGAGCTGGGTCGGGCCGAGCACGGCGGACATCTCCGAGGCGAAGAAGCCGGGAGCGACCGCGTTGACCAGCATCCGGCCGCCCAACTCCCGGGCGAGCGAGCGGGTGGCGGCGTCCATGCCGCCCTTCGTGGCCGAGTACGCGACCAGACCCGGGAAGCCGCGCTGCGCGCAGATCGAGGTGATGTTGACGATCCGCCCGCGCAGCCCCTTGCCGAGCATCCGCCGGACCACCAGCCGGGTCAGCTGGAGCGGGGCGGTCAGGTTGGTCTCGATGATCCGCGCGATGTCGTCGGTGGCCGTGTGTACGTGCAGGGAGTCCTGCCCGACGGCGGCGTTGTTGACGATCCCGTCGATCGGGCCGAGGCGTTCCTCCACCTCACGGACGAAGCCCTGAGCGGCGGGCAGGTCGGTGACGTCCACCGAGCCGACGTGCACCCGGTCGGGGTGCTCGGCGGCGAGCTTCGCCAGCTCCGGGGTGACCGTGCGGGCGAACGCCGCCACCCGTACGCCCTGGTCGAGCAGGTCGGTGACGATGGCCAGGCCCAGCCCCCGGGAGCCCCCGGAGACGAGGACCACGGAGCTGGGCGGAACGAACTGGGTGTCGGCGAGGTCAGACATCGCTCTTCAGGGTCTCCTTGACGGGAATCTCGGTCAGCACACGGATCCGGCGCGGCACCGCGTGCTCGGGCAGCCGGTTGGCACACCAGCGAACCAACGCGGCCTCGTCCGGCACGCTGATGGCGGGATGGCCGGACTGGTCAGCTGGGCGGTCGGACGGGCCAGCGGGGGCGAGGACCACCTCGGCGACCACCATCCGGCCGAGCACCGGGGCACGGCGGCCGGTGACCCGGGCCCAGGCCACCGCGGGGTGCCCGGCCAGCACACCGCGGACCACACCGGCGGAGACCTTGCTGCCACCGACGTTGATCTCGTCGGAGTCCAGGCGGCCGGTGATCAGCACCCGCTCGTCGACCACCTGCACCCGGTCCCCGGTGCGGACCGGGCCGCCCAGCCCGGCACCGTGGTACGGCGAGGTGACGACCAGCTCGTCGTCGCGGACGGAGAGAGTCGGCCGGCCGGGAGCCTCCCGGTCCAGCCAGCCGACCGGGAACCCGGCCCGCCCGTCGTGCACCACGATGGACGCGCCCACCTCGGAAGACGCATAGATCCAGGAGATCCGCGCGGTGGGAAAAACCTCCCGCAGCTGGTCCAGGATCGCCTGGTCCACCGGCTCCCCGCCGAGGGTGATCTGGCGCAGCGGCACCCGGGCCAGCGCGGCGGCGTCCCGGTGCAGGGTGCGGCGCCAGAAGGTCGGCGTACCGGACGCGGCGTCGACCCCGTGCGCCGCGGCGACCGCGGGCCAGTCGTCCAGCTCCTCCGGCTCGACCACCACCAGGTGCTGACCGGGCTGGGTCAGCGACAGGGTGACCACCTGCCACCAGGCGTACGTGCCGGGGGCGTAGGGACAGAGCCAGGTCCGCTCCGGCTGGTCGGCCCGCACGGTCGTCAGAGTGTCGAGGGTGTGCCCGACCCGCTTGGGACGGCCGGTCGAGCCCGAGGTCAGCAGCCAGAGCCGGCCGGGTTCGGCGGCGCGCGGCTGGGGCGGCGCGCTCGGGTGCGCGCCGTCGTCGTCAAGGACGGTCACGGTGAACCCTGCGTCCAGCAGCTCCGCGCGCATCGCCGCGTCGACCCGGCTCGCGGCGCTGAGCAGCAGCTCGGTGCCGTGCACGGCGTGCTGCCGCGCGGCGGCGAGCGCGTGACCGGCGGAGTGCGCGAGCACCGCGGCGGGGTCCGGTAACGCCGGCGTCGGCAGCGTCCGCCAAGTCAGCGCGGTGCCGCCGACGACGAGCCGGTTGTCGACGCCGGCCGGTTCCGGGGGCGCGGCGGTCGGCGGGCGGGGTGGCGCGACGGTCACTGCTGCTGGAGCTCGACGAGGAAGTCGAGGACGTCCCCGACGGTGGCGATGCGGCGCAGGCCGGGGGCGTCGAAGTTGAGCTCCTCCCCCGTCTCGTCCTCCACCCGCAGGGCCAGCTCGGAGAAGTCCAGCGACCGGAAGCCGATCTCCCGCAACTGCGCCGCGTCGTCGGCCGGCAGCTCCTTGTCCTGGTTCTTCAGCACCTGAGCCATGAGGTCGCGGATCTGCGCGCGACTCAATTCCTTCATGCGCCGGAGTCTACAGCCCCGCGAATAGATATCTGATTTCCCGGTGCGCCCGGGTAGGGTGCCGGGACCGGACGTGAACAGTAAGGAAAGTGAGAGCACGTGCTACGCGAAGCGACGACGGAAGACGTTCACCTGATGTTGTC
Source organism: Micromonospora sp. NPDC005173 (assembly GCF_040608515.1). Classification (NCBI taxonomy): domain Bacteria; kingdom Bacillati; phylum Actinomycetota; class Actinomycetes; order Micromonosporales; family Micromonosporaceae; genus Micromonospora; species Micromonospora sp. NPDC005173. Next base: position 72,854 of record NZ_JBEXIK010000014.1, read on the forward strand.
CTGGCGTAATCAGGAAACCAACCGTCAGGTCAGCAAGACCAGCCACGAAATCACCGCCGACGAGCACGCCCGGTGGTGGTCGGCGGTCCGTGACGACCCGTCCCGGCGGGTGCTGGTGTACGTCCGCGAGGACCTGCCCAGCGGCGTGGTCACCTTCTTCGACCTGCGGCTGGACGGCCCCCGGACCGGCGCCTGGGGCTTCTATCTGGACGCTGACGGGCTGGCCGAGCGGGGCGAGACGCTGCCCGCCTGGCTGGCGGTCATGCGGGAGGCCGTCGAGTACGCCTTCGACGGGCTGCACCTGGACCGACTCGACGGCGAGGTGCTCGCGCACAACACCGTCGTACGGCAGATGAACCGGCGTTTCCGATTCGTCGAGGGCACCCCCCGACAGGAGCTGTCCGATGGTCGGGAAATCACCGTAATCCCGATTTCCCTGAACCGGGCCGACCGCCGCCAGCGCTGATTACGGCGAGCATTTCCGCACTGGCCCGGCACCATTAACCGGCCGTGCGTCCGGTGGACATCCCCCGTTCACGAAAATTGATGTCCACCGGACGCGGGGCGGTGCGGGTCAGGCCCGCCGCCAGGCCGCCCAATGCTGACGCACGTTGCCACCGAGCCGCACGAAGCCGTACTTCGCGCCGTCCCAGTCGTCGGGTTGGCCGGGCGCCCAGCGGGCGAACACCACCTGCGCCGTGTCCGGCGGCTGCTCCTGGAACCACCGCACGTCGGTCCAGGTCACCTGGTGGCTGAGGTTGAACCGGTGGATGTACTGCACGCCGGTGGAGGCCCACACCCGCTCGCCGGGCCGCACCCCGACGTCGGCCACCCAGGGCGTCGGCGCGCTGCTGGCCACCATCGGCCGCACCAACCGCTGGTCGATCACCTGCATGGTCACGAGGTTGACCACCACCAGCGCCCCGAGCAGCGGCAGCCGCAGCCGGGGCACCTGGACCGCGGCGACGAGCAACACGCAGCCGGCGATGCCGATCAGCGACGCGACGACCGGCCGCATCTCCCGCCAGCCGCCGGTCAGCGCCATCAGGTCCGGCGCGCCGAAGCCGCCGTAGCGCAGCGAGTGCCCCCGGCTGGCCACGTACGCGAGGCGGACGGCGATCAGGGCGCCGCCGGCGATGAGCAGCGCCACCGCGACGGCAGCCCGGCGCAGCACCACCCGGCGCCCGGCGGTGAGGAGCACCCCGAGCCCGACCAGCAGCCAGAACGGGGCCAACATCTGCACGTAGCGGCCGTAGATCGCGTCCAGCGGCTTTCCGGTGATGCCGGCCAGGATCACCGACGCCCCGCTAGCCACTCCGACGCTCACCACCAGCGCCACGCCCATCGTCCAGCGGGTGGCGTCGCCGCGCCGGGGCCGCCACAGCTCCCGGACGGCTGCCGCCCAGGCCACCCCGGCCATCCCGAACGTGATGACCACGAGGTACCAGAGCTGGGTGGTGACCGCCGCGCCGACCCGGACCACACCCGCGGCGGAGGAGACCGCGTCGACCATGCTGCCGCCCGGGGTGTTGCCGAGCAGGTAGACCTTGTCCCCGAGCAGCCGGATACCGGCCTCGTTGACCAGCGCAAGGGCGAGCACCGGCAGCAGCGCCGCGAGCAGCACGGTCGGGGTGATCCGGCGGCGGATCAGCAGCAGCAGCACCAGCCCGATGTGCACCGCCACGATCACCAGGCCGCGGGAGTGCAGGAGGTGGAACGCGCCGACCAGCAGGCCGACGGTTGCCGCGGCGAGCGGGCCGGGCCGTTCGATCCAGCGGTGCACGGCGAGCAGCCAGGCGATCACCAGTGGCGCCATCACCGAGTCGATCATGGCGACACCGGCGTAGAAGGCGGTGGCCGGCAGGGTCGCCGCCACCACCGCCCCGAGCAGGGCGTACGACCGGCGCAGCTGGAGCAGTCGCCTGCCGAGCAGGTACGCCAGCGGCAACAGCGTCGAGTTCACCATCGCGTTGATCAGCTGGACCAGCCGGTAGCTGTCGCTGAAGTCCCGGTCCCCGAGGAACGCGGGCGAGATCAGCATCGGGTAGCCGACCCGGCGCAGCAGGCCGTTCTCGCTGCTGAACCCACCCGGCCCGCCGGCCAGCGCGCGGGCGGTGTTCAGGTAGCTGTCCTCGTCGGTGTGCGCGATCGGCAGCACGATGTGACGGGACAGCCACATCCGCCAGGCCACGCTGAGCACCCAACCGACGAGCAGCAGCAGCGGCACCAGCCAACGCCGTGCGGGTACGGCCGGTCGTGTCTCGACCGGGTCAGCCGGGCGTTCCATCACGTGGCTGCCGGATGCCATCGACGCCTCCTGAATTGCCGGCCGCACCGGGGCCACGCGGGCCGGCGGGCACGCCGCTGACGCTCGGGGTGGCCCGCTCGAACCGGGGTGGTGCGAATGTCGGGTGAACGCGGGTACCAGCGGCGCGCAGGGGCGGCCGGGTCGCTCGCGCGGCCACTGTAACGGCCCAATCGGGCCTGGTCAGCCCGCTTGGCGGGTGGCCGGAAGTGTTCGTCTGCCCGGTGCCCGGCATTCACGGGGGCAGGGGGCGGGGTTAACCCGGGAGCGCCGGCCCGTTAACCCGCCATGGTTAGCGTCTCACCCCGGTCGGCCGGCCGAGGGCCGCCCGTTCATCCACGAACACGGGAGCACCAAATTGAGTGAGTTGAATGGATCGTCCATTCTGATCACCGGGGGAACGGGTTCCTTCGGCAGGACCTTCCTGCGGCACATCCTCACCGAAGCCGACCCCGCCCGAGTGGTGGTGTTCTCCCGCGACGAGCTCAAGCAGTACGAGCTGCGCCAGCAGCTCGGTGACGACCCCCGGCTGCGCTGGTTCATCGGCGACATCCGGGACCGGCACCGCCTCACCCGGGCGATGCACGGAGTGGAGCACGTCGTGCACGCCGCCGCCCTCAAGCAGGTGGACACGGCGGAGTACAACCCCTCCGAGTACATCGCCACCAACATCACCGGCTCGCAGCACGTGGTCGACGCCGCGATCGAGGCCGGCGTCCGGAAGGTCATCGCGCTCTCCACCGACAAGGCGTCCAGCCCGATCAACCTGTACGGCGCGACCAAGCTGGTCGGCGACAAGCTGTTCGTCTCGGCCAACCACTACGCCGCCCACCACCCGACCCGGTTCGCGGTGGTCCGCTACGGCAACGTCGTCGGCAGCCGTGGCTCGGTGGTCCCGCTGTTCAGCCGGCTGGCCGCCGAGGGCAAGAGCCTGCCGATCACCGACAAGCGGATGACCCGTTTCTGGATCACGCTGGAGCAGGCCGTCCAGTTCGTCATGGACTCGTTCGACCAGATGCAGGGCGGCGAGCTGTTCGTGCCGCGGATCCCCAGCATGCGGATCCTCGACCTGGTCGAGGCGGTCGCCCCGGAGGCCACCACGCACGAGATCGGCATCCGGCCCGGCGAGAAGCTGCACGAGGAGATGATCGCGCCGGACGACAGCCGCCGGACGCTGCGCGCCAAGGACCGGTTCATCGTCCAGCCGACCATCGCCGGCTGGGGCTACCAGCCGCCGGTCGACTGCGAGCCGGTGCCGGACGGCTTCGCGTACCAGTCGGACACCAACGACGAGTGGCTCAGCGTCGACCAACTGCGCGACATGCTCGGCCTCACCGCATGACGGGGATGCTCCCGTACGGCCGGCACTCCGTCACCGAGGACGACATCGCGGCCGTGGCCGGCGTGCTGCGCGGCGACTGGCTCACCACCGGGCCGCAGGTCGAGGCGTTCGAGGCCGACCTCGCCGGCTGGACCGGCGGCGCGGGCTGCGCCACCGTCTCCAACGGCACCGCGGCGCTGCACGTGGCGTACGCGGCGGCCGGCGTCGGCCCCGGAGACGAGGTGATCGTGCCGCCGATGACGTTCGTGGCGACCGCCAGCAGCGCCGTCGCGCTCGGCGCGAAGATCGTGTTCGCCGACGTCGAGGAGGACACCTTCACCCTCGACCCGGCGGCGGCTGCCGCCGCGACCACCGCGCGTACCCGGGTGGTGTCCGCCGTCGACTACGCCGGCCACCCGGCCGACTACGACGCGCTGCGCACCGCGCTGGGCGGGCACGACGCGCTGCTGCTCGCGGACGCGGCGCACTCCATCGGCGCCAGCTACAAGGACCGGCCGGTCGGGTCGCTGGCCGACCTGACCACGCTGTCGTTCTTCCCCACCAAGAACCTCACCACCGCCGAGGGCGGCGCGGTGGTGACCCCGCACCCGGAGCTGCTGAAGCGGGCCCGCCGGTTCCGCAACATCGGCCTGGTCCGCGAGCGCGACGAGCAACGGTGGCCGGACGAGGGCGGCTGGCACCAGGAGGTGCACGAGTTCGGGCTGAACTACCGGCTGCCGGACGTGCTCTGCGCGCTGGGCCGTAGCCAGCTGCGGCGGCTCGGCGAGTTCCTGGCCCGCCGGGACCGGCTGGTGGCCCGCTACGACGAGGCCCTCGCCGACCTGCCGGGCGTCCGGCTGCCGGGCCGGCGGGCGTGGGCCCGACCCGCCTGGCACCTCTACCCGATCCGGGTGCTCGACGGACGCCGCCGCGAGGTGTACGACCGGATGCGCGCCGCCGGCATCGGCGTCCAGGTGAACTACGTCCCCGTGCACTGGCACCCGGCCTTCGCCGACCTGGGTTACCGGCGCGGATCCTGCCCGGTGGCCGAGTCGTTCTACTCTCAGCAGCTGTCGCTGCCGCTCTACCCGGGACTCAGCGACGCCGACCAGGACCGCGTCATCGACGCGCTGGTCGCGGCCCTACGGGCCGGCTCGGTGCGTTCCGCCGCCTGATGGGAACCTGATGCACCACGCCAACCACTTCTACGGCCACGCTCACGTGCTGGCCCGGTACGCCGGCCTCGGCGACCGGCACCCACCCCGGATCAACGGGTACGTGCAGCACGGCTGGAACATCGGCGACGGCCTGGCCCCCGGCCATCCGTACGCCGAGCGCACCCCGAGCCTGCTCTGGTCGGAGCAGACCCGCCGCCGGGCCTGGTCGGTGGGGCGGCGCAACGTGGTCGTGATCGGCGCTCCGTTCGTGTACCTGCTGGCCATGCGGCCCGAGGAGCCGCCCGCCGAGGAGCGGGAGGGCACCATCTGGTACCCCTTCCACGGCTGGGAGGGCCAGCACGTCAAGGGTGACCACCGGGCGCTGATCGCCCGCATCCAGGACACCGAGCCCGGCCCCGTCACGGTCTGCCTCTACTGGCACGAGTACCGGATGCGCCACGTCCGCCGCCTCTACGAACGCGCCGGGTTCCGGGTGATCTGCCACGGCTACCGGGGGCACTGGTGGAAGGACACCAACCCGGAGTTCCTCGACAATCAGCTGACCGAGCTGCGCCGGCACCGTCGGGTAGCGTCAAACCGGCTGACCAGCGCCATCTTCTACGGCATCGCGGCCGGCTGCGAACCAGCGGTCTACGGCGACCCGATGATCCTGTCCAATGAGGACCCGACCTTCGGCGGGACCGCCCGCATCCGGCGGCAGTGGCCGGAGTTGCACGGCGCCGCGGTCGACCTGCCCACCGCGGTCGAGATCGCCCGCGCCGAGCTGGGCACGGATCACCGCTGCACGCCGGCCGAGCTACGCGAGCTGCTCGGTTGGGCGACGCTCCAGGAGGAAGAGGAAGACCGTGACGACTGAGACGGCACCCGCCGGCCGGATCACCCTGCCGGGCGGCGAGATGCTGGCCTGGTCCGACCTGCCGAAGGAGCGGTTGGCCGACGGAGGGCCGCTGGCCGCGCTGGCCGCCCGGATCGTGCCGGCCGGTGCCCGGGTCCTGCTGGCCGGGCCGCACGACCCGGCGCTGCTCGATCGGCTCGCCCACGCCGAGGTGACCTGCCTGCTGCGCAGCCACCCGGACGCGGTGGCGCTGGCCCAGCGGGCCGCCCGCGTGGTGGTGGGTGGCCCGGCCGGGCTGCCCGACGACGAGACTTACGACGTGGTGATCGCCGCCGCTGGGCTCGACCCGGTGGAGTCGGTGGAGGGCACCCGGTTCGGCTGGGACGGGGTGCTGGCGCGCCTGGTCGCCGCGGTACGGCCGGGTGGCGCGCTGTTGCTGCGACTGGACAACCCGCTCGGGCTGCACCGGCTGGTCGCCACCTCCCCCTGGTACGCCGACCGGAACGACTCCGCCTGGGTGGTCGGCGGGGTCCTGGACCGGGCGCACCCTGCCAACCGGGAGCAGCTGCGCGAGCGGCTCACCGGGGCCGGACTGCGGCCGACCGCGTGCTGGGCCGCGTACCCCACCGCCGGCGCCGCCACGGCGCTGCTCGACGCCGACCAGCTCGACCGGGACGCCGGGTCGGGGCTGTTCGACGCCGTGCTGCACGGCGCCTGCGCGGGGGGTTTCACCACCGCGCCGGTGCTCCAGGACCCGGCCCGGCTGGCCGTGGACGCGCTGCACGCCGGGCGCGCCGCCGACCTCGCGCCGGGCTGGCTGATGCTGGCCCGGCGCCCCGTCCGGCCCGACGACCAGGCCACGCCGACCGCTGACGGGGACCTGCCGGCGGTGCTGGCGCAGACCGGGCAGCCCGGGATCGGCGTGCTGGAGGTGTTCGACGGCCCGTCGGGCTGGCGGTGGGGGTTCACCGCGCCGGCCAGTGCGAGCGTGCCGGCCGCCGCGCCGTTCGCCAGCCGCGAGGCCGCGTACCGGGACCCCGGCGCGCTGACCGGGCCGGTGCCGTCCGGACGGCTGCTCCGCACCCTGCTGCTCGACGCGGCCCTGCGCCGCGACCTGGCAATGCTGCGCACGCTGCTGCACGGGTACGCGGGCTGGCTCGCCGGTCAGGCCGACGACGACGGCCGGATCGCCGGAGCGGGCGCGCTGGCCAGCACCGACAACGTGGTGGTCGCCGGAGAGCGCTACGCGGTACTCGACCCGAGCTGGCGGGCCACCAAAGCCCTGCCCCGCGACGTGGTGCTGGCCCGTGGGCTGTGGCGCTTCGCGACGGGCCTGCTCACCGGCGGGTACGCCCACCCCTGGTCGTCCACCCTCGACGTGGCGGGACTGACCGTGGTGCTCGGCGGGCTCGCCGGCCACGACCTGACCCGGGAGACCGTGGCGCAGGCGGTGGACGCCGAGGTGGCGATCACCGCGGCACTGCACGGGCTGGACACCGGCAACCGGGGCAGCCTCGCCGCCAAGCTGCACGCCATCGAGTCGACCGACCCGCCGGTCGGTACGCGCAGCTACCAGCAGTTGCGGGAGGCGTGGCTGCGCCAACGCGAGGAGATCAGCCGACTCGCCGCACTGGCCAAGTGGACCGACGAGATGCTCACCTCGCGGGAACGGGCGCTGCGCCGGGCCGAGGCGACGATCGGTCTGCTCAGCGGTTCGCTCAGCTACCGGGTCGGCCGGCTCGCCATCACCCCGGCCCGGCTGGCCAAGCGGGGTGCCCGTGCCGCCAAACGCCGGGCCCGCTCGGCGCTCGCCCCGAAGCAGGAGGAGCAGCAGTGACCGGCCACGACAGCGCGTCGGACACGACGCACAGGGTGGGCCCGACGGAGGGCACGGGCGCGAACGGGGGGCCGCGGATCGTCGGGATCGTGCAGGCCCGGATGGGGTCGTCCCGACTGCCCGGCAAGGTGCTCCGCCCGCTCGCCGGGCGTTCCGTACTGGGCCGGGTGGTGCGCGCAGCCCGGGACAGCGGCGTCCTGGCCGACCTGGTGGTCGCCACCAGCACCGATCCGGTCGACGACGCGGTGGTGGCCGAGTCCGCGCGACTGGGCGTGCCCTGTCACCGGGGGCCGGTCGACGACGTGCTGGACCGCTTCGTGGGCGCGCTGGCGGCGCACCCGGGCGATGCGGTCATGCGGTTCACCGCCGACTGCCCGCTGCTCGACCCGGAGATCATCACGCTGGTCGCCTCGGTGTACCGCGCGGTGCCCGGGCTGGACTACGCGAGCACGTCGATCGCCCGCACCCTGCCCCGCGGGCTGGACGTCGAGATCATCCGGGCGGAGACGCTGCGTACCCTGGACCGGCTCGCCACCGGTCACCACCGGGTGCACGTGACCTCGTACGCGTACACCCATCCGGAGCTGTTCCGGGTCCTCGGGGTGACGCTCACCCCGGACCGCTCGGCGCTGCGGTTGACCCTCGACACCGAGCAGGACTGGGCGTTGGTGAACGCGGTGATCGACCATTTCGGTGACGTCAGCGTGCCGCTGGCCAAGCTCGCCGACTGGCTCGACGGGCAGCCCCGGCTGCGCGCGCTCAACGCCGACGTACGGCAGAAGCGGCTGGAGGAGTCCTGAGCACGCTACGGGTCGGACTGCGCTGCGACGCCGGGCCGCGACGCGGCGTCGGCCACCTCGTCCGCTGCCTGGCGCTCGCCGAGGAGTTCCTGGCCCGGGGCGCCCACGTCGCGGTGTTCGGCGCGGTCGAGCGGCTCGACTGGGCCACCGCGGAACTGGCCGCGCGGGGCATCCCCCTGCACCCGGGCCCTGACTCGCCGGCCGAGCTGGTCGAGGCGGCCCGCCGGCACGAGCTGGACGTGCTGGTTCTCGACTCCTACGAGCTGGACCCGGCCGGGGCGGGCGCGCTGCGCGCCGCCGGCGTGTTCACCCTCGCCGTGATCGACGGGGACAGCCGGGGCCAGGACGCGGACCTCTACCTCGATCAGAACTTCGGGGCGCAGGCCCCCGCGCTGCCCGGACGGCTGCTCGCCGGCAGCGGGTACGCGTTGCTGCGCGACTCGGTGGTGACCGCCCGACCGCCGGCACCACGGCCCGCCACGGAGGTCAGCCGACCCCGGGTGCTGGCCTTCTTCGGCGGCACGGACGCGGTCGGCGCGGCCCCGGTGCTGACCCGGGTGCTGGTGGCCACCGGCCATCCGATGGACCTCACGGTCGTCGTCGGCCGACCCGAGATCGAGGCGGAGCTGGAGGAGATCACCCCCGGACGCGGGCAGATCATCCGACCGGTCCCACCCACCGGCTCACTGCCGACGCTGATCACCGACGCCGACCTGGTGGTCAGCGCCGCCGGCACGTCCACCTGGGAACTCTGCTGCCTCGGCGCACCCGCCGCGCTGGTCTGCGTGGTCGACAACCAGCGCGAGTCGTACGCCCGGGTGGTGCGGCACGGCCTGGCCGCCGGTCTCGGCGAGCTGCCGGAGCTGACCGGCACCGGGGTCGCCGGACGGGCCGCCCGCGCGACGGCGGCACGGACCCTGCACGGGTTGCTCAGCTCGCCGCACCGGCGCACGGCGCTCGCCGCTCGGGCCTGGTCCACGGTCGACGGGCGGGGCCGGGCGCGGGTCGTGGACGCGGTGTTCGACGCCGTCAGCCCGGCCGCCGTCACTGGCTGACCGCGGCCCGGGCTCACCGATTGATCTCGGCCCTTCCAGGCCGCCACGACCAATTGGCACGGGTGTACGAAAGGGCTGCTAGGGTGGCCCCATGACGCAGGCCGCCTACCAGCCGTCGATGCTCGACCTGACCGACGCCGGGCCGACCCCGGGTCCGCTGCCCGGCCAGATCCGCCGGCACCACCTCAGCCGGGGCGCCTGGGTCGACCACCTCCCCGGCTGGGTGCAGGGCTCCGACGCGGTCCTCGACACCCTGCTCACCGAGGTCCCCTGGCGAGCCGAGCGGCGCACCATGTACGACAGCGAGGTCGACGTGCCCCGCCTGCTCTGCTGGTACGACGGCGACCGGCAACTGCCGCATCCGGTGCTCACCACGGCACGGGCGGAGCTGACCCGGCACTACGCCCCCGAGCTGGGCGAGCCGTTCGTCACCGCCGGCATGTGCCTCTACCGCTCAGGGCGGGACAGCGTGGCCTGGCACGGCGACACCATCGGCCGGTCGGCGCACACCGACACCATCGTCGCGATCGTCTCCTTCGGCGCGCCCCGGCCGCTGCTGCTGCGCCCTCGCGGCGGCGGCGACAGCCTGCGCTTTCCGGTGGGCCACGGCGACCTGATCGTGATGGGCGGCTCCTGCCAACGCACCTGGGAACACGCCATCCCGAAGACCACCCGCCCGGTCGGCCCCCGGGTCAGCGTCCAGTTCCGCCCCATCAACGTCGCCTGACCTCATCCCCTTACCCGCCACGTCAGGGCAGCAAGTGCACGATCGACGCGGTCAGAGGACGGGCTGAGGGCTAGAGGAGGCCGGCAAGTTTGTAGAGGACCAGCGAGCCGGCGACGGCGACGTTCAGGCTGTGGCCGTGCCCAACCATGGGAATCTCCACGGCCGCGTCCAGGTGGTCGAGCGCCTCGGGCGGGATTCCGGTCGCCTCGTGCCCGAGCAGCACCACGGTGCGTCCCCGAGCGGCGGGCAGATCACCGAGCCGGACGGCCTCGTCGGCCAACTCCACCCCGAGGATCCGGGCGCCGGCGGCCCGTTCGGCAGCCAGCCAGCGCAGCGGACTGCCGACCCGGTGGACGCAGCCCGGCCTGCGCAGCGTGTTGCCCCGGGCCACGGCCTCGTCCACCCAGCGGAAACGGCGGCACGGCGAGGCAGGCACCGACCGCGTCGCAGGTGCGCAGCAGGGTACCCAGGTTCGCGCCGTGCAGCGGCCAGAGCGGGGCGGCGATCAGGTGACCCCAGCAGCGGTGCGGCCGGGGCCGGCGAGCGGCGCGTAGCTCGCGCGGCGGCCGGACCCGGATGGCGGCGCTCACGCCGCGCCGGCGACTCCGCCGGACAGAAGAAAGATCATGTGAAGGGTGCTTAGCGGCGCGCCCGAACCCTCACCGACAACAGAGCACTCACCATACCGCGCCCCACCCCCTCCCGAGCCCGGTCGATCATGAGGTTACTGCCGGCAACGTCGGCGTGTCGCCGCAATAACCTCATGATCAACGAGGCGGGGCGGGGTCTGGGGGTGGGGCTAGTCGCGTTCGATGAGGTGGCCTACCACCGTTGGGCCGAGCATGACGGCGAAGCCGGAGCCGTCGCGGCGCGGGTCCGCCGCGGGCAACTCGACCGGGTCGCCGGTGCCGGTGGCGCCGACCGGGCGCGGCCCCACCCAGGCGACCGCCACGTCCGTCTCACCCTTGAGGAAGCGGTGCGCACGCACCCCGCCGGTCGCCCGGCCCTTCGCCGGGTACGCCTTGAACGGCGTCACCTTGACCGTCGCCCCGGTGGAGGTGACCACCATCGGCTCACCGTGCCCCGGGTCGTCGGTGCGCACCGCGCCGAAGAAGGCCACCTGCACCCCGGCGGGCAGGTTGATGCCAGCCATGCCGCCACCCTTGAGGCCCTGCGGGCGGACCAGCCCGGCGGCGAAGCGCAGCAGCGACGCCTCCGAGGTGATGAAGGTCAGCGTCTCGGCGCCGTCAGCCAGCCAGGTCGCCCCGACCACCTCGTCGCCGTCGCGCAGGCCAATCACCTCGAACTCGTCGGAGCGCACCGGCCACTCCGGCGCGCAGATCTTCACCATGCCCTGCCGCGTGCCCAGCGCCAGCCCCGGCGAACCCTCCGCCGACCCGCCGAGCGGGGCCAGGCCGACCACCGTCTCCCCCGGCTCCAACGGCACCAACTCTGCGGCGGACATGCCGCCGCGCAGCGACACCGTGCCGGCCTGCTCGGGCAGCACCGGCAGCGGCAGTACGTCGACCTTGAAGGCCCGACCGGCACTGGTCACCAGCAACACCCGACCACGGGCGGTGGAGTGCGCGATCGCGCGTACCGTGTCGTGCTTGACCCGGCCGTTGCGCCGGCGCCCCTCGGCGCTCTCCTCCGACTCGGCCGCGGTGCGGGCGACCAGCCCCGTCGCGGAGAGGATCACCTGGCACGGGTCGTCGGCGACCTCCAGCGGACCGGCCGGCACGGACGCGGCCAGCACCTCCTTGAGGTCGCCGTCGACCAGCGTGGTGCGCCGTTCGCTGCCGAACTGCTTGACCACGGCCGCCAGCTCGTCGGAAACCAGCTTCTTGAGCACCTTGTCGTCGTCGAGGATCGTGGACAGCTCGGCGATCTCGGTGCGCAGCCGCTCCTGCTCGGCCTCCAGCTCGATCCGGTCGTACTTGGTCAGGCGGCGCAGCGGAGTGTCCAGGATGTAGGTGGCCTGGATGTCGGAGAGGCCGAACTGGCTCATCAGCCCGTCCTTGGCGGCCTGCGCGTCGTCGCTGCCCCGGATCAGCCGGACCACCCGATCGATGTCCAGCAGTGCGATCAGCAGGCCGTCGACCAGGTGCAGCCGCTCCTGGCGCTTGCGGCGGCGGTACGAGCTGCGCCGGGTGACCACCTCGTACCGGTGGGCCAGGAAGACCTCCAGCAGCGCCTTCAGCCCGAGGGTGCGCGGCTGCCCGTCGACCAGCACCAGGTTGTTGACGCCGAAGGACTGCTCCAGCGGGGTCAACCGGTAGAGGTCGGCGAGCAGGGCCTGCGGGTTGACCCCGACCTTGCACTCGACGACCAGCCGGGTGCCGCTCTCCCGGTCGGTGAGGTCCTTGACGTCGGCGATACCGGTCAGCCGCTTGGTCTTGGTGACCTCGTTGGTGATCGCCGCGATGACCTTCTCCGCGCCGACGCCGTACGGCAGCTCGACCACCGTGATCGCCTGGCGGCCCCGGCTGCCCTCGATCGGGCCGATCTCGACCTTGCCGCGCATCCGCACCACGCCGCGCCCGGTCTCGTACGCCCGGCGCACCTCGTCGAGGCCGAGCAGCACTCCACCGGTGGGCAGGTCCGGGCCCGGGACGAACTCCATGAGCCGGTCCAGCGTGGCGTCCGGGTGGTTGATCAACCAACGGGCGGCGGAGACCACCTCGGCGAGGTTGTGCGGGATCATGTTGGTGGCCATCCCGACCGCGATCCCGGACGCGCCGTTGACCAGCAGGTTGGGGAAGGCCGCAGGCAGCACGGTCGGCTGGGTCAGCGACCCGTCGTAGTTGGGCTCGACGTCGACGGTGTCCTCGCCCAGCTCACCGACGAGCAGCATCGCCTCGCGGGACATCCGCGCCTCGGTGTAGCGGGCGGCGGCCGGACCGTCGTCCGGGGAACCGAAGTTGCCGTGGCCGTCGATCAGCGGCACGTTGAGCGAGAAGTCCTGCGCGAGGCGGACCATCGCGTCGTAGATCGCCGTGTCGCCGTGCGGGTGGTACTTACCCATGCAGTTGTGAACGACAAAGCCCTCGGCGACGAAGGCGTGCTCGTCGCTGCCGACCTGAATGTCGTACGTGACATCAGGTGACACCGGCTCCACCGACGTGACCCGCAGGAAAGAACCACCGACCAACGCGTCCAGCCGAGGAGCGAGTGGTGAGCCGAGGCGGTGGAGCTTGCGGATCCAACCGTCTCGTACCGCGCGCTCCAGTTGGAACGACCGGTCTGCGAGGGGGACACCATTGCGGTCCTTGCCGTAACGCACCTTCGGCCCGTCGCCCGCCGAGAGCGAGTCGCGGAACGCCCGTCCATCCGCATCTCGGAACCAACCGCCGCCCTGATGCGCCGCCGTGAATTCCGCCATGACCGGGCCGCACGGCAACCGGTCGTTGCCCTGCTTGCCGCTGTACTGGTAGTCAGTCTCGGCGACCCGTTGCAAGCCGTCGTGTTTGTAACCGATCCGCACCCAGGGCAGCAGCAGCCGGGCGAGATCCGAGGCGTCTCGGCCCGTGACCGATAGACCGAGAAGCGGACGATTCCCGGAGCGACGACCGCTGGTCCAGTGGTGCCCGTGCAGCCCCAGGTCGGCAAGCATGGCGTAGATCTGCCGCACCAGCACCTCGCTGGTGCTGACGAAGACAATCTCCCTGAAGCGTTTACGGATGTAGCCGTCTCCGTCGAAGAAGCCGGCGAGGAACGGCGCCCACGCCGACCGGTCCCCAATGATGTCGCCGGGCACGTGCTTGTCGCGGCTGAGCGGCTGTGCGGCCTCCAGCAGCCCCTCGTGCCGGCTGAAGGTCAAGATGTGCTGGTCGCGATGGAGGGGGTTCCGGGCCTCACGCTTACCCCGGGAGACGTTCAATCCACTGGCGATGGCCCAGCCGTGGGCGACATCCAGCGGCTCGACGTCACACATGTGGATCCGGACCCGACCGTCCGCTTCGCGAGACCGGTGCGCAGGGAAGCCCTCGGCCACCAACAGCCCGCGCACATAGTCGTAGACGTCGCCAGCGGGCGTCGACACCGCACTGCGGCGACTCCCGTACGCCAATGTCAGTTGCCCCGGGAGATCCCGAGCCTCCACCCAGCGGACCGAGAGATCATCGGCGACCACGCGGAACCGCTGGCCTGGGGTGACGAGCATCGTGTGCCCATTGCTCCAGGTGACGCGCACGAGGTCCGACGTCGGGTTCCGATACACGGCAGTCACCGGCACCGGGGCGCCGTCGCCGTCCAGGACGCGGTCACCAATCTCAATTTCCTCAATGGCGCGCAGACCATCGGGTGTCGAGACGAGAGTGCCGGCGACGAAGCAGTCGCCGACGATGCGGGCGGACTTCACGTGGCCGCGGTCGGGCCGGTAGCCCTGCTCGTACATCGACCAGAGGATGCGCCGGTGTACGGGCTTGAGGCCGTCGCGGGCGTCGGGCAGGGCGCGGGAGTGGATGACCGAGAACGCGTACTCCAGGTAGGAGTCGGAGACCTCGGTGACCAGCGGGTTGTCGAAGACCCGCGCGCCGGCCTGGTCGAACGAGGAGAGGTCGACCTTGTTTTCCTTGCGGCGTGCCATGACTCAGCTTTCCCCTTGAACGAGACCGGTGCTCATGCGTCGATCGCTTCCCGGTCGACCCGGTCGGCGGAGTCGATCAGCCAGTTGCGGCGCGGCTCGACCTTCTCGCCCATCAGCAGTTCGAGGATGCGTTCGGCGGCGTCGACGTCCTCGATGGTGATCCGGCGGACGGCGCGGGTGGCCGGGTTCATCGTGGTGTCCCACAGCTCGTCGGCGTCCATCTCACCGAGGCCCTTGAACCGTGGGATGGGGGTGACGATCTGCTTGCCGGCCTTCTCCAGCTTGCGGACCGTCGCCACCATCTCGGCCTGGGTGTAGGTGTAGACGGTCTGCGGGTTGCGCCCCTTGGTCGTGATCTTGTGCAGGGGCGGCATCGCGGCGTAGAGCCGGCCGGCCTCGATCAGCGGGCGCATGTACCGGGCGAAGAGGGTGATGAGCAGCGTGCGGATGTGCGCGCCGTCCACGTCGGCGTCGGCCATGATCATCACCCGGCCGTAGCGCAGCGCGGAGAGGTCGAACGTGCGCCCCGAGCCGGCACCGAGGACCTGGACGATCGCGGCGCACTCGGCATTGTCCAGAACCTGCTGGAGGTTGGCCTTCTGCACGTTGAGGATCTTGCCCCGGATCGGCAGCAACGCCTGGTACTCCGAGGAGCGGGCCATGCGGCTCGTCCCGAGGGCGCTGTCGCCCTCGACGATGAACAGCTCACTCCGTTCCACGCCGGTGGCGCGGCAGTCGACCAGCTTCGGCGGCATCGACGCGCCCTCCAGGGCGGTCTTGCGCCGGGCGGCGTCCTTCTGCTGCTTCTGGGTGAGCCGCACCCGTGCCGCGTCGACGATCTTCTGCAGAACGGTGCGCGCCTCGGCCTTGGTGCGACGGTCCTCCAGCCACGCCTTGATGTGCGCGTCGACCTGGGTCTGGATCACCTTGGTGATGCCGGTGGTGGAGAGCTCGTCCTTGGTCTGCGAGGTGAACTGCGGCTCGGGGATCCGCACGTGCACGACCGCGGTCATCCCCTCCAGGACGTCGTCCAGGGTGGGCGGCTCCTCCTTGGCCTTGAGCAGGCCGCGGGTGTTGCGCACCGCGTCGGCGAGGGTGCGGACCAGGGCCCGCTCGAAACCCTTGCGGTGGGTGCCGCCGTGCGCGTTGCGGATGGTGTTGGTGAAGCACTCGACGGTGCGCTCGTAGCCGGTGCCCCAGCGGAACGCCACCTCGACCTCGGCGCGGCGCTGCACGTTGGACTGCATGACGCCGTTGGCGTCGGCGGCGTTCTCCCGGTACGTCCCCTCGCCGGTGACCAGCAGCGTGCCGGAGACCGGCCGGTCTCCGGCCGGGGCGAGGAAGTCCACCATGTCGCTGAGCCCGTTGGGGTAGTGGAACTTCTCCTCGGCGGGCGCCTCGCCGGTCAGGTCGCGCAGCACGTACAGCACACCGGGGACCAGGAAGGCGGTGTTGCGCAGCTTCATCCGGACCGCGTCGACGTCGAGCGCCGCGCCGGTCTCGAAGTAGCGGGCGTCGTGCCACCAGCGGATCGAGGTGCCGGTGGACTGCCTGCGCTTCATGGCCCCGACCACCTGGAGCCCGGGGCCGGCGGTGAACGGCGCGTCCGGCCCGTCGCCGTCGAAGATCCCCGGCACGCCGTGGCGGAAGGACATCGAGTGGATCTTGCCGGCGCGGCGGACGGTCACGTCGAACCGGCGGGACAGCGCGTTGACCGCGGAGGCGCCGACGCCGTGCAGGCCGCCGGAGGTCTTGTAGCCGGAGCCGCCGAACTTGCCGCCCGCGTGCAGCCGGGTGAGCACCAGCTCGACGCCGGAGATGCCGGACTTGGCGTGCACGTCGGTCGGAATGCCCCGGCCGTCGTCGTCGACCTGCACCGAGCCGTCGGCGTGCAGGATCACCTCGACGTTGGCGGCGTGACCGGCGACACCCTCGTCGGTGGAGTTGTCGAGGATCTCGTTGACGAGGTGACCCACGCCACGGCTGTCGGTGGAACCGATGTACATGCCGGGCCGCTTGCGGACAGCGTCCAGCCCCTCAAGGTGAGTGAGGTCGTCGGCCCCGTACAGGGTGTCAGGCTCTGCGGTCAACTGGTCGTACTCCCCGGTCTCGGCGGTGTGCTGCCGTTCACCGGCGACATCAGCCGGCGTGGCGCGCCGCAGCGAGCCTAGCCCGAGGCTAGGACAACTCCCGGAGGACCTCTGCGACCCGCCGGGTGTCGACCCACCGGAAGTGAGCCACGGAACAGCCCTTCAGCGCCCGGACCAGCCCGGCGGCGGCGTTCACGGGGCCACGGAGGGGCCGTCCGGCCGGTACTCTGACCGGCGATCGCGGCCGGTCGGAGCGCCGGCGCGGGGCGGGGGGCGACATGGACGAGGACGAGTCGGCAGACCGGCTGGCGGCCGAGTCGCTGGCGGCGGGTGATCCGACCGGCTGGTTCGAGCGGCTCTACACCGAGGCCGAGCGCGGCGAGGCGGTCGTCCCGTGGGACCGGGACGCCCCGCACAGCCTGCTCACCGAGTGGACCGTCGAGCGGGGTCTGACCGGCACCGGCCGTCGGGCGGTCGTGGTCGGCTGCGGCTACGGCCGCGACGCCGAGCACGTCGCCGGTCTGGGCTTCGACACGGTGGCCTTCGACATCTCCCCCACCGCGGTGGCCGGCGCCCGTGGACGGCACCCCGCCTCGGCGGTCGACTACCGTCCCGCCGACCTGCTGGACCCGCCACCGGCCTGGCGACGGTCGTTCGACCTGGTGGTGGAGAGCATGACCGTGCAGGCGCTGCCGGCGCAGATCCGGGCCGGCGCGGTCGGCGCGGTGGGCGAGTTGGTCGCGCCGGGCGGCACGCTGCTGGTCATCGCCGCCGGCCGGGCTGACGACGAACCCACGCCGGCCGGGCCGCCGTGGCCGTTGACCCGTGCCGAGATCGACACGTTCGCGGGCGTCGGGCTCGCGCCGGTGCGGGTGGAAGAGATCCAGGACCAGAGCGGGGTACGCCGCTGGCGCGCCGAGTTCCGTCGCGGGCTGATCCGGTGACCGCGTCGACAGAGCCGGGTACGACCGATCGTCAGGAGGCCATCGAGGTGGACGGGACGATTCGCGGTGCTCTCCGGCGGGCCATCGGTACGCGGGCCCGGCGGTGGCTGCTCGCGGGCACCCTGCTGGCGGGGCTGCTCGCCGCCGTGGCGCTGACCGCGGCGGCGGCCCCGGCCGACCGGACGTTCGCCGAGCTCTCGGGCACGGTCCAGAGCCTGATGTCGGTCCTGACGCCCCTCTTCGGCATCCTGCTGGTGCGCGACCTGCGACGGGCACCCGACGCCACCCGGGTCATCCCCACCGTGCTGGCGGTGGGGCTCCCGGCCGCCGTCATCGGCGTCGTCGGGGTGCTGATCTGCGCCGCGACGCTCGCGCTCACCCCGGCCGACATCGCCGACGAGCCGTGGCGGCATTCCGGGACGATCGCGGTGGGCAGCGTGCTGGTGCAGATCGTCGCCGGGCTGGTGGGCACCGGGCTGGGCCTGCTGCTGCGCTCACCGGTGGTCGCGTTCCTCGCCACGATCGTCCTGCCACTGGGCCTGTTCGCACTGCTGGGCGCTGTCGACGCCCTCCGTCCCGCGCAGGCGTGGCTCACCCCGTTCGGCAGCGTGCGCAACCTGCTCTCCGGGGACATGAGCGTGCTGCGGTGGGTGCAGTGGCTCTGCGTCCTGCTGATCTGGGGTGTCGGTCTGAACGCCGCCGGCGCGGCGCTGCTGAAGCGGCGCCAGCAGCCCGCCCGGTAGGTCAGCGCGGGAGCAGTCGTGGCCGGGCGAAGTCGGTGTTGTCGACGATCGCGTCCACCCGGGACAGCGGGTCCGCCTCGGCCAGGTAGACGCGCTGGGCGGCGAGGTACCGGTCCCGGTGCAGCGCTTCGGCCGCCGCGACGCCTTCCCGGTCGCCGTCGCGGGCCACCCCGCGCCGCACCGACAGCTCGGCCGCGACCTCCACCCAGATCCGGTAGTCCCAGAGGTCGTCCAGCTCGGGGCGGAACGCGAACACACCGTCCACGATGAGCACCGCGTCCGGCGGGGCGGGGGTGACGACGTCGGTGTGCACGCGCTGGGTGAGCGGGTCGCGCAGGCAGAGCACGCAGGCCCCGGATCCGGCCGGCCCGGCCGGTTCCAGCAGCAGGGTGCGGATCGCCGGCAGGTCGAAGGCGTTGCGGTAGTAGCCGGGCCCGGAGGTCCGGTCGTACTGGTGCCGCTCCGACCAGGGGCGTTTGAAGTCGTCCAGGCTGGCGCGCAGCACCGGCCGACCAGCGGCGGCGACGCGCTGGGCCAGTTCGTGGCCGAGGCTGGTCTTGCCGGCGGCGGTCAGGCCGTCGACGCCGACCCGGAGGCGGGCGGGTCCACTGGCGAGGATCCGGTTGGTCAAATCGTCGACCAGCGCGGTCCGGGTGGCCGACGCGGGCGGAGGCAGGGGCTGCTGCCAGGTGGAGACCGAATGGCGCAGCGGGGCGGGCGTGTCTTTCATCGAACGATTCTGTTACGGGCCATTGACGCCCGTCGCACGGGGGTGATCTGATCGCGCCCTCAGAGAATCTTTCATCTTTCGATGGATGGATGTGAGCCAATGCTCAGGTTCCGGCGTACCGCGTTCGCCGCGGCACTCACGATCGCCATGGCCGCGCTGTCGACCGCCATCGCGCTTCCCGCTCCCGCATCCGCCGCGCTGCCCACCGCTGCGGTGGCGGTCGGCGACAGCTTCATCAGCGGCGAGGGCGCTGGGGCGTACACCCCGGTGGTCGACGTCAACGGGGTCGCCCAGGACTTCCCCGGCTGGACGGCGCCGAACAACAACGCGTTCTTCTGCCACCGCTCCGCGAACGCCTCGCTGAACCAGGCCAACCTGCCGGGCATCCAGAATCGGTTCAACCTGGCCTGCTCCGGCGGCCAGCCACACGACATCGCCAACGCATCGAACGCCCGGACCAACGGCCGCACGGTGGCCGCGCAGATCGCCCAGCTCCGGACCGTCGCGCAGACCCAGGACATCGACCTGGTGCTGCTCGGCCTGGGTTCGAACAACAGCTCGTTCACCTTCGGCAGCGTCGCGGAGAAGTGCGCCAACCGGTTCATCGCCGACGCGTGGACGGGCTGGTGGGAGTTCTGGGCGTACCTGGGTGGCCCGGTGGAGCAGAAGCCGTGCACCGACGCCGATCTGGCCACCGCCGCGCAGTTCAACGCCGCCACCGCCGAGACCACCGCCGCGGTGCGCCAACTGCTGACCACCCTGGATCAGGTGGACGCGGATGGCCAGCACCGGGTCGTGTTCCAGGACTACACCAACCCGCTGCCGCTGGATCTCGAGCCGACGTTCCACACCCAGGACAGCCGGGACGACACCCGGGACAAGTTCCGCGACCTGGGTGCCGAGCGGTACGCGGGCGGCTGCCCGATCCACCGGGCCAGCCTCGCGCCCGGTCACCGCTTCTCGCAGGGCCTGGGCACCCTGGTGAAGTCCACCCGGGACACCCTCGCTGCCGAGTTCCCCGGTGCGGACCTGGTCTACCTCAACGTGCAGCGGGCCTTCGACGGCGCCCGGCTCTGCGAGTCGGCGGCCAGCCCGACCGGCGCGCTGGCCACCCCGATCCGGCTGCAGGACGGCGCGAGCGGCACCTTCGTCACCAGCCTCTCCGGCAAGGACAAGATCGACATTCAGCGGATCGCCAACACCTGCGTCAGTTACTTCCAGACCTGCCAGGAGTCGTGGCACCCGAACGCCACCGGGCACCAGGTGCTCGGCCAGTGCCTGGCCGGCGCGGCCGCCACCAGCGCGCGGTCGGTGGCCTGCGTTCGCGCCAGCAACGGGACGATCTCCGTATCCTGACCGGAATCGTCACCGAGGGCCCCGCCACCCGGCGGGGCCTCCGTCGTGTCCGGCCACGTCGGCTCGAACCGGTCGCCCGACGCCTGCGGCTACCCGTCGGTAACCTCGGCCCGTAGGCTAGGCCCGTGAACGGGGACCCGGAGTACGCGCAGGAGTTCGTTGACATCGCCGGCGGTCGGCTCGGCGTGCAGATCTATCCGGAGCCGACCGGCCCGGCGGGCGCGCCGGTGGTGGTGATCTGGCCGGCGATGGGGGTGCGGGCCCGCTACTACCGGCCGTTCGCCACCGCGCTCCGCGCCGCCGGGCTGGCCGTGGTCGTCGCCGACCTGCGCGGTACCGGGACGAGCACCCCCGCGCCGAGTCGCGCCGACCGGCACGGCTACACCGAGCTGGCCGACGACGTGGGCACTGTCCTGGCCGCGCTCAAGCCGCAGCTGGACGGCCGCACCCGGCTGCTGCTCGGGCACTCACTCGGGGGGCAGGCCGCGCTGCTACACCTCGCCCTGCACGGCGCCGACGCGGTGGACGGGCTGGCGCTGGTCGCGGTCGGAATCCCGTACTGGCGAAGCTATCCCGGCCGGCGTGGCGTCGGCGTGCTGCCGTACACGCAGGGGATCGCCGCCACCACGGCGCTGCTCGGGGTCTGGCCGGGGTGGGGCTTCGGCGGCCGGCAGGCACGCGGGGTGATCCGGGACTGGGCGTACACCGCGCGGACCGGCCGCTTCCCCCGTCTCGACGGTACGGACACCGAGGCGGCGGTGCGCGCGGTGCTGGCCGTCAGCGTCGACGACGACCAGTACACCCCGCACGAGACCATGGATCACCTCTGCGGGAAGCTCACCGCGGCCCCGGTGACCCGGGAGCTGTACACAGTGGCGCAGGCCGGCGTAGCGCTGGACCACTTCACCTGGGTCCGGGCGGCCACCCCGCTGGCGCAGCGGATCGCCGGTTTCGCCAGCGACCTGCCGCCCCGCTGAGCCGTACCGGCCGACCGGTCGGTGGCCGCCCGACCGGCCCGCTCACTCCTCCTGGTCCAGCGGCACCAGCTTGCCGTCGCGCTCCACCCGGACCTCACCGTGGTCCTTGCGTGGGGCGACCTCGGCGATGTTCCTGTGCGGGTCGTTGTCTGGATGCATCAGCACCGCGTCGGTTTTGGCGGTCTTTTCCCGGCTCTCGTCCGGCTGCGACATCCCGTTCCCCTCTCCGTCAGCGTCCCCCGACATCTACCCGCCACCGACCGGACGACTCCTGCCGGCGGCGGTCCGGCACCGCAGCGAACCGATGTCCCTGACGTCCCCGACGTACCGATGCGGCGCCGGTTCGGCACGCACGGGGCGGGGTTAGCGGCCCGGGCGGCGGGTAAGCCGCAGCGCCCGACACGGCGGAAGGGGATCAGATGTCCGAACGGCATACCGCACTGCGCTCGATGCACGATCTGGGCCTGGCGGCCTGGTTCGGCGGCTCCCTGATGGGAGCGCTCGGCGTCAACGGCGCAGCGGCGAAGATCAGCGACTCGACCCAGCGTCTCCCGGTCGCCTCGGCAGGATGGTCCAAGTGGACCCCGGTCAACGCGGCGGCGATCGGCGCTCACCTGGCCGGGGCGGTCGGCGAGCTGGTGACGGAGAGCCCACGGATGGCCGCCCAGTCAGGGGTCGCCCGGGCCAGCACCATCAAGACGGCGCTGACGATCGGCGCGCTCGCGGTGACCGGCTACAGCCGGCTGATCGGCATGCGGTTGGAGAAGGCGGGTGCCCCACCGGTGAACGGTGCCACCGAGCCGAACCACCAGACTCCGGCCGGCGTGGCCTCCTCGCAGCGGCAGATGAAGCTGCTCCAGTGGGCCATCCCGGCACTGACCGGGACCCTGGTGGTGATCACCGCGTACATGGGCGAGCAGCAGAAGCCCGGCCAGGTGTTCCGGGGGATGCTCGGCCGCGCCAGCGGGCTGATGAGCGCCCCGAAGGGGATGGCCAAGATGGCGAGCATGGCGACCATGAGCAACGGCAAGCGGCCGATGGCGATGGCCGGACGCTGAGCATGGGGCCGGGCGGCACCCTGCCGGCTCCTTGACGGCGGGGCGCCGGCCGGCCCCACGCAACCACCGGGCCGGGGTACGGCACGCGGTCCGCCGGGACCGGCATGACCGGCCCGGGGACGGGCAATCGTCCGCCCATAGCGGCGGACCGACGAGCTGAGGTGACCACGATGGCGCACGAGGGACGCAAGGGCGGCGGCGATCGGCTGGTGCCGGAGGCGGTCGAGCCATGGGGTACCAGAGACGGGTTCGATGCCGAACCGCCGTGGGGCACGGGCGAGGACTCCCCGATGGACGAGGGCAGCGAGGAGACGGCGGTGCCCGAGGGGCAGCGAGGAGAACGCCGCGCGGGCGCCCCGGCGGGCCGAGCCAACCCGGCCGGTCGGCACGGCTTCGGCTCGGTGGAACCCACCCGCACCCCCACGGCCGGCCCGGGTGCGCCACCGGACCCGGCACCCAGCGGCCGGACCTTCCCGGACGACGCGGACATCAACGAACGTAGCCAGGACGCGCTGCGTTCCCGCGGCCGGCGGTCCTAGCACAACCCGCGACGCCCGCCGCCGGTCTCCGGCCGGCGGCGGCTGGTGCTCCCAGGGCGGTGGTGCTCCGGGCGCCGTTGCCGGGCACCGTCAATTGGTGGACGCGGCCCGGGCGGGGACGTCCCGTCGGTCTTCGCGGGGCTCGGGCCAGAGCATGGTCTCGGTGAGCAGCTGTGCCAGCCGGGTCGCGTCGCGCTGGGCCTGGCCGGAGCAGCAGTTGTTGAACAGCACGTGCAGTTCGTCGGCCGACCCAGCCAGCTCGGCCAGCAGCCCGGCCCAGTGCCGGAGCTCCTCCTCGGCGTACGCGTAGCGGAACTTGTCCTGCTTGTCGCCGTCGCGCCAGGCGCCGCTGTGGCCGTGGAACCGGACGATCGCCGGCTCCGCCGTGGTGGCCAGGATCGGTGGCACCGACGACGGGTGCCCCTGCGGCATGTCGACGCAGACCAGTGAGAGGTCGTGCGCACGCAGCAGGTCCATCGTGTCGGGTGCGGCCGAACCGTCGAACCAGGACCCGTGCCGCAGCTCCACGGCGACCCGCCACGGCCGGCACCGCTGCGCCAACTCGATGATCCGGCGCTCGGCGGCGGCGCCGCGTACCAGCCACGGCGGGAACTGCAGCAGCACCACACCCAGCTTGCCGGCGGCCGTGACCGGGGCCAGCGCAGCTCGGAACCGGGACCACAGCTCGTCGTACGCCCGCTCCGGCAGGTCGCGGCGACGGATCCGGCTCGGACCGGCGGCCGGCCGCAGGTCGCGGGGCAGCGCGGCGACCGGCGTCGGGTGACCGGTGAAGAGGCTGAACGCCTTGACGTCGAAGGTGAAGTCGTCCGGTGTGGCGTCGACCCAGCCCTGGGTGGTCTCCGGTGCGGGGATCGCGTAGTAGGAGGTGTCCACCTCGACCAGCGGGAAGCGGCCCGCGTAGAAACCCAGCCGGCCGGCCGGCGTGTTGGCCGAACGCGGGTACCACCCGGAGCGCAGCAGCGACTGGTCGGCCCAGGAGGACGTACCCACCTTAATCACACCCATGTCATTCAGTGGACCGCCCCGCGCGTGGATCGGCAACCGCTGGCGGCCCACGCCGCCACCGTGTCGAGCCGGAAGTATCGGTGCCGCGTCCTACGCTGGCGCCGAGCGAACTTCGACCGAAGGGCGGCACCATGACCAGCACCGAGCAGCTCACCGGAGAGCGGGCAGACCTGCTGCAGACGCTGCGCCGGCACCGGGGTTTCCTGTTGCAGACCGTGGACGGGCTGACCGACGAACAGGCGGCCACCTGCACCACCGTCAGCGAGCTGTGCCTCGGCGGCCTCATCAAGCATGTGGCCGGCACCGAGGAGCGGTGGATGCGCTTCGCCGTGGGCGGCGCGGAGGCGATGCAGCGCGAGGCGGTCGACTGGACCGGTCAGTTCCGGATGACGCCGGGCGAGACCCTCGCCGGTCTGGTCGTGCGGTTCCGGGAGGTGGCCGACCAGACCGACGAGCTGATCACCACCCTCGACCTGGACGCGGCGCACCCACTGCCGCAGGCGCCCTGGTTCGAGCCGGGGGCGAGCTGGACGGTTCGGCGGGTGCTGCTGCACCTGATCGCCGAGACGTCCCAGCACGCCGGGCACGCCGACATCCTGCGCGAGGCGATCGACGGCGCCAAGACCATGGGCTGAGCCCGGCCGGCCACGGCGACGTTCCCCCACCGTCCACCTTCCGCGCGGCGCCTCCGGTCCGCCCTGCGTGAACGGATGTGACAGCGCGCAGGTGAGCGGCGCTGAGGGACACGAGATGAACGCAGACCGGATCGATCAGGAAACCGCCGAGCGGCTGCTCGGCGGGAGCATCGTCGGCCCATCGGGCGGCCCGCAGTCGGTCGTGCTGCTGATGACAGCGGTACGCGCCACACCCCGCCCCGCCGAGCTGGCCGGCGAAGACGTGGCCGTGCAGGCCTTCCGCCGCGCCCTGGCTGAGCCGCCCGTTGCCCAACGGCCGGCCCACCGGTCACGCACCCTCGCCGGGTTCGGCGCCCGGGCCGCGGTGGCGGCCCTGGCGCTCGCCGCCATCGGCGGGGTGGCAGTGGCCGCCGCGACAGGCGTTGCGCCCCGTCCGCCGCACCCACCCACGGCCACCCAGACGCCGCCCGCCGCGACCGCCCCGGCCACACCCGAGCAGGGCACCGCGGGCGCACCCGCCACGCCCGGGGCGGTGCCACCGACCTCGGTTCCCGCTGGGATGGTCGGCCGGTGTCGGGCGTACCAGACGGTCGCCGGAAACGACCACGGCCGGGCACTGGACAACCCGGTCTTCTCCGGGCTGATCGCCGCCGCCGGCGGCCCGGAGCAGGTGGCGGACTACTGCGTGCGGGTCCTGGCCACCGAGGCGGTTCCGGACACGACCCATGGACGGCCCGGGGCCGTGCCGAGCCGCCGCCCGACGTCGCCCGGCCCGCCCGATGGTCGGCCCGACGTCCCTAACCGCAGCGGAACGAGCCGTCCGGCGGCCCTCCCCGCCGGACGGCCCACCGCACCCGGACCGGACCGCAGCGAACCAGCCGACCGGCGGCCCTCCCCCGGGGACCGCCAACCGACACCAGCCCGCGACCCGCACTGACGACGCCCCACAGCCCCGCCTGGCGACCGTGCCGGGCAACCGTGCCCGGCGGCCGTGCCCTGTGGCGTTGTGGCCCGGTGGCTCTGTGGCGCTGTGGCGCTGTGGCGCTATGGCCCTGTGGCGCTGCGGCCCTGCGGGCGGTTCGTCCAGCGGGCGGTTCGTCCAGCGGAGCGCGGGGCGCCGTGGGCTGATAGCTTGCCCCGATGAGTCTGCGGCGCCGACGCGCGGCGGCGATCCTGCGCCTGGTGGTGGTGTTCAGCGTGCTGGCCGGGGTCGTGCTCACCGCGCTCGGCCCGGCCACCGTCACGGGACTGCTGCCGTACTTCACCATCCAGAGCAACCTCGCGGTCGGCGCCCTCGCCGGGTACGCCGCTCTGCGGGCCTGGCGGGACCAGCCCGACCCACCGCCGGCGCTGCGCGGCGCGGTCACCCTCTACATCACCATCACCGGCGTGGTCTACCACCTGGTGCTGGCCAACCCGGCCAGCGCGTTCGCGATGGTCCAGCCGGACCGGTCCGGCGGCGAGGCGCTCGGCAACCAACTGCTGCACACGGTGGTACCGCTGCTGGTGGTCGCCGACTGGGTGCTGTTCGACCAACGCGGCCGGCTGCGCCTTCGGTACGCGGCCTGGTGGCTGGCGTTCCCGCTGGGCTATCTGGGCTTCGCCCTGCTCCGAGGGCTGGTCGTGCACCGGTACCCGTACCCGTTCCTGGATGCGGCCGAGCTGGGCTACGCCGGAGTCGCGATCAGCGCCCTCTTCTTCGCCATCGCCTTCTGGCTACTCGGCCTGCTCTACATCGGAATAGACCACACCCTAACCACCCGAACCCCCGCCCTCTCCCCCGCTCCCTCTCCCCCTCCAACCCCGCCCGGTGATCATGAAGTTAGCGTCACCGGCAACGGCGTGTCGTGACGCTAACTTCATGATCACCGGGGGGTGGGTGGGGAGGGGGAATGGGAGGGAGGAGGGGCGGGGGTTTAGCGGAGGCGGTTTCGGGGGCCTCGGGTGGTGGAATGGTCGCGGGCGTAGGCGTCCGAGTGGCCCCAGCGGCCTGGGACGTCGAGCAGCTCCACCCGTCCGAAGCCCTTTGGCAGGGCCGGGTTGACCAGCAGGTTGTCGCCGGTGGGCTGGAGCCCCAGCAGGGTGCCCAGCAGCATCAGCAGCGCGCCCGACGACCATGACTGGGGACGACCGGCCGCGGGCAGTTGGACGGGGTACTTCGTCAGGCTGCGCTCGTAGCCGGCGATCAGCTCCGGTACCGCCCCGCCGAGCGTCTGCGCCATGTCGAAGATTCCGGCCGCGATCCGGCCCGCCTGCGAATCGAAGTGGTAGCGCCGCAGCCCGGCGGCGATCAGGGCGTTGTCCGACGGCCACACCGCCCCCAGGTGTGAGCCGACCGGGTTGTACGGGCGCTGCCCGGTGGCGAAGGTCCGCACCCCCCAACCGCTGAACAGCCGCGGCCCGACCAGGTGCTCGGCGACGGCCTCGGCGTGGTCATCCGCCACGATCCCACTCCACAGCAGGTGCCCGATGTTGGACGTCAGCGCGTCGACCGGTTCGCCGTCCGATCCCAACGCCAACGCGTAGTAATCCCGGTCCGGCAGCCAGAAGTCCCGGTTGAACCGGTCCTTCAGTTCCGCGGCCTCCCGTTCCAGCCGGTCGGCGTACCCGGGGTCACCCCAGAACTCCCGGGCTAGCCGGGCGCCGCGCCGTTTCGCGTCATACGCGTAGCCCTGCAACTCGCAGGTGGCCCGGGGAAAGGCCGGTTGCCGCCCGTGCGCGTCGGTGATCGCGTCCGGGGAGTTCTTCCAGCACTGGTTGAGCACGCCGTGCCGCTCGTTGCGGCGCTGGTAGCGCAGGTACCCGTCGCCGGTCAGGTCGCCGTACTCGTCGATCCAGTCCAGGGCCATCCGAGCCGGGTGTCGCAGCTTGTGGACCAGGTCGACGTCGCCGGACCAGCGCTCGTACTCGTCGAGCAGGACGACGAACAGCGGGGTGGTGTCCGCCGCGCCGTAGTACAGCGCGTCCGGCCGTTCGCCGAACGCGGCCGACTCGCCGTACCGGAGCTCGGCCAGGATCTTGCCCGGCTCCTCGTCGTGCTCGTCGTCGAGTTGGCCGCCCTGCAACAGCGCCAGCATCCGCAGCGTCGCGGGGGCCAGTTCGGGAGTGAACGCCATGGTCTGCAGGCAGGTGATGATGCTGTCCCGCCCGGACAGCCCCATCGCCCACGGCAGGCCACCGACCGGCACCCGATCGGTGTACGCCAGCGGCTTGTACCGCAGCGCCGCCAGGTCGGCCAGGCTGCCCTGGTACATCGCCTCCAGGCCGTCCCGTTCCGCCGCCAGCTGCGGGGCCCGGTCCAGCCAGTCGGCCAGGTCCTCGCGCATCCCCCCGCGCACGGTCTGCTGGTGCGACTCCAGAGCAATGCGCAGGTCCCGGCCACCCTCACCCCGGATGGTCATGGTCACGTGCAGGTCGGTCTCCCACTTCCCCTCGGGCGCGATCCGGATTCGGAACGTCATCCCCTTCTCGTCGACCTCGGCGGGAGCGGTGCTGCTCACCGTGGTCTCTCGAACGAACCGCTCGCGCGCGTACCGCAGCACGAGCTGGTGGCGCGCGGAGTCGGCGGTGGCCTGCACGACCCGCTGCCTGCGCTCCCCGACGTCGACGATGTCGACGAAGTCGCTGCCCATCTCCATCCGCACGGTGAACTCGGCGGGATGCGCCGAGTGGTTGAGCAGGATGATCTGCTCGTGGAAGCAGTCGTGGATCGAACGGTGCCGGATGACCGACACGTCAGCGTCGACGTAGTGGCTCGCCACGCCCGGGACCAGGAAGAACCGGGTCTCGAAGTACGTCATGTCGTCGCGGGAGAGCGCGTTGAGCCGTTCCCCGTCGACGCTGAGCACCCAGTGGGACAGGAAGCGGGTGTCGAACGAGAAAAGCCCGACCGGCTCTTTCGGGTCAACCTCCATGTCACCCTGGGCGTCGCTGAGCGCGAACGCGTTGCCGGCGATGACGTGCACCTGTTCCTCTCTCATCGCCGCTGGTCCCGTTCCGCCAGGGCAGCCTGGCCCAGCTCGCGGGGGTGCCGTGCGCCGGACGGGCCGGGAAAGATCCGCCGCAGCGCCATCAGCAGACGAATGTTGCCCCGCACGGTCAGCTCGTTGCGCAGCAACGCCGCCGCGAGGTGCCTCTCGCCGCTGGCCAGCTGGTCGAAGACCGCCCGGTCGGCGCGGACCACCAGCTCGGCCTCGTCGGCCGACCGGGTCACCGCCACGTGCTGGTCGGCGATGGTCAGATACCAGTGACTGGTACCGCCGTCACCGCGCACGTCCAGCCGTATCGTCCCGGCGGTGGTCTCCGGCAGATCGGGACGCCGGCCGGTGTCCAGGTGCTGCAGGTACTGCGCCGCCATTGTGCTCATCCACGTCCCCCTTCCCCGGTTCCCCCGCAGGATCACCCGAGCCGGGGTGAGCCCGGCTCACCCGAACCGGGTGACAACCCGCCCGGGTCGGCCGGAAGACGCTGTTTGCCGGCCGATGAAAAGGGCAGGCACCGACAGGCCGACACGGACGGGAGGCAACGGATGCGGGCGTTGCGGCTGCGGGAGTGGAAGTCGGAACCGGAACTGGTCGAGGTCGCTGAGCCGACGCCCGGGCCGGGCCAGGTGGTGGTCCGGATCGGTGGAGCCGGCGCCTGCCACTCCGACCTGCACCTGATGGACGAGTTCGAGCCAGGCACCGTGCCCTGGAACCCGCCGTTCACCCTCGGCCACGAGAACGCGGGGTGGGTGCACGCCCTCGGCGACGGCGTGACCGGGCTGACGGTCGGGCAACCCGTCGCCGTCTTCGGCGCGTGGGGCTGCGGCACCTGCGCCCGCTGCCGGGTCGGCATCGACCCGTACTGCGAGAACCCGGCCGGCGCGCCGGTGCCGGGCGGGGGCGGCGGGCTCGGCCTGGACGGTGGAATGGCCACGTACGAGTTGGTCCCGGACGCGCGGCACATCGTCCCTCTGCCGGCCGGGCTCGATCCGGTGGACGCCGCGCCGCTGACCGACGCCGGGCTCACCCCGTACCACGCCGTTCGGCGTTCCTGGCCCAAGCTGCCGCCGGGCAGCACGGCAGTCGTGATTGGGGTCGGTGGGCTGGGGCACGTCGGCGTGCAGATCCTCAAGGCCACCACGGCCGCCCGGGTGATCGCGGTGGACACCCGCGCCGACGCGCTGCGGCTGGCCGAGGAGTGCGGCGCCGACGGCACCGTGACCTCGGGCGAGACCGCCGCCGAGGAGATCCGGCAGGCCACCGGAGGTCGGGGCGCCGACGTGGTGCTGGACTTCGTCGGCGTGGACGCCACCCTGGCGCTCGGCGCGGCCGCGGCCCGCACCGTCGGCGACCTGACCATCGTGGGCATCGGCGGGGGCACCCTGCCGGTCTCGTACTTCTCCGTGCCGTACGAGGTGAGCATCGCGACCACCTACTGGGGCAGCCGTCCCGAGCTGGTCGAGGTGCTGGACCTGGCTGCCCGGGGTCTGATCCGGCCGAAGACCACCACCTTCGCGCTGGACGACGCCCTCGACGCGTACCGCCAGATGCGCGACGGCACGCTGCAGGGCCGCGCCGTGATCGTGCCGTGAGCCGGCCGGTCAGGCGGCCCCGAGCAGGCCGCGGACGTACCCGGCCTGGCCGACGTGCTGCAGGTCGTCCTCGGCGACGCTGACCAGCCGGACGCCGAGGGTGACCGGCGGGTCCCACGCCTCGTCCACCACGCGGTCCAGGTCCGCCGGGCGCAGTCCGGCCAGGAACGGCGCGGTCCGCGCCGCGACCGCCTCGTAGTAGTCGATCAGCGCCTGCGCGCTCTCCGGCTGCACCGCGGCGACCTGTGCGGGCGAGTGGGCATAGCCGGTGTCGTTCGGGTCGGCGGCCAGCCCGAACCGGCTCGCCCAGTCGCCGCTCGTCCAGACCTGGTCGGCGTCGAGCAGGTCGGCGACGTGGTCGTCCTGGATCCTGGTCAGGTGCCAGACCAGCCAGCCGATCGGGTTGGCACCAGGGCCGGGCGCCCAGCGCAGTTGCTCCGGGCTGAGGCCGTCGACCGCCGCGCGAACGAGGTCGGGCAGCCGGTCGTACGTCTCGGTCAGCAGGTCTTTCACGTCCACGGGCACGCCTCCTGGTCTGTTTCCGATCAGGTACCGCCGAAACCGGCGGCCAAACCTCGGCCGCTACGGTGATCAAGTGGTCGCGGCGTTGGAGCTGTATCTGGACCCGGACGCCACCCGGCGGATCCGGGTGCTCTGGGACGCTCTCGAAGCCGAGGGCGTGCAGAGCATGCGCTCGCTGCTGGAGCAGCGCCACCGCCCGCACGTCTCGCTCGCCGTGGCTCCCCGCTTCGACCCCGAGCAGGTCGCCGCGGCGCTGCGCGGCACGGTCGTGGCCGCCCCACTTCGGCTCGAATTCCAGCACACCGGTCAGTTCGTCGGCCGGGTGCTCTGGCTCGGCCCGACGCCCACCCCGGAGCTGCTGGCACACCACCGGCTGGTGCACGACCGGCTGGCCGCTGCCGGCATCACCCTGGTGGAGCACTACCAGCCGGGACGCTGGGTGCCGCACTGCACGCTCTCCATGCGGGTGCCGAACGCGCTGATGGCCGCCGCGGTGCGTCGCTGCCTGGAGGTGTTGCCGCTGGCCGCGACCGTGGTCGGCGCGGCGCTTACCGACCACGCCCGCAACATCGCCCACCCGCTGCCCTGAGGCGACCAGGGGCACGACAGACGCGACCCTGCGTGGAATGTCCGGTTTGGCGGGTCGCAGTCGGGAAACTGAAAACGAGGGGTGCTGACGAGGCTGGGCGTGGGATGGTTCGACATGGATGTCGTTCCGGTGGCCTCCCGCCTGCGGGCGGCCGGCCCATCCGGTGGCGCGGGCGCACGCGGCGCTGCCCGGGACGGCTTCGACGAGGAGAGGCAAAGCCCATGCAGGCTCAGCGCAGGCCACCGCGGACGGAGCGGAGCCAGACCAGGGACGACCGGACCGGCGGCGGCATGACCGGGGCGGCCACGCCACTGACCATCTGGGCCGCTGCCGTGCTGCTCGGCCGGATCGGTGCCGGCGATGACGACAGTGAGGACGAACGGCATATCCTGCGCGGCATCGAGTGACCCTCGGTCCCACCGTCACAGCCAGCCGCGCCGCTTGAAGATCAGGTAGAGGGTGCCGCAGACCAGCGCCATCAGCAGCAGCGCGAACAGGTAGCCGAAGCGCCACTGCAACTCGGGCATGTGGACGAAGTTCATCCCGTACACCGTCCCGATGAGCGTGGGTGCGAACAGGATCGCCGCCCAGGACGAGACCTTCTTCAGCTCCTCGTTCTGCGCGTAGCTGGCCGCGGTGAGGCTGCGCATCTCCTCGTTCTGCTGCTGCGAGACGAGGGTGGCGTTGACGGTGAGGATGTTCTGCAACAGGTGCCGGAAGCCGTCGACCCGTTCCACGACCTGCGTGAGGTGGTCGGTCACGTCGCGCAGATAGCGGCGTAGCTCCTCGTCGGTGCCGTAGCTGCCGGCGCCGGCCGCCAGCGCGTCGAGCACGTGGAGCAGCGGGCGGGCGGCCCGCTGGAACTGGATGACCTCGCGGCTGAGCCCGTAGATGCGCCGGCTGGCGTTCGGGTCGCCGCCGAAGACCTCGGTCTCGATCTCGTCGATGTCGTTCTCCAACCCGGCCACCACCGGCGCGTAGCCGTCGACCACCTGGTCGAGGATCGCGTACAGGACGGCCTCCGGGCCCTGGGCGAGCATCTGCGCGTCGGCTTCCAGCCGCCGCCGCACGGCGGCCAGATCCGGTGCCTCGCCGTGCCGGACGGTGACCACGAAGCCGGGCCCCATGAACAGGTGCAGCTCGGAGAACTCGACCTCCTCCCGCAGGTCGTCGTAGCGGGCGGCGCGCAGCACCACGAAGAGGGTGTGCCCGTACCGCTCCAGCTTGGGCCGCTGGTGGGCGTTGATCGCATCCTCCACCGCCAGGTCGTGCAGCCGGAACTCCCGGGCCAGCGAGGTGATCTGGTCGATGTCGGGCCGGTACAACCCGATCCAGGCCATCGCCTCATCCTGCTCCTGGAGGCAGCGGTACGTCTCGGCGAGCCCGGCCGGCGACGCGAAGCGGTGCCCCTGGATGTAGACGGCGCTGTCCACCAGACCGCCAGCACCTGGCTCGGCCGGCGGCTCGCGCGGCGGCTCGCCGCCGCGGATCTCGTGCTCGTCGAGCTGGCGGCCAAAGCCCTCGCCCCGGCGGAACCGACGGCCACCGACCATGACCCGCCCCCTCCCCGGACGCCTCAACCGGCGGCTGCCCGAGCCGCCCGGGCAGTTCGGGCAGGGACGCCGGGACGCGCTGCTTCCCCCGTGCCCGCGCGCCAAAACCCTCGGACCGGTTGCCCGGCCGGGGCCGTTTCCGCGCACCGCCGGACGGGCGCGGGCCGGCGGGCGGATACTCGCGGTGACCACGGGCGGGATGACGGGGGAAGCGCCGATGGAGGTCGACAGGCGCGCCGGCCCGCGGACCCGCCGGCTGCGGGACTGGCTGCTCGGCGGCGATTCGGAGCAGCCTCGGCAGCAGGGCCCGCACGGCCGCCCGCCGGAGCACCGGCACCACCCGTGGTGGAAGGTGATGTGCCTGACCGGCGTCGACTACTTCTCGACCCTGGGCTACCAGCCGGGCATCGCGGCACTGGCCGCCGGGGCGCTCTCGCCGGTGGCGACCCTGGTGCTGGTGCTGGTGACCCTGCTGGGCGCGCTGCCGATCTATCGGCGGGTGGCGGTGGAGAGCCCGCACGGCGAGGGATCGATCGCGATGCTGGTACGCCTGCTGAGCTACTGGCCGGGCAAGCTGCTGGTGTTGGTGCTACTCGGTTTCGTGGCCACCGACTTCATCATCACCATCACCCTCTCCGCCGCCGACGCGACCGCACACATCGACGAGAACCCGTTCTGGCCCGAAGGGCTCAGAGGGCAGAAAGTCCTGCTCACGCTGCTGCTCGTGGCGCTGCTGGGCGCGGTGTTCCTCAAGGGATTCACCGAGGCCATCGGGATCGCCGTCGTCCTGGTCGCGGTCTACCTGACGCTGAACGCGGTGGTGATCGCCGCCGCGCTGTGGCAGGTGGTGACGCACCCCAGCGCGGTCGGGGACTGGACCACCGCGCTGACCACCGGCCACGGCGACCCCTGGATGGTGGTCGGGCTGTCCCTGCTGGTCTTCCCGAAGCTGGCGCTGGGCCTGTCCGGCTTCGAGACCGGGGTGGCGGTGATGCCGAGCGTGCAGGGCGACCCGCAGGACACGGAGGATCGGCCACTGGGCCGGATCCGCGGCACGCGCCGGCTGCTCACCACCGCCGCGACGATCATGAGCGTTTTCCTGATCACCAGCAGCGTGACCACCACCGTGCTGATCCCGCCTGAGGCGTTCCAGCCGGATGGGCCGGCGAACGGCCGGGCGCTGGCCTACCTGGCGCACGAGTACCTCGGCGAGGTGTTCGGCACGGCCTACGACCTGTCCACCATCGGGATCCTCTGGTTCGCGGGCGCCTCGGCGATGGCCGGCCTGCTCAACCTCGTACCCCGCTACCTGCCCCGCTACGGCATGGCACCGACCTGGGCCCGGGCGGTCCGGCCGCTGGTGCTGGTCTTCACCGCGGTGGCTTTCCTGATCACCGTGGTCTTCGAGGCCAGCGTGGACGCGCAGGGCGGCGCGTACGCCACCGGGGTTCTGGTGTTGATCACCTCGGCGGCGACGGCCGTGACCCTCGCGGCACGGCGACGGCGCCAGCGCCGCCGCACGATCGCCTTCGGCATCATCACGGTGATCTTCGTCTACACCACCGCGGCGAACGTGGTGGAGCGCCCCGACGGCGTGAAGATCGCGGCCTGCTTCATCGGCGGGATCATCCTGGTCTCGCTGCTGTCACGGCTGAACCGCGCCTTCGAACTGCGGGTCCAACGGGTGGATTTGGACCCCGAGGCGGCCCGGATGATCGACGAGTGCGTCGGGCGCCGGATCCGGCTGATCGCGCACGAGCCGGCCAGCCGAGAGCCGGCGGAGTACCGCGACAAGCTGGCCCAGACCGTCGCGGACAACGACTTCCCGGCCGACAGCGACGTGATCTTCGTCGAGGTGACGGTCACCGACCCGTCCGACTTCGAGACCGAGCTGCTGGTGCGCGGCAGCGTGGTGCACGACAACTACCTGGTGCTCAGCCTGGCCAGCTCCGCGGTGCCCAACGCGCTGGCCGCCCTGCTGCTGGAGATCCGCGACCGGATCCAGCGGCGCCCGCACATCTACTTCGAGTGGACCGAGGGCAACCCGGGTGGCAACCTCCTGCGCTACCTGGCCTTCGGGCAGGGCGAGATCGCCCCGGTCACCCGCGAGATCCTGCGCCGCCAGGAGCCCGACCGGAGCCGCCGGCCGCACGTGCACGCCGGTTGACCCGGCGGTCCGGTGGTCGTCGCGGAGGGTGAGCGTGGTCATAGCGGCTGGACGATCCGCCGGTTCCGGCTGCTAGCCTCTGGACAGGTCATGAGCGCCAGCGCGAAGCCCCGGCTCGCTGGCCGGCAACCCTCCTCCGCGGTGGGGTGCCCCGGGTGAAGACCAGGCACCGGCAAAGACGTCGGTGCAAGCGTGGCCTGGCACCCAGGTCAGCACAGACCTGGGAGAACCATGCGCATCCTCAGCACCGCCCCACCGACCGACGCCGCGGATTCCCGCGCCGGTTGGCTTCCGCCGGCACTGACCCGGCGGCGGCACGTGGACATGATGCGGGTGTGCAGCGCCGCCTGTCGCTGCCGCGCCGCGCACTAGCGCACCCCTCTTTCCCGAACCCACCCCAGCGGTACGCCCATCGGGCGCACCGTCGGCGGCGCACGCCTGTGCCCGCCGCTGCGCAACCTTCGGAGACACCCGTGCGAATTCTTCCTGCCCTGACCCGCGCCGCTGCCCTCGGCGCGGCCACGATCCTGGCCGCCACCGCGCTGACCGCCTGCGGCGACGACACGTCGTCCGACGCCACCGCCAACCCGTACGGCCTGTCGCAGCCGGGCGTGCTGCGCGCCGGCACGCTGACCGACGCCCCTCCGAACGTGTACCTCAAGGACGGCAAGTTCACCGGGTTCGACAACGACCTGCTGGCCGCGGTGGCCGGCAAGCTCGGCCTGAAGGTCGAGTTCGTCGGCACCGACTTCTCCGCGCTGCTCTCCCAGGTGAACAACCGCAAGTTCGACGTCGGCAGCTCCTCGATCACCATCACCGAGGCGCGGAAGAAGACGGTCGACTTCGGCAACGGCTACGACTTCGGCTACTTCGGCCTGGACGTCCCGGCCGGCTCGCCGATCACCAGCTTCGACCAGCTCGCCGGCAAGCGGGTCGTGGTGGTCCAGGGCACCGTCCAGGACGACTACGCCACCGGCAAGCAGCTCGACCCGGTCCGGGTGCCGGACTACAACGGCGCGATCAACCAGCTCAAGGCGGGCACCGCCGACGCGTGGATCGCCCCGGCGGAGATCGGCGAGAAGTCGGCCGCCGACAGCAACGGCAAGATCACCGTGGCGGCCAAGCAGCTCAGCCCGGCGCCGACCGCGTACGCGGTCGCCAAGGGCAGCGACAAGCTCCGCGAGGCGCTGAACAAGGGCCTCGACGAGGTGATCGCGGACGGCACCTGGAGCCGGTTGCAGGCGCAGTACTACCCGGGCCGGCCGGTTCCGGAGGACTTCCGACCGGGCAGCGGCACGGTGACCGTGCCGTCGGCGTCGGCGTCCGCGTCGACCGCGTCCTGAGGCATACCCGGTGACGAGCGAGCAGGGCGGTAGGAGAGGCGACCAATGGATCCGTTGAGCACCCTGTGGGAGACCTTCTTCGACTGGGACGCGATGCGCGAGGCGCTACCCGAGATGCTGACTGTCGGGTTGCCCAACACGCTGATCCTGGCGGTCTCCGCCGCCCTGCTCGGCTCGGTGCTGGGCCTGCTGCTGGCCGTCGCCGGCATCTCCCGTACCCGGTGGCTGCGCTGGCCGGCGCGGGTCTACACCGACGTGTTCCGGGGGCTGCCGGCCGCGGCGACGATCCTCCTGATCGGCGTCGGGCTGGCGCCGCTGGGCATGGAGGTCTGGGGACCCGACCCGTACCCGCTGGGCATTCTGGCGCTGTCGCTGATCGCGGCGGCGTACATCGGGGAGATCTTCCGCTCCGGCATCCAGTCGGTGGAGGCCGCCCAATTGGAGGGCGCCCGGGCGCTCGGCTTCTCCTGGGCCGACTCGATGCGGCTGGTGATCATTCCGCAGGGCATCCGGCGGGTGCTGCCCGCCTGGGTGAACCAGCTCATCGCGCTGATCAAGGACTCCAGCCTGGTCTACTTCCTCGGACTGGTGGCCAGCCAGCGGGAGCTGTTCCGGATCGGGCAGGACTACGCGGCCACCACCGGCAACGAGTCCGCGCTGCTGCTGGCCGGGCTCTTCTACCTGGCGTTGACCGTGCCGCTGACGCACGTGGTCAACTGGATCGACCGGCGGCTGCGCCACGGCCGGCCGGCCACCGCGCCGGCCGACGATGACGAGGACGACACCGAGTCGGCGCTGGCCGGCACGACCGAAGGGGACCGGCGATGACCACCGGCACGACCACCTCGGTCAGCCTCGACGTAAGCGACGTGCACCTCGCCTTCGGACCGAACCGGGTGCTGCGCGGCGTCGACCTGGCCGTGCCACGCGGCGCGACGGCCTGCGTGATCGGCCCGTCCGGGTCGGGCAAGTCCACCCTGCTGCGGACGATCAACCGGCTGATCGAGCCGGACCGCGGCGACGTGCTGCTGGACGGGCGCAGCGTGCTGCGCGACGATCCGGACGCGCTGCGGCAGCGGGTGGGCATGGTCTTCCAACAGTTCAACCTCTTCCCGCACATGAGCGTGCTGCGCAACGTCACCCTGGCGCTGCGTCGGCTGCGCAAGCTCGACGAGGACGAGGCGGTGGCGGTCGCCCGGGCACAGCTGGAGCTGGTGGGGCTGGCCGGCAAGGCCGACTCACGGCCGGCGCAGCTCTCCGGCGGTCAGCAGCAGCGGGTGGCGATCGCCCGGGCGCTGGCGCTGCGGCCCGAGGTGATGCTCTTCGACGAGGCCACCTCGGCGCTCGACCCGGAGCTGGTCAAGGGGGTGCTCGGGGTGATGGCCGACCTGTCCGCCGGGGGCATGACCATGGTCGTGGTCACGCACGAGATGGGCTTCGCCCGGCAGGTCGCCGACACCGTCGCCTTCATGGACCGGGGCGTGGTGCTGGAGGCCGGCCCGCCGGAGGCGATCTTCGAGCGGGCCGAGCATCCACGGCTGCGCCGGTTCCTCGCTCAGGTGCTCTGAGCCCGCGCCGACGACGGCCCGCCCGACCTGGCCCCGATCGACGTCAGCCGGCCTGCCGCCGCAGGTGCGCGGCGAACGCCTGCAGATCGCCGAGCAGCACCAGGATGGCGTTGCGGTAGGCGACCGACGCCCACAGGTGCAGCTCCTCGTCGTCCAACCCACCGAACGCCGCCGACAGGGCCTTGCGTCGGCGGCGGTCGAGCACCTTGTGCGGGCGGGCGAGCAGGTCGCCCTCCCGGCGCAGGGCCTGCAGGTACGCGGCCACCGCGTCCTGGTAGGGCCGGCCGGCGACCCGTTCCAGCAGGGTGAACTCGAAGACGTTCAACGCCGCCTCGGACTCCCAGTACGCACTGTCGCGCTCCGGCGCGCTCGCATGGTGCCGGCCCATCGCGTGCCGGGCCTCGTACAGCAGCAGTACGCCCCGACCGGTGGTGCTCAGTGGCCGGCGGGGCGCTGGCAACCGCAGCGTACGCACCGGCGCCGCGCCGGTCAGGTCCACCGCACCGCCGTACGACGGCATCCGTTGCGCCCCGCTGCCCGGCTCCGGCACCAGGCAGGCCCGCTCCTGGTAGGCCAACGGCGGACCACCGGCGGGCAGGGCGCGCACCGCCGCGGTGTGCAACTCGGCCAGCGGGCGGTCGTCCGGGGCCCGGTCCGGCGCAAGGGTGAGGACGAGGCCGGCGGCGCCGGGCACCGGCACGCCCAGCACGCAGGAGTTGCGCAGGAACGCCCAGGTCGCCTCCGCCTCGCGGATCCCGCTGGCCACGGCCTGCGCGTCGGCCCGCCAGTCCCGGGCGATCTGCAGCCGCTGCTGAAGATCCGCGGTCACGGCACCGTCGTGCGGGTACAGCTCCCGTACCGCCCGGGGCAGCGTCCCGAGGCGCAGGTCCAGCAGGTCGCCGCTCGGCGCGGGCACGGCGTGGGTAGCGCAGTCGGCCTCGGTGTGCGGGTCGCCGGGCACCGCGTGGCAGTCACCGAGCCAACTCGTCCCGGGTTGCCGCACCGGCCGGGCGAACGCCAGGTGTGGCAGCCGACCGGTGCGTAACACCGTCTCGTACTGCGGCCGGGCGCGCATGGTCCGCAACACGTCCAGCGGCAGCACCGGCGCCAGCGCCAGCACCGCGGCCAGCAGGGCGCAGTGCGGGCAGGCCGGGCCGCCGGAATCGCGCACCCGATAGCGGCGCAGATGGTCGACGCCGGGCTGCTCCCACTGCACCCCGATCACGCCGTCGCCCTGCGCCATCAGATACAGGAACTCGGTGGCACCGCGCTCGCGGGTGACCGAGGTCAGCTCGTCGAGGAACGCCCGTTGGGTGACCACCCGCAGGTCGGCCTCTGTCGCTCCGGTGGTCACGGGCACCCCCTCGCGAACCCAGCGCATCGACCGACGCCGACTCGTCCCACCGTACCCGGCGGCAGGGCGGCCGGGTGCCCTCCACAGAGGCTGGCCGCTGTCACCAATCCGTCGGTCGGCCCCGTAGAGGTGTGCGGCGGCAAGACCTCCGCTCCGGTTCGTCCCGCACGGCCGTCGGCACCCGAGGGTCAGGCCAGGCGAGGTCACTCGTTGGGCCCGCGACCCAGCAGCCGGATCTCCTCGTTGTCCAGCGCGGCCTGGAGGTCGCGCAGCACGAGGTCGTCGATCTCCCGGCTGTCGCGCAACCGGGTGACCTCCCGCCGCTTGTGTTCGAGGACGCCGAGGCGCAGGTCGCGTTCCAGACGGCGTTCCTCGGACGTACCAACGCCCTCGCTGACGTCCTCCAGGTGCCGTTGGTACTCGGACTGCAGCCGGCGTACCGCGTCCTCCCCGGCTCCGATCTCGGCGGCGACCTGCGGCAGCGCGGCCAAACCCACCTCGGTGGCCCGCTGTCGGGCCTGCCGCAACTCGTCGACGCGCTCGGGGTCGCCGACCAGCCCCGCCCAGCGCACCACCAGCGGCAGGGTGGTGCCCTGAACGAGCATGATCAGCACGATCACCAGCGCGGTGACAAAGATGATCAGGTCACGTTCGGCCACCGGTCGACCGGCGGCCGTCGTCGCCGGGACCGCCAGGGCGGCGGCGAGCGAGACGGCACCCCGGAAGCCGGACCAGCCGGCGACGGTGCCCACCCGCCAACTGCCCTGCCCCTGGCTCATGCTCACTGCTCGGCGGTCCAGCAACTTCACCGACTCCGCCGTCACGTAGACGAAGAGCAGCCGGGTGACCAGGACGACCACGGTGACCACCAGCACGATGACCAGCGCCCGCCCCGGCGAGGTGCTGGTGATGCCCTTCACCGCCCGGGGGATCTGCGTGCCGAGCAGGACGAACAGCCCGCCGTTGATCAGGAACGTGGACAGGTCCCAGAACGCGTACGCCAGCACCCGGGACCGAGCGCGGATCACCCGAGGGCCGGCGTAGGCCAGGACCAGGCCGGCGACCACCACCGCCAGCACGCCACTGGCGTGTACCGCGTCGGCGAGCAGGAACGCGGCGAACGGGGTCAGCACGCTCAACGCGCCCTCGCGCAGCGGATCGTCGAGCCGTTTGCGGATCAGCACCACACCGCCGCCGACCAGCAGCCCCGCGATCACTCCCCCGGCACTGGCCCCGAGGAACTCCCCGCCGATGCCGAGCGCGCCCGGCGCCGCGCTCCCGGCGAGCAGGCCCACGGTCACCGCGAAGAGCACCAGTGCGGTGCCGTCGTTGATCAGGCTTTCCGCATGCAGGGTGGTGAGGAGCTTCCGGGGCAGCCGCTTGGCCAGCCCGGTGACCGCGGCGGCGTCGGTCGGCGCGAGGACCGCGCCGAGCACCCAGGCGGCGGCGGGGTTCACCCCGAACGCCTGCGCGGTCAGCGAGACCGTGACCATGGTGAGCACGACCAGCACCACGGCGAGCAGCCCGATCACCGGGAGGTTGGCCCGGATCTCGCGCAGGCTGATGGTGAGGCTCTCCCGGTAGAGGATCGCCGGGAGGAAGATCAGCAGCACCAGCTCCGGTTCCAGGGTGAGGTTGGACAGCGGTGGCGCCAGCCCGATCAGCACCCCGAACGCGATGAGCAGGACCGGCGGCGCGACGCTGTACCGGCCGCCGAGCGTGGTGCCGATCAGGACGGTGACGCCCAGCACCACGATCAGGACGAGCACCTCCACGGCGTACCCCCTCGATCCATGGCCGACGGTGGCCGCGCCGGTGGTTCCATCTGACCGCACCGTGCCGCCCGGTTCGGGGGGAAACCGGCAAGTCGCCGGGGCGGGGTGACGCCACCGCCAGCGGTCAGGCGCGGGCGCGGGCGGTGACCGCCCGGGCGGCAAGGCGGTAACCGGCCGCCTCTTCGTCGCGGCCCAGGGCGGCAGCCAGGTCGGCAAGGTGTCCGGCCACCGGACCGACGGTGAGCACCCCGCTGCCGGCGGCCAGTTCGTCGGCGGCCGGTCGGAGCTCGGCGGCGACGCGCTTCATCGTGGCCCGGTCGTCCAGGGCGAGCGCCGCCCGGGCGGTGACGCAGAGCCGCGCCTCCCGCAGCAGGTCGTGCGGCCCGTCCGGGAGGGCCCGCAGGGCCGCTCCGGCGGCGTCCCGGTCGCCGGCGGTGAGCAGCAGCAGCGGCCGGACCCACGGCTCGTGCGGACCCCAGTCCATGCCCGCCCAGTCCTCGCCGTCGGACCCGGGAATCGGCCGGTCGTCCCCGACGGCGTCAGCCAGGCGCAGGCCGAGCAGGGCGAGCGGGAGCAGCCCACGGGTCAGGCCCGGCATGCCGTCGGTGGGCAGCCGGTCGGCAGCCGCCCGGTACGCGTCCGCCGCCGCAGCCGACTCGCCGTCCAGCGCCAGGCGCAGCGCGGCGTACCAGCGGGTGAAGAGGCCGACCAGCGGTAGTTCGTACCGCTGGGCGAGGCGGTCGGCGGCGCGTGCGTGCGTGTCGGCGCCCGCCCGGTCGGCCAGCGCGCAGCCGGCCTGCACCCGGACGAGGTGGCCCAGCACCTCGAAGGTCACCAGTTGGTGCCGGGCGGCCAGGTCGACCAGGTCGGCACCGATCCGGGCCCGCTCACCGGCCA
This sequence comes from Micromonospora sp. NPDC005173, assembly GCF_040608515.1. NCBI lineage: Bacteria > Bacillati > Actinomycetota > Actinomycetes > Micromonosporales > Micromonosporaceae > Micromonospora > Micromonospora sp. NPDC005173. The sequence goes on from NZ_JBEXIK010000014.1 coordinate 114,941, forward strand.
TGCCGACCCGGTGGAAGGCGTGCATGAAGCGGGCGTTGAGCGCGAACGCCAGCAGCCCGGGGTCTCCGATGGCGCGCGCGATGGACTCGGCTTCGTCCGCCGCCCGGCGACCACGGTCGGTGGTGGTGCCGCGCAGCTCCAGCGCGAGGGTGCTCTGCAGCCGGCTGCGCTGCGCCGAGTCCTGCACGCCGAGTGCGGCCAGGGCGTGCTCGGCGGCCCGGACGATCCGCCCGGAGAGGAGGTCGTCGTCGTTGCGGGTCCAGATGGCGGGTACGTCGAAGCCGGCCAGCACCTCCCCGATCAGCCGGGGGTCGCCGACGGCCTCCGCGTCGTCGATCGCCTCGGCTCGCCGCCGCCGCGCCTCGGCCAGCCGGCCCGTCACGGCCAGCGCGCGCCCCAGGCCGAGCACCGCGCTCAGCCGCTCGCGCCGGTCGGTCCCGCCGGAACGGTCGTACGCGTCGATCGCCTGGCCCCACAGGCGGGCCGCCTCATGCGGGTTACCGCCCCTTTCCGCCTGCTCGGCGGCGGTGCGGGCATAGACCGCGGCGCGGCCGGCGGCGACCGGTCCACCGGCGCGCAGCAGGTGGTGCGCGAGCGCGGCGGGGTCGGTGGGCTGCCGTTGTCGCAACGCCTCGGCGACGGCTGTGTGCCAGGCCGCGCGGCGCGGCGCGGACAGGTCGGCGTAGAGCGTGTCGCGGACCAGGATGTGGGTGAAGCGCAGCCGCCCGTCGGGGTCCTGCTCAGTGAGGAAGCCGGCCCGCAACGCGCGGTCCACGGCGTCCAGCAGGGTCGTGGGGTCGTCGGCCAGCGTGCCGAGCACCTCGGGATCGACGTCCCGGCCGAGGACGGCTGCCTGCCGCAGCACGGTGCGGGTCGGCGCGGGTAGCTGCGCCAGCCGGTGCCGGATGACGTCGCGCACCCCCGGTGGCACCGCTGCCAGCGCCGCGCCACCCTCGGCGGCGTACAGCTGGGCCAGCTCCCGGACGAAGAACGGGTTGCCGCCGCTTCGGTGGTGGATCAGCCGCACGGTGGGCGGGTCCAGCTCCACCCCGGCGACGGTGCGTGCCAGCTCGCCGGTCGCCGGCTCGGGCAGGCCGGCGAGGTACTCCCGGACCGGCTCCAGCCCGGCGGCCCGGGCCAGGGTCGCGGTCAACGCCGGGCTGATCTCGGTGGCCCGGTAGGTGCCGAGGAGCAGCACCGGCCCGGTGGCCGGCTGCGGACCGCTGAGCAGCGCGGTCAGCAGGTCCAGGGTGTCCCCGTCGGCGCGGTGCAGGTCGTCGAGGACCAGCAGCACGGGCCCCCGGTCGGCGACCGCCGAGACCAGCGACGCCACCGCGCGCTGCCGGCGGAAACGGGCCACGGCGGGATCGCCCGCGCCCTCGGTCCCGGCGGCCACAACGGAGTCGGACGGCCCGGCGAGCGCGTCGGTGATCTGCGTCCACGGCCAGGCGGCCGGGGCACCCTCGTATTCCGGGCTGCGACCCCACGCCGTGGTCCAGCCCTCGGCGGCGAGCCGGCGGGTCAGCGTCTCGGCCAGCGCCGTCTTGCCGGCGCCCGGGTCCCCGCTGAGCAGGGCGAGGGTGGGTCGGACGTCCCGGGCGGCGGCCCCGGCGGCCTGCCGCAGCCGGTCCAGCTCCGCGTCACGGCCGACGAACGGTCGCTTCTCCACCGGCGCCGGCCCGCGCGGTCCGACGGGTCCGGTCAGCTCCGGTGCGGTCAGGGTGGCGACCACCGCAGCGGCGGGCTCAACCGGCAGGGTGAGGTGTGGCGCCTGCGCGAGGATATCGGCTTCCAGCCGCCGCAGCTCGGGCCCCGGGTCGACACCCAGCTCGGTCACCAGGACGTCCCGGGCCTGGCGCAGCGCGGCCAACGCCTCGCCCTGCCGTCCGGAGCGGTACCGGGCGGTCGCGAGCAGCCGCCAGGCGTCCTCGCGGAGCGGGTGGCTGGCGAGGTGGGCCGGCAGGTCGGCGGCGGCCTCGTCCGGCCGGCCCAACGCCAACAGCGCCTCCGCTCGCCGCTCGACGGCGAGCAGCCGCAGCTCGTCCAGCCGGTTGATCTCCGCGACCGCCCAGACCTCGCCCGCGCAGTCGGCGTACGCGGGCCCGCGCCAGAGCCCGAGCGCCTCGTCCAGCGCGGCCAGGGCCGGGGTGGGACGTCCCGCCGCCAGCAGCCGGCCCGCCTCGCCGACCGCAGCCTCGAACCGTTCGGCGTCCACCGCCTCCGGGGCGGCCCGCAGCACGTACCCCGGTGGCTCGGTGACCAGGAGCCGGGGCGGCTGCCGGGGCGGCCGGTCGGGCTCCAGTGCCCGGCGCAGGTCGGCGACGAAGGTCCGGATCGCGCCCACCGCGCCCTCCGGAGGGACCTCCCACAGGTCCTCGACCAGACGGTCCACCGGCACCACCCGGCCCCGGGCGATCAGCAGCCGGGCCAGCACCGTGCGCTGCCGGGGCCCCCTGAGCGGGACCGGGCCACGCTCGGCCGCGGCGGTCACCGGTCCCAGCACGCCGAAGGTCACCGCCACGGGTGCCGTCGGCTGCCTGGTCATGGCACCAATCTAGGCAGGTGCACGCGGCCGGCCGCAGCCGCCGGCACTGATCGGACGCTGACCGGCTGCTGACCACCACCGAGCAGGCTCGACGACGTACGGCGGCGACGGGCCACCACCCGCGCCGGCCCCGCACATCAGGAAGGTGTTCCCCCGTGGATCCCAGAATCAACGGATTCGACTACCGACGCGTCACCGTCGCCGATGGCGTGACGCTCAACGTCGCCGTGGGCGGCTCCGGGCCCGCGATCGTGCTGCTGCACGGCTTTCCGCAGACCCACCTCATGTGGCGGCACGTTGCGGCCGACCTGGCCGCCGACCACACGATCATCTGCCCCGACCTGCGCGGCTACGGCGAGAGTGACAAGCCGGTCGACACCGACGGCAACGTGTACGCCAAGCGCACCATGGGCGACGACATCGTGGCGCTGGCCGCCGCGCTCGGCCACGAGCGCTTCGCGCTGGCCGGGCACGACCGGGGTGCCCTGGTCGCGTTCCGCGCCGGCCTCGACCACCCGGAGGCGATCACCCAGCTCGCCATGCTCGACGTGCTGCCCACCCTGGACATGTGGGACGTGCTGCACGGCGCCAGCGCCTCGGTCGCCTTCCACCTGTACCTGATGGCGCAGCCGCCCGGCCTGCCCGAGGAGCTGATCGCTGGCAGCCCGGACGCCTTCTTCGGCCACTTCCTGGACATCTGGACCCGCGATCCGGAGGCGTTGCCGGCGGACGTGCGGGCCGCGTATCTGAGCGCGTCCCGGGCCGCGGTCACCTCGATCGTCGCCGACTACCGGGCGTCCGCCGGTGTCGACGTCGCCCACGACACCGCCGACCGGGCAGCAGGTAACCAGCTGCGGATGCCGGTGACCGTGCTGCAACAGGACTGGGGCGCGGCGCTCGGCTACGACGCGGCCGGGGTGTGGCGGGCCTGGGCACCGGATCTGGAGCACCGGACGGTCACCTGCGGGCACTTCATGGCGGAGGAGGCACCGGCCGAGGTGGTCCGGGCACTGCGCGCCCTGCTCGCCCGCTAACCGATCCAGCGGGCCGGCCGCCACGTCACGGCAAGTAAGATTTCCGACACTCACCGTCACCGAGCGCCATGGTGGCCGGCCCACCGACCCCTCCTCCCGGCCCGCAGCGCACAAGCCGGGCCTCCGCCCCCCAAAATGGCTCTGACCTGCGGATATGCGACGTGACACCAGGTGGACGCCAAGCGGTCACCGGTGATACACAGGCAGTAACCGGCCAGCCAACGGCGGCGAGTCGCTCATCTCCTCGACCACCGACCGTCCACACCCCGACCCAGGGCTTCCACGCGGACCGCAGGGGCCGATCAAGGCCCACCACGGCACCGCCCACCGGCCGTCGGCGGGTGACGATGGTCCCCGACCAGGGAGTTGCCGTGGGGCATCTGCGCATCCGGTCCCGGCACCAGCCGTTCGAGATGGCCGCCCTGGCCATGGCTCCCATCTGCGGTGTCCTCATGCTGCTGCTCGGCGTCCGACCCACGTCGGTCCAGATGTCCATGCCGTTGCCGATCCAGTTCGGCTGGGAGATCGGTCTGGTCCTGGTCGGTGTGGGCGGCATGCTGGGCATCCTGTGGCCCGGCCGGCTCGCCACCGGGCTCGGCATCGAGCTCGCGTCGGTCCTGGTGTTCGGCACCATCAGCGGCATGTACACGATGGCGCTGCTGGTCGTGTCGGGCCGACAGGCCACCGCGGCGGCGTCGTTCATCACCGCGCTCGCGGTCGGGTCCCTGTGGCGAGCCGCTCAGATCGCCATCGACCTACGCCGGCTGGCCCAGGCCAGCCAGTGCATAGGCGACGCACCGGTGGAAGGCGGTGTCACGTGATCTCCACACCGGCGCCCGACGCACCCCCGTGGCTGCAGGTGGCGCTCAGCGTTTTCGGCATCCTCGGCGGCACCACCGGCCTGGCCGCCATCGCCACCGTCGTGGTGCAACGCGGCAAGTTCAAGGCCGACGCCGCCGACACCCTCACCGAGGCCGCCATCACCCTGGTGCAACCACTGCAGACCCGGATCACCGAGTTGGAGGAAGAGGCGCTGAGCGCCCGATCGGAGCTGGGGGTGCTGCGCGAACAGGTCAACCAGTTGCAGTTCGTGGTCCGGGTGCTCACCCGGACGCTCGACCGGTGGCGTGCCGCGATCCGTTCGCCCGACGCCACCCTGCGCAAGGTCCGTGCGGTGGTCGCGGAGTCCGAACGGTTGCCGGAGGACCGGTGACGATCGGCTCCCGACGACCCGGATCCGTCGACCTTTCAGGTGCGACCCTGGTCGCGTAGTCGTCCGGCGAGCTCGCGCACCGCAGCCCGGAACTCGGGATCGGACTCGCCCGGCTGGTGTCCCCGCAGCGGCGGCGGCTGACGTTCCCCCGACGGCGGCACCACGTCCCGCGGGTCCCGCAGCCGCCGGTCGACCCGCGCGGCGGGGTCGGCGGGGTCCAGAGGCGGATCGCCGGGCCGGTGCGCCGCGAAGATCCAGCCGCCGACCGGGTCGGTGTCCCGCCACAGGTTCAACCACCGCCACCCGATCCGCTTCCCCACCTCGCGGAGCACCTCCTCGTTCAGGTACGCCGGGAACAGCCGGGCGTACAGGCGGTTCAGCGGGGACCCGTAGGTGAGCAGCGCGACCCGTTGGCGCACCTCCGCGGGCAGCCGCAGCACCGCGAGGGCCAGCAGCGCCGAGCCGTGGCTGTGCCCGCAGAGCAGCACCCCGGCGTGTCGCTCGGCGAGCTGGGTGATCCGATCGGCCAGCTCCGGCACCGCGCGGTCGGCGTAGCTCGGGGGTGCGAACGGGTGGGCGGCCCGGGGCCAGAAGGTGCCCAGGTCCCACAGGATCCCCACATGCCGGCGGAACCACGCCGTCCGGTAGGCGAGGATCCCACCCAACAGCAGGGCGAGCACCACGCCGGCGGTGAGGTAGCTGCCCACGGCGAGGCCGACACCGACGGCCCCAGCCGGCAGCCCGAAAAGACGCCGCGCCAACTGGTCCGGTTCGAGCCCGAACAGGCCCAGCAGGCTCGTGGTCAGGCCGATCGCCGCCAGCGCCGCGTACGTCACGGCGAGCCTTCCCAGCCACTCGGTGAACCGCGCCTGGGCGATGGCCTTCGTCACCCGCCGCAGCTGCCCGGCGGCTCCCGGCGGGGGCACCGGGAAGTCCCGGGCGGTGATCGCCGCCGCGGCCCGCCACCGGCGGCGCCGCGAGGTGAGGGTCAACGCGCCGCACAGCACCGCCGCCGCGGCCACGTGGAGGAAGAACGCCAGGATCGTCCACCGGTACGACAGCGGCGGCCCACCGTCGCCGCGGTAGCCGCCGAGCAGGTGCCCGGTCTGGTAGACCAGATCGGAGGCGAACGCGCCGGCCAGGCCGACCGCGATAGCCGCGATGACCGCCGCGCCCAGCCCACGCGCCAGCGGGGATTGGCGGTCCCCCCGGCCGTGGTGCCACAGCACCAGCCCGCTGAGCACTACCAGCAGCGTCATCTGGCCTAGCTTCGCCCAGCCTGCGATCTGGTCGTAGCCCGGCAGCCCGGCCGACGACTGCCAGTCGCGCCCGTCCAGGGCGACGGCGGCGAAGGTGGCCGCGCTCAGGCCGTACGCCAACGCCCGTAAGGTACCGGCGGTCCGGGTGGCCGCCCGCGCGGTCGACGCCCCGTCCAGCAGCCCGGGGGCGGCGAGCAGGCCGACGCAGGCCAGCAGCACCGCTCCGCCGAGCGCCAGCAGCACGGTCGTCCACGCCGTCCGGCCGCCGGTGGAACGGGCCGCGAGCAACACCACGTCGAGCACGGCGAGCGCTGCGGCCACGTGGATCGCCCGCAGCCGTCCCACCAGTGGCTCGACGGCCCACAGCGGGTTGCCGGCCGGACGGGATCGGCGGGTTCCGAGCAGGCGGAGGAAGGCGACGGCGGCGACCGGGAGCAGAGCCAGCACCGCCAGTCGCTGCCCCACCTGCCGGCCGTTGAGCTCGGTCACCGTGGTGAAGGGTGCCGGACACTGGGCGACCTCGAGACACCGCCAGGCGAGCAGGTCGAGCGCGACCCCGGCGATCGACAGCACGTACACCACGGTGAGGTTGAGCGCGAGGAGCCGGCACAGCACGGAAACACCGGGACCGCTCCGCCGGTCGACCGGTCGCATCCAGACCGCCACGTTGCTGAGCATGAACGGCAGCAGGAAGACCAGGGACAGCGTCCGGGCCACGGTGCCCGAGGGCAGGTCGCCCCACCGGTACGCCTCCAGCGTCACCCTGTCCGGGTCGGCGGCGTCGTCCGGCCGCTCGGGCACCGGGCGGTGGAAGCCGCCACTGCGGTCGCCGGCGACCTGCTGGACGTCCGCCCGGTCGAGGACACGCTCCGGTCGCGCCCCGGACACGCCGTGCACGCGCAACTCCACGATGTCGTACCGCCCCGGCCCGTCGCGGTGGCGCGGCGGCTCCGGGTGACTACCCATGCCGCCGCCGTTCAACGGCCACGCCCGCGTGGGCCGATCGGCGCCAGCGACTCCGGTCCAGCAGATCCTCGGCCGCGATCACCATCAGAAGCAGGACGGTGACGATCGCGCCGGCACCGAGCAGTGGCAGCTCCACGCTCGCGAAGCCGCCCACCACGATCATCGGCACCACGATCAGCCGGGGCCAGGACAGGCTGCCGTCGACCACCACCGAGAGCAGGATCCGCCCGAGCAGGAACAGCACCGGACCCGTGACGGCTACGGCAAGTGCGGCCGGCTCGCGCGACCTCGGGTCGGTGATCGCCAGCTCCATGCCGACCGACGTGGTCAGGACCCCGGCGATCATGACGAGGTGCAGGTAGCCGGCAAGCAGCGCGAGCCGGCTACCGGGCGGCCCGGCCGCTTCGATGGCGGCGCCCAGCCGCCCGCCGGCGGGCACCAGATAGAGCCGGGCGAGGGCCACCGCGGTCAGGAACGCCCCGGCGAACGCCAGGGTGCGCTGCCAGTCGAAGCCGGAGTCGCCGTACGCGAGGCCGGAAATCAGGATCAGCTCACCCAACGCGATGATGAAGATCTGCTGGTAGCGCTCCGAGAGATGTTCGCCGTTCACCTGGAGGTCCGGCCAGGAGCTGCGGCCGAGCCGCGGCGTCGGCCAGCCCAGTCGCGCCAGGACGTACTCCAGGACCAGGGCGAGGGTCCACAGCACCTCCCGGGCCGAGGCGACGGCCGCCCCGACCACCCACAGCACGCCGGAGGCGGCGAACCAGATCGCCACCCGGGCGGTACGCAGCTGCAGCGGGTGCCCCCGCAGGGCGGGGATCAGCAGGGCGGCCCGGCCCAGGTGGATGGCCACGTACGCGACGGCGAACACCATGGCGTGCCTGCCGAACGCGGTGGGCACGACGGCGGCCATCAGCAGCCCGCCGAACATCACCCAGAGCAGCAGGGCGACGATCAGCGGGGTACGCGGGTCGAACCAGTCCGCCGACCAGGCGGTCACGAACCACACCCACCAGATCGCGGCCAGCAGCAGGAGCACCTGGAAGGCGACGTGGAGGCTGAGGTCGTTGAGCAGTGCCCGGGACAGCCGGGTCAGCGCGAAGATGAAGGCCAGGTCGAAGAAGAGTTCCAGGAACGACGCCCGGCGCGGGTCTTCCCGCCGCTGCAGCAGCCGCCCGGGAAGCCCGTTCGCCATCGCCATCCTTCCCGGCCCCCGATGCCACCGCCGTCCCAGTCGTACCACCCGAAGGGCGGTGGCTGGGCGGGTTCCGCCGGGTCCGGGCGGATCACGGTCGTCGAGGCGGACCGTCCCCTGGTGGCGGGGTACCCCGGACCGGGCGACACCGGCTGGCGATCGGGTCGGGCTACCCGGGTTGGCCGGCGGCCGCCCGCTCGGCGACCACCACCGAGATGCCGTCGAGGACGCGTTGCAGGCCGAACTCGAAGGCGTACTCCGGCCCGTACGCGGCGCCGTGCTGCTGGCCCGCCGCGGTACCGACCCGCGCGGCGGTCGGATAGCTGCCGGCCGTCATGAACGTCTCCAGCCAGGGCGCGTGCGACTGCCACCACTGGCCGTCGGTCATGCCGGTCTCCCGCTCCAGGTCGACCACCTCGGACGCGGCACGCGCGGCGCTCTTCACGTGCCCGAGGACGAGGGTGAGTACCGCGTCCATCTCCACGTCGGTGAGCCCGATGTCGGCGATCGCGGTGAGCTCGTGGTCGTACTTGGCCAACAGGTGGGGACCGAGCACCGGCCGGGTCGTGGTCTCGGCCCGCAGCATCCAGGGATGGCGCTGGTAGAGCACGAGATTGTCCCGGGCGATCCGCTCCAGCCGGGCCCGCCAGTCCCCCGCGACGGCGGCGCGGGGCATCTCGCCGTACACCGTGTCGATCAGGACGTCGACGAGTTCGGCCTTGCCCGGCACGTAGGTGTAGACCGACATCGTGCCGACGCCCAGCGCCTCGGCGACCCGGCGCATGGTCAGCGCGTCGAGGCCCTCGGCGTCCACGATGCCGATGGCGGCCCGGACGACCCGGTCGACGCTGAGCCCCGGCCCGGCGCTGCGGCTGGTCGGCTCCCGGGTGCGCCAGAGGATGGCCAGGCTGCGGGCCGGGTCCGCCGTCGCCTTGCGCTCACTCGCCATGGTGCGGCAATCCTAACAACGCGGGCGTACGCCGTACGCCGCGCGCCGGCCCGACGATCAGTCGCCCGCCGGGGCGATCGACCGCAACCAGCGGTATCCCGCCCCGAGCGTGGCCGCGAAGGCGATCACGATGGCGTACGACCAGGCGTCCCCGCCACCGGTCAGCTCACCGAAGCGGTGCGCGAGGAAGCCGACGAAGGTGGCCATGGCCAGCCCGGTGACCGCGACGACCGCGCGGAGATCGGCCACCACCGCCGCGTACGCCCCGGCGGCGACAGACATGAGCAGCGTCCGGGCCGGCAGTTCCGCCGGGGAGAACAGCGCCCCCGCGAGCAGCGCCGCGCCGATCATGACCGCCCAACCGATCGCCACACTAATCCCGGTCGGCGTCGATCCGCCGGCCGCCGCGGTCCTCTTCTCCTGATCGACAACCACAGCACGCCTCCGGCGAGGGCGACGGCCCGTATCTCGGACCCGCCAATGGCCATATCAGCGCACCGCGGCGGGCGTCGGCGACGGCTTTCACGCGTCCGCTACGCAGATCAGCGCGATTGTGACGCCGCGTTGACGCGCAGCCGCCGGATCACACACCTTCGTCGTTGTCGCGCAGCGTCGGGCCGGCGGCGGCCGGCACCAGGTGACGAACCTCCGGTTCGCCGTCGGTCAGCTCCCGCGCCCGCTCCTCGGCCTGGCGGTCCTCGCCCGTCAACCGGCCGCCGTGCTGGCGCAGGTGCTCGCCCCAGGACGGCACCATGTACACCTCGACGAACAGGTTCGTGGTCTCGGCCGGCCGGAACAGCCCCCACCGCATCGCACCGGTCCGCTGGCGGGCACCGCGCACCAGGTCCATCGCGACCAGGAACGGCTGCGTCCGCTCCGGTCGGACGTTGTACTGCACCGTCACCACCACCGGCCCCACCCCGGGGTCCGGCTCGTACGCCAGGTGCAGTTCCGGCCAGTAGGCCGCCGGGTCACGGTTCACCGTCCGCAGGTCCGGAAGCGGCCAGATCCGACTGGTCACGGTGCCGACCAGCATCAACCCCGCCGCCGCGAGATAGGCGAGGACCAGCCCGGCCATGTCGGCCAACAGCCCCCAGACGAGCGCACCGACCGCCTGCCCACCGGCGAAGCACACCTGGTAGACGGCCAACCCCCGGGCCCGCACCCAGCTCGGTAGGAAGAGCTGCATCTCGGCGTTGACGTTGGCCAGCACCGTCACCCAGGCCATCCCGGCGGGCAGCAGGGCGAGGAGCACCAGCGGCACCACCGGTACCGCGCCGACCACGGTCAGCGAGATGGTGAACAGCACCCCGGCGATCAGCAGGAGCTGATTGGCCGACAGCCGGGTCCGGATCACGGCCAGCAGCAGCCCACCCACGATGGCCCCGACCCCGAGGGCGGCCAGCAACAGCCCGTACCCGCCGGAGCCCAGCCCGAGCCGCCGGGCAGCCACCAGCGGCAACAGTGCCCAGAGTGCGCTGGCCGGGACCACGAAGACCAGGGAGCGGCGCAGCAGCCGACGCACGGTCGGCGAGTGCTTCACGTAGCGGCCACCGGCGCGCAGCGCCGCGGCGAACCGCTCGGGCACCTCGACCGCACGAGCGTTGCCGGGTCGCCAGCGCACCAACGCGTACGTGAAGATCAGAAACGCGACGGCATTGAGCGCGAAGACCGGGGCGACACCGGTCCGCGCGATCAGCACGCCGGCCACCGCCGGCCCGACCGCCCGCGCCACGTTCACGCTGATCGAACCGAGCGCGGACGCCGCCCGCAGTTGACCCTGCGGCACCAGCTCCGGGATCACCGCCGCCCAGGCCGGCAGGGTGAGCGCCTGCCCGACCCCGAACGCGAAGGTGAGCGTGAGCAGCAGCGCCGGCGGCATCCGGTCGGTCACGGTGAGCAGGGTCAGCGCCAGCGCCACCACGACCAGGAACAGCTGCACGGCGATCAACAGATGTCGGCGGTCGAAGTTGTCGGCCAGCACGCCGGCGGGCAGCGCCAGCAGCAGCACCGGCAGCAGGCTGGCGGTCTGGACCAGGGCGACCAGGGTGGAGGCGTTGGAGTGGTGGATCAGCAACCACTGCGCGCCGACCGTCTGCATCCAGGTGCCGATGTTGGCGGCGAGCAGGGCCAGCCACAGGTTGCGGTAGGCCGCGGTCCGCAGCGGCGCCCACGCCGAGGCCGGACGGTCGGCGGGTCCGGCTGCCGCCGTCACCACCGCCCGTCCGCGCGTAGCACGCGTTCGCCGGAGACGTAGAGATCGTCGGGTTCGAGCAGCAGCAGCCGGACGACTTCGGTGGCGACCTGCTCGGGCATGGCGTACACCTCGTCCAGGAACTCGGCGCCAACCCGTTCCTGCAGGCGGGTCGGCATCGGCCCGGGATGTAGCTGCATCACCTTGATCTGGTTGCTGTGCTGGGCCTCGGCCAGCGAATCGACCAGGCTGCTGCCGTAGCTCTTGGTGGCCCGGTACACCGGGATGCCGGGCCGGGGGGCCGCCAGCGCCAGCGCGCCGATGTACACCACGTTCCCGTGGCCCTGCCGATGCAGGTGCTCCAGCACCTCCCGGAGCAGGTACGTGATGCCCAGTACGTTGATGTCCACGGCCCGCCGGATGTGCTCCACGGCGAGGTCCGCCAGGTCGCCGCCCGCCCACATCGACGCGCAGGCCGCCACCCCGTCGATCCTGCCGTAACGCCCGACCACCTCGGCGAACGCCTCACGAACCTGCTCGTAGGAGGAGACGTCGCAGAGCGCGCCGTCGCACCCCAGCTCGTCGGTCGCCGCGGCGACCTCGCCCGCCACATTGCCGAACACCACGACCTGGTGCTCGTTGACCAGCAGCCGGGCCACCGCGAGGCCGAGCCCGCTGGTACCGCCGACCACCACGAAGGTTCTGGCACCCATGTCACTCCAGCCGCCGCCAACGCAGGTCACGCGGTGCCGCGTGACGGCGCGTTCTTCCCATTTCCGGCCGCGCCACACCCGTTCCGCCCGACCTGCGGCCGGCGTCCGGGTGGCGAGGGTAGGGCTGGGCATACCTCAGAAGTGGATCTGGACGGCTGGGTCGACCCGTACGCTGGCGATTAGCGTCTGCGGCATGACCCCGGAACACCCCCGTCACCTGGCCGACGCGCTGCGCCGCCGCCGCTGGCTGATCTCCGCCTGGCCCTGGCGCGCGCTGGTCTACCTGGTCGGCACCGTGCCGATCGCCGGCGCGCTCGCCGCCGGGCTGCTCGTCATCGTCGCGCCGCTGCTGGCAGCCGTCAACGCGGTACGGCTACAGGGCCGGCCGCCCGAGATCGGGCTCATGCTGTTCCTGGCGGTCGGCAGCCTCACTCTGCTGGCGCTGGCGCCGCTCGCGAGCTTCCCGGTGGCCGCCGTCGAGCGGTGGCGGCTCGGCCTCGTGGACGGCCGACCGTTGCCCCCGTCCCGGTGGCAGGGCCTGGCTGCCCGCTACCGCACCGCCGCCGGCTGGCGGGAGGTGGCGTACCTGTTCTGGCTCGGCGGGTTCGTTCCGGTCGCGTACTGGGTGTTCCTGCTGCTGGTGCTCCTCGACCTCGGGCTGGTCGCCAGCCCCTGGCTGGCCGGCGACGCCAACGAGGTCATCGTGGTGTGGGGCACGGTGGACACCGCCAGCGAGGCGGCCCCGTACGCGATCGTGGGTGTGCTGCTCATCCCGGTGCTCTGGTACGCGGCCGGGCTGCTCGCCGCCGCCCAGGCCGCCGTGGCCCGGTGGGCGCTGGCCTGGCCGGTCGACGCGATGGCGCTGCGCGAGGTCGCCCGGTCCCGGACCCGGCTGGTCGGCGCGTACGAGGCCGAACGTCGTCGGATCGAGCGTGACCTGCACGACGGTGCGCAACCCCGGCTGACCAGCCTCACCCTCCAGTTGGGCCTGGCCCGGCTGGACGTGCCCGACGACTCCCCCGCGGCCCGCCCACTGGCCGTCGCCCACGACCAGGCTCGGGGTCTGATGGTGATGCTCCGGCAGTTGGTGCACGGCATCCGGCCGCAGACTCTCACCGACCTCGGCCTGGCCGGCGCGGTACGGGAGTTGGCCGACGCGGCCACCGTCGCGGTCACGGTGCGCACCGACCTCGACGGCGCACTGCCGGAAATTGTCGAGACCACCGCCTACTTCGTGGTGTCCGAGGCACTGGGCAACGTGGCCCGGCACGCCGGGGCGACCCGCGCCGAGGTGCGCCTCACCCGGGTCGGCGCGGATCTCGTCGTCGAGGTGTCCGACGACGGCCGCGGCGGCGCCGACCCGGCCCGGGGTACCGGCCTGACCGGCCTCGCCGACCGGGTCGCGGCTGCCGACGGTCGGCTGCTGCTGGCCAGCCCGCCCGACGGGCCCACCCTGATCCGGGTGGAGCTGCCATGTCGTCGGTGACCCGGGTGGTGCTCGCCGAGGACGAGGTGCTGCTACGAGAGGGCCTGGTCGCGCTGCTGACCCGCTTCGACTTCGCGGTGTGCGCCGCCGTCGGCTCCGCGCCGGAGCTGCTGGACGCGGCCCGCGCCCACCAGCCAGACCTGGTGCTGACCGACATCCGGATGCCACCGGGCCGGGGGGACGACGGGCTGCGCGCGGCCGTCGCGCTGCGCGCCGAGCGGCCCCAACTGCCGGTCGTGGTGCTCAGCCAGTACGTGCAGACCGGGTACGCCGCAGAGCTGCTGGACAGCGGCGACGGCCAGCGGGTGGGCTACCTGCTCAAGGACCGGGTGGCGGAGGTGACCGAGTTCGTCGACACGCTGCGACGGGTCACCGCCGGCGGCACGGCCATCGACCCGGACGTGATCCGGCAACTGCTGCACCGCCCGCGTGACCCGCTCGCCGCACTCTCGGCCCGGGAACGTGAGGTGCTGGCGCTGCTGGCCGAGGGCCGGTCCAACGCATCGATCGCCGGCCGGCTGCACGTCACCGAGGCGGCGGTCGGCAAGCACGTCGGCAACATCCTGCTGAAGCTCGACCTGCCGCCCAACGACGACACCAATCGTCGGGTGCTCGCGGTGCTCACCTACCTGCGCGCCGACCCGACCGCCTGACCAGCGCGCTGCCGCCGCTCAGGATGAGCAGTCCGGCGTGGCGCGCACCGGGCATGTCTGTCTTTCGAGCGTGATACCTGTGGGTCATATCTATGACTCACAGGTATCACCCTCAACCGAGTGATGCCCCGGATCGGGGCGGCCACTCGGTCTGCGCCGTTGTCCACCCGGGCTCGGGTCGGGCCTGACCAGCCGGGGCGTAGATTCGATCAGCGGGACTGCCGTCACCGAGACGCGGACCGGGAGACGGGAGTACGGCATGGCGGAGGCGCTGCGGGTCGGTCTGCTGGGTTACGGGCTGGCGGGCCGGGTGTTCCACGCGCCGCTGATCGCCGCGACGCCCGGGCTGCGGCTGGACGCCATCATGACCCGTGATCCGCAGCGACGCGAGCAGGCCCGGCAGCACTTCCCGGACGCCCGCCTGGTCGACGACGCCGACGAGCTGTGGCGTACGCCCGACGCGCTGGACCTGGTCGTGGTGGCGACGCCGAACCGGCTGCATGTGCCGATGGCTCGGGCTGCGGTGACCGCCGGCCTGCCGGTGGTGGTGGACAAGCCGTTGGCCCCCACCGCCGCCGAGAGTCGGGCGCTGGTCGAGGAGGCCGACCGCCAGGGAGTGCCGCTGACCGTGTTCCAGAATCGCCGCTGGGACGGCGACTTCCTGACCGCCCGCCGCCTGGTGGAGCAGGGCGAGCTGGGACGGGTGCTCCGCTTCGAGTCCCGCTTCGAGCGGTTCCGTCCGACGATCAAGCCGGGCTGGCGGGAGCTTGCCGGTCCCGAGGAGGCCGGCGGCGCCCTGTTCGACCTCGGCGCCCACCTCATCGATCAGGCGGTGCAGCTCTTCGGCCCGGTCGACCGCGTCTACGCGGAGGTGGACCGTCGTCGCGCGGGCGCCGCGGTCGACGACGACGCGTTCGTGGCGTTGACCCACGCCACCGGGGTGCACTCGCACCTGTGGATGGGCGCGATGACCGCTCAGCTCGGGCCGCGACTGCGGGTGCTCGGCGACCGGGCCGGTTACACGACGTACGGGCTCGACGTGCAGGAGGCGGCGCTGCACGAGGGCGGCCGGCCGGACCAGCCGGGCTGGGGCGAGGTCCCGCCGGAGCGGTACGGCCTGCTCGGTGTCGACGGTGACCTGCGGCCGGTGCCCACCGAGCCCGGCGCCTACCAGAGCTTCTACCAGCAGGTGGCGGCGGCGCTGCGGGATGGCGCGCCGATGCCCGTGGATCCACGGGACTCGGTTGCCACCGTTGAGCTGATCGAGCTGGCGCACCGGTCGGCGGCCGAGGGCGTGGTGCTTCCGGTTCCGGCCTCCTGACCGCGAATCGAATCTGCTTGCGGGCTTGACCCTGACGCTGCGTCAACCCTTCATGCTGACTGTCATGAGCACCCCACCTACAACCGATCGGGTCGAGCAACCCGCGATACACGTGCAAGGCCTGGAAAAGTCGTTCAAGCAGCTGAAGGTGCTGCGCGGCGTGGACATCGACGTGGAACGGGGCAGCATCTTCGCCCTGCTCGGCTCGAACGGGGCGGGCAAGACAACAGTGGTGAAGATCCTGTCCACGCTGCTCAAGGCCGACGCAGGGGCTGCCCGGGTCAACGGCTTCGATGTCGCGACGCAGGCCGCCGACGTACGCGAGTCCATCAGTCTCACCGGGCAGTTCGCGGCGGTCGACGAGATCCTCACCGGGCGGGAGAACCTCGTCCTGGTCGCCAAGTTGAGGCATCTCAAGGACCCGGGCACCATCGCGGATGACCTACTGAAGCGCTTCTCGCTGACCGAGGCGGCCGCCCGGAGGGTGGCGACGTACTCCGGTGGCATGCGCCGCCGTCTGGACATCGCCATGAGTCTCATCGGCGATCCGCCGGTCATCTTCCTCGACGAGCCGACGACCGGGCTGGACCCGGAGGCGCGCATCGAGGTGTGGCAGGCGGTCAAGAAGCTCGCCGAGGGCGGCACGACCGTGCTGCTCACGACTCAGTACCTCGACGAGGCAGAGCAGCTCGCCGACCGGATCGCGATCCTCCACGAGGGCCGGATCATCGTGAACGGCACCCTCAACGAGCTCAAGCAGCTCCTCCCACCCGCCAAGGTCGAGTACGTCGAGAAGCAGCCGAGCCTCGAGGACGTCTTCCTCACCATCGTCGGCGCCAGGACGGACAAGGAACAATGATGAACAAGCACTTCCTCGGCGACACCACCGTCCTCCTGGGACGTTCGCTGCGCCACATCAGCCGCAGCCCGGACACCATCATCACGACCGCGATCATGCCGATCGCCTTCATGCTGCTGTTCGTCTACGTCTTCGGCGGCGCGATCGAGACCGGGACCGGCTCGTACGTGAACTATCTGCTGCCCGGCATCCTGCTCATCACGATCGCCTCGGGAATCTCCTACACCGCCTTCCGGCTCTTCCTGGACATGCAGGGCGGCATCTTCGAACGGTTCCAGTCCATGCCGATCGCACGATCCTCGGTGCTGTGGGCGCACGTGCTGACCTCGCTGGTCGCCAACCTGATCTCGCTCGTGGTCGTCGTCCTCGTCGCCCTCCTCATGGGCTTCCGCACGGGGGCGGGCGTGCTGGGGTGGCTCGCGGTCGCCGGCATTCTGGTCCTGTTCACCCTGGCGCTGACCTGGATCGCCGTGATCCCCGGCCTCACCGCAAAGTCCGTGGACGGCGCGAGCGCGTTCTCGTACCCGCTCATCTTCCTGCCGTTCATCAGCTCGGCCTTCGTGCCCACCGAGTCCATGCCCGGTCCGGTGCGCGCCTTCGCCGAGCACCAGCCGGTGACCTCCATCGTCAACGCGATCCGAGACCTGTTCACCCAGCAGCCGGTCGGCACGGACATCTGGACCGCCCTCGCCTGGTGCGTCGGCATCCTCGTCGTTGCCTACATCTTCGCCAACATGTCCTACCGTCGCAGAATCTCCTGAACCGGCGTCGACCGGTCTGGGCGAGTTGAGGGCAGGATCAGAGCATGCTGACGATCGGTCAACTGGCGGAGTACGCCGGCGTCACAGTGCGGGCGGTGCGGCACTACCACCAGATCGGACTACTGCCCGAGCCGGAGCGGGATGCCTCGGGTTACCGGCGGTATGGCGCAATGGCAGTCGTGTCCCTCATCAAGATCCGCACCCTCGCCGACGCAGGCGTGCCCCTGTCGCAGATCAGTCGGATGCTCGAAGCCGACCCGTCGACGTTTGCCGAAGTTGTCGAGAGAATCGACAGCCACCTGCGCGACGAGATCGAACGGCTGGAGACCAGCCGCAAGCAGATCGCGCAGCTCGCTGCCGGGGACAGCCTGGCGCTCCCACCGGAGGTGACCTCCTATCTCGATCGGCTTCGGGAGATGGGGGTGTCAGAGCGAGTGGTGGAGTCCGAACGGGACGGGTGGATCCTGGTTGCGGCGCGCTGGCCGGATCGGATCCCCGAGGTGATGTCCGGAAAATTCGCGATGCTCGACGACCCGCAGATCGTTCGGCTCTATCGGGTCCTGTCGGAGATCCTCGACTGCGACGCAGGCGACGACCGGCGTCTCGAGGAAGCCGCCGACATCATGGCCGGCCTGGCCGAGCAGGCATACGCCTCCGGTGAGGCCGGCCTCGGCGACCTGGGGCACGACGATCTACCGTTTGACCTTCTGGACGCACTTGCCGTCGAGTCCGACCCGCGGACGGAGCGGATGGTGGAACTGATGCGCGAGCGTGGCTGGACCGGTTGGAACCGGATGGAGCGGCTGGCAGAGCCGCCCGACTGACCTATTCGGCATCCTCGTCGGTAGGGGCCTCGTCCGGCTCCCGGGCGTCCTCGTCGGTCAGCGCGTCGTCGGACCCGTCGGACCGGTCAGACCGGTCGTCGAACACGGCGAGCCGACGCTGGGCCTCCCGCGCCTCCTCGTCGATCTGAGGGCTCTCCTCATCGGGCTCCTGCGACATGGGCGACGACCTCCATCGGGCGGGTGCCTACCCTCTCCTGGTACCCCGCCTGGCGCGGCGGACACGGCCGACAGGGCAGGAACCGCGCTCAGTCGGCCAGGTAAGGCCGCAGACCAGCGAAGGGCAGCCGTTGGCGCTTGTGGCGGAGGTCGCCTCAGTCATGGTCCAGAAGCAGTGACCCGCACCCTGGCACCGTCAGGGGGAGTCGAACACCGGGCCGGCCGATGACCGCGCCGGGCTGGTGCCCGGGCGCGTCGCCGGCCCGGCCCGGTGCCGGATCAGCGCTTCAGTTCGCGCCAGGAAGGGTGGGTGCCGCGCCAGGCGTCGGCGAGGATGGCCGCCGAGGCCCGGCTGGGGCACTGCTGCACCCGCTCACGACCCGACGCCCCACCGATCTGGGCGCGGACCTCCCAACCCTGCCCGTCAGTACGGATGTACACGTCCCGACGCCCGCGTGGGGTCGTGTCTCCGTTCCACCAGTGCTCCTCCACCATCATTCGCCGACCGTATAGCAATTCGCCGGCCAGGGGTACGGCACAGGTGGGCTGCAACCGTGGCAAAAACCGCAATTCAGTCACATTTCCGGCCGCCTGCTGACGAGGAAGGACCGTACCGGCGGTTTCCTCCCATCCTGAGCAACGAAACAGGCCACGGATCAGACGCTGCCTGCGCCCGCACTCACCCCTGCGCGGTGAGCAGGTAGTCGTCGGCTTCGGGGCTCCACCGTAGGTCGACCGCGCCACTGGTCGCGGCGGCCTTGCAGAACTGGAGGAAGCTGCGGTAGCCGAGCTTCTTCTCACTGAAGTCGGGGCGGGCCCTGCGCAGCTGGTTCTTCAGCCCGGACAGCGCCACCGGATTGCCGCCGCTGCCGAGCTCCGCCACCACGCCACGGAGCAGGCCGAAGGCGACCTCCCGGTCACCATGCTCGGGCAGCGAGACCTCGGGGTCGCCCTTCGCGGGGCCTTCGGCCAGCTCGACCACGTTGTGCCCGGCGAGGTGGCGCAGCAGTTCACCAAAGGTGCGGAACCCGTAGTCGGACTCGCTGAACGTCGGGTCCTTGCGCAGCAGCGTGCGCTTGAGCCGGGAGGCGGTCACCTCGCCGCTGGCGCTGCCCTGCAGCCCGGCCACCGTCTGGGCCACCAGCACGGCGAGGGCATCCACGTCCCGGCCGGGCTCCTCCCCCGCCGGCCGACGCTCCGCCTCCGGCTCCCGTTCCCGCTCCGGCGCCACCTGCTCGCGCTCCGGCTCGGGCGGTCGCTGGTCCGGGCCGGGCTGCCGCACCGGACGGCCGCGCCGGCTGCTGGTCGGCGGGATGTCCACACCCTCCAGCCGGTCGTAGTAGAGGAACTCGTCGCACGCTGGCGGGAGCAGCGCCGAGGTCGACCCCTCGACCCCGACGCCGATGACCCGCTTGTTCAGCTCGCGGAGCTTGTGCACCAGCGGGGTGAAGTCGCTGTCGCCGCTGCAGATCACGAAGGTGGAGATGTAGTCGCGCTCGAAGGCCAACTCGATCGCGTCCACCGCCATCTTGATGTCGGCCGCGTTCTTGCGGGAGGCGCCCATCCGCTGTGGGATCTCGATCAGCTCGACGTGGGACCGGGTGAGCATCCGGCGGTCCTCGTCGAAGTACGACCAGTCGGCGTACGCCCGCCGCACCACCACCCTCCCCCGCTCGGCCAGCGCGTCGGCGATGGGCCGGAAGTCGAAGTCCGCGCCGGCACGGTTGTCGCGCGCCCCCAACGCGAGGTTCTCGTAGTCCAGGAAAAGGGCGATCCGGTCTTCTTGATCCACGTCGGCCAGCCTACGCCCGGGGTCACCTGGCCGGGCCCAGGTGACGCACGACACGTCGGTTCGCTGCCCGTTCAGTTCTTGCGGGCAAACTGTCGCTTCTTTTCGTTGTTCGATTGGTGTCTTGCAGCACAGTGTTCGGTGCTGCATCATGACGATCAATGTCGGGCGTCGGGGGAGCGCCGGGCAACCTCCACCACCACCCACACAGGAGGGTCACCGATGTTTCGGAGCATCATGCCGGCGCGGGGACGCCCGGGCCGATCGGTCGCCACCGCAGTCGCGCTCGCGACCGCCCTCACCACGCTGGTCGGCGGGCCCACCGTGGCCGTCGCCGGTCCACCCACGCCCTCCGGAGCGGCGCCGGTGGTCACCCGGGCCGCCCTCGACCCGGCTCTGGTCGCCGGGCGCGGCGCCGACGTCGACTTCGTCGAGCAGGAGGCGGAGAACGCCCGCACCAACGGCGAGATCATCGGTCCGGACCGGTCCGCGTACACACTGCCCGCGGAGGCCTCCGGCCGTCGGGCCGTCCGGCTCACCCCGGGCCGGTACGTGGAGTTCGTCCTGCCCAGCGCCGCGAACGCCATCACCGTGCGGTACAGCATCCCGGACGCGCCGCAGGGCGGCGGGATCACCGCACCGCTGGGCGTCGCGGTCAACGGCAAGCACCTGCGCAGCATGACGCTGACCTCGCAGTACTCGTGGCTCTACAACCAGTACCCGTTCTCCAACGACCCCCAGGCCGGGCTGTTGCACCCGGACTGGTGGATCACCGAGTGCTCGTGCGTGCCGTCGGCCACCACCCCGTACCCGACCATCAGCACGCCGTTCCGGCCCACCCACTTCTACGACGAGCAGCGACTCCTGCTCGGGCGCACCTACCGGGCCGGTGACCGGATCCGGCTCACCGCGCCGGCCGGCAGCGCCGCCGCCTGGACCGTCATCGACCTGCTCGACTCCGAGCTGGTCGCGCCGCCGCGCATCCGGCTGCTCGCGGCCAACGTGCTGGCCTTCGGCGCCGACCCGACCGGGCGGCGGGACTCCGCCGATGCCCTGGACAAGGCCATCGCCTTCGCCCGGCGCACCCACCTGAAGGTGTACATCCCGCCGGGCACCTACCAGGTCAACCGGCACATCATCGTCGACGACGTGACCATCGAGGGCGCCGGCAACTGGTACACCATCATCAAGGGCCGGGAGGTCGCCCTGCCCACGCCCGCGCCGGACGGCTCGGTGCACACCGGCGTCGGCTTCTACGGCCGGGACGCCGCCGACGGTGGCAGCCGGAACGTCCACCTCTCCGGCTTCGCCATCGAGGGCGACGTCCGGGAGCGCATCGACACCGACCAGGTCAATGCGATCGGTGGGGCGATGAGCAACTCGACCATCGACGGGCTCTACCTGCACCACACCAAGGTGGGCCTCTGGTTCGACGGGCCGATGACGAACGTACGCGTCACGAACAACATCATCGTCGACCAGATCGCGGACGCGCTCAACTTCCACACCGGCGTGACCAACTCGCTCGTCGCGCACAACTTCGTGCGCAACACCGGCGACGACGGCCTGGCGATGTGGTCGGAGAAGACAGCCAACACGCGGAACACGTTCGACCACAACACCGTGCAGTCGCCCACGCTGGCCAACGGCATCGCCATCTACGGCGGCACGGACAACACCGTCTCGCACAACCTCATCGCCGATCCGGTCCGCGAGGGCAGCGGCATCCAGGTCGGTTCCCGCTTCGGCGCGGAGCCGTTCACCGGGCACCTCTGGATCACCAACAACACCACCGCCCGGGCCGGCACGTACGAGCTGAACTGGAACATCGGCCTTGGCGCGATCTGGTTCTTCGCCCTGGACCGGAGCATCGACGCGACCATCGAGGTGGCCGGCGACGCGTACCTCGACAGCACGTACAACGCGATCATGCTGGTCAGCGACTGGCCGGTGAAGGACCTCTACTCGATCACCAACGTGCACTTCCGGGACATCCGGGTCGACGGCACCGGCACCTCGGTGGTCAGCGCCCGCACGGCCGGATCGGCCTCGTTCGCCAATGTGGACGCCCGCAACGTGGGGGCGGTCGGCGTCAACAACTGCGGGTCCTTCCACTTCACCCCGGCCGGATCGGAGTTCGCGTTGACCGACCTCGGCGGCAACGACGGTGGCTGGCTGGCCCCGTGGCTGCTGCCCAACACCATCACCTGCGACGACCGGCCACCGGTCTCGCCGCCGCCACCCCCGGCGCCCTGGTGAGCGCGGCGGGCGGCCCGAGCAGTCGGGCCGCCCGCCGTCCGTCAGCTGCCCAGCCGCTGCCGGGCCAGGAACTTCGGCACCACCATCCGCCACGCCTCGGTGACCAGCTCGGTCATGTACCCGTGGTCCAGTCGCGCGGTGTGGCAGCACACCCAGTGGAAGCGCAGGTCGGTCTCTCCTGGCAGGAAGAACAACTCCGGCTCGGCGGCGACCAACCCGGCCCGCTCCTGCTTCGGGAACCCGAAGCCCATCGTCGCCTCGTCTCGCGAGAACGCGACATAGACGATCGACCCGACCCGGAACTTCACCCGGTCCCGGATCAGGTGTTCGCTGCTGCGCGGCAGCGTCCGGGCGAGGGCTCGCACGTCGGCGACGGTGACCACGCCCCGACCGTAACGGCCGGCCGGCCCGTCCGTCGACCCGCGACGGGCGGACCGGGCCGCCGTGACGTCAGCGCGGCCGGGCGTACGCCAGCGGCACGCTCGTCGGCTGCCCGTTCCAGGTGCCGAGCAGGGTGGCCTCGGAGGCAGCGGCGTCCCCGCCCTCGGGCCGGCGGACGACGACCAGCTCGACGGAGTCGGTGACGATCAGCGTGGTGTCCTCGTCGACCACCCGCCGCACGGCGCCGACCGGTGCCACGTCGGCGTCCCCGGCGCCGCTGGCGGCGATCGTCATGGTGGGCTCGCGCAGTTCGCGCCGACCGTCGACCTCGATGTACTGCTCCGCCTGACCGGTGTCGGCGAGGATCGCCTGGGCCAGCGCCGTGGCGTACACCGGGTCGGCGCAGCCGTCGTACACCCAGCGCGGGCCGAGCACCGAGTGCTCGGTGGTGCCCACCAGCCAGTCGTCGGCGCCATCAAGGGGCGCGGCACGGTAGGTGAGCGGGACCTGGTGGACCGGCCCGTCGGCGGTGCCGACCAGCATCGTCTCGATGCCGACCTCGCCGGCCGGGTCGTCGAAGCGGTAGGCGCCGCGGCTCAGCACCTCCACGCCGGCCGGCCCGTGGTACCACGGTCGGCCGGGCAGCCAGGTCGCCAGCAGGTCGAGCTTCGAGGGGCGCAGAGTCGCCCGGTGCAGCAATGCCATGCCGCCAGCCTAGGGACGGCCTACCGGCCGGCCACCCCCGGGTCGGGGCCGCCCACCGTCGGCCGAGAGCACCGGTGGGCGTGGTCTGATGGTCGCCGCAGCGGCGCTCGGGTC
This sequence comes from Micromonospora sp. NPDC005173, assembly GCF_040608515.1. NCBI lineage: Bacteria > Bacillati > Actinomycetota > Actinomycetes > Micromonosporales > Micromonosporaceae > Micromonospora > Micromonospora sp. NPDC005173. Next base: position 138,338 of record NZ_JBEXIK010000014.1, read on the forward strand.
ACAGGCCCGCGCACGGGTTGCCGCTCACCGTGCAACCCTCCGGTTCCCTGGCCTTGGGCCGGCTGTCGCGCACGTCGAAGCGGAACGTCTGCGACCCGCCGGTCGGCACGGCCGGCCCGGTGAAGGTGACCGCCAGCCCGTCCTGCCGCCAGTCCGCGCCGTCGACGTCGTCGATGGTGCTGCCCTCGGCCAGGGTGACGACCACGGCCCACTGCTCCGCCGGCGCGCTGCCCGGGTTCTCGACCACCACCTCGCCGGTGTAGCCGAACAGCCGGCTGGAGTCGGTGTCGTAGCGGGCCGTCACCGGCTGCGTCGGCGGCGGCGGGGCCGCCGTCGGGGTACGGGACGGCTTGGCCGTCGGGGTACGGCTCGGGCTGGTGGTCGGCGACGCGGTGGTCCGCGAGGGGCGCGCCGAGGCCGCCGTCGCCTTTGGAGTGTCGGTGGGCGCGTCGGCCGCCACGGTCGGCGTCGGTGATGTCGTCGGGAGTGGCGCGGCGGCGTGGTCCGACTCGGCCGGCATCGTGACCCACGCCGCCAGCCCCGCCAGCAGTACGGCACCGGCCAGCACCGCGACCACCGTGCGGCGGCGGCGGGCCCGGGCGCGTCCGGTGCCGACCGCGCCGATCATCGGCAGTTCGGCCGTCATCCCGGCCTCGCCGCGGCGAAGGTCGACCTGCTGGAAGGCGAGCCAGTCGAGGATGGCCGGCAGGCGAACGGTCAGCGCCTGCCGGAGCTGCTGCTCGCGCGGTTCGCTCTGCTCGGCGGACCAGGTGCCGTGCGTCGTGACCTCGCGGACCGCCAGCCGGCAGCCCTGCTTCGTGACGGTGACGGCACAGGTCAGCTCGGTGAGCCGGCCGGCCTCGTCGCAGCGCAGCGCCAGCAGCTCCGGCACCCGCCGCTCGGTCACCTCGACCTCGACGTTGGCGTCGAAGCCAGGCAACCCGGCCGTCTGCAGCACCAGTCGGTCCGGCACGCCCGCCACAGTCTCGGCCTCGGCGAACCACCGGCCGAGCAGCTCCCGATCCGTCAATGCGAGCCAGACCCGGTCAGGCGGGTGGGACAGGTCGACCTGCGCACCGATCTCGATCACGGCGCGACTCTACGGGTTTCGCGCCCGGACCGTACCGCCCGCCCGGGCCAGTCGTCGGCAGCCCGCTCAGCCCCAGCGGGTCGACCGCTCGGCCGCCGCCGCCAACGCGGCCCGAGCACCGGCGCTCAGCTCGGCGACCAGCGCGGACGCCGGCACGTCCCGGGAGAGGGGATGTGCCTGCCCGGCCCAGAGGTTGACCACCGAGGCGTCCCCGTCGCGGCGGGCGGCGGCGAGCAGCGGGCGGGTCAGGTGCAGCACCTGCGGGTAGCCGGTCGGCGCCGTCGCGTCGTGCCGGCGCAGGAACTCGTTGACCACACCACGTGCCCGCTTGCCGGTGTACGCCCGGGTCAGGGCGGTCGGCGTCCAACTGGCCACCGCCTCCCGGTGCATCGGCGAGGTGCCCGCCTCCGGGCAGCGCAGGAACGCCGTACCGAGCTGCGCGGCGGCGGCGCCGGCGGCCAGCACAGCGGCCACCCCCGGGCCGTCGACGATTCCGCCGGCGGCCACCAGCGGGAGGCGACAGCCGGCGGCGGCCAGCCGGAGCAGCGGCAGCAGCGCGTAGTCGTCGTCGTCCGGCAGGCCGCCGCGATGCCCACCGGCCTCGGTGCCCTGCACCACCACGGCGTCCACGCCGAGCTCGGCGGCGGTAGTGGCGGCGTCCGGCCGGGTGACCGTGGCCCACACCTCGGTACCCCGCTCGCGCAGGGCGGCCACCGCGGCACGGTCGGGCAGCCCGAACGCGAAGGACACCACCGGGACCGGGTCGGCGAGCAGCGCCGCCACCTTCTCCGGGTACTCATCGTCGCCGCCCACCGGCTCGCCCAGGGTCACCCCATGCTGGCCGGCCTGCGGGGCAAGCCGGTCGGCGTACGCCCGGATGGCGGCCTCGTCGACGCTGCCGGAACCGGGCAGGAAGACGTTGACCCCGAACGGCCGGTCGGTGCGCGCGCGGACCTCGGCGATGTCGGCGGCCAGCCGGCCGATGTCGATCATCCCGGCGGCCAGGAAGCCCAACCCACCGGCGGCGGAGGCGGCCGCCACGAGCGCAGGCGTGGACGGGCCGCCGGCCATCGGGGCGGCGACGATCGGGTGGCGTAACGCGGACAGCACGGACATCCACCCATCCTGTCGCATCGGCCCGACTCCTCGGGCCGGTGCTCGGCGGTCAGATCGGTCAGCCGCGGATGAGCCCCCGGCGGCGGCCCGGGTCCACTGAGGGACCGGTCACCCGCGGGCGGCGCGCCGCCACCGCAGCACCCCGGCCAGCCCGAGCAGCGCCACCAGCGTCCCGGCGCCCGCCGCCACCGGCCAGGTCCGGTTGCCCGCGGCACCCGCGTTCCCGGCCGCCGGGCTGGCCGGGGCGGCGGTGGAAGGCTCCGGGCCGGCGGTGGAAGGCTCCGGTGGACGCGGGGAGGCAGCCGGCCCTGTCGGTGTGGGGTACCGCAGAATCGCCGGACGGGTGCCCGGCGGCTGGTTGGCAGACTCGGAAACGGTGAGCAGCGACCGGCCGTCGCGGCTGTAGGTGATCGACTCGCCCTGCGGCTCGTCCGGCAGCGGGGTGATCCGCGGGGTGCCGGTGGTCAGCGCGGCGACCACGTCGCCGTCGGGCACGTCGTACTCGAAGGCGTCGGCGTAGCTGCGCAGCACCACCCGGCGCCCGTCCGGCGCACTCGCGGCGCCGGTGACCACACCCCGGCCGACGAAGAAGTACGGGTTGCTGGTCGTCGAGGCCGGCAGGACCACCTGGCCGACCAAGGCCAGCGGCGTCGTCGCGGCCGGCCGCAACGCGGTAGCCGGTGCGTACAGGAAGACGGTGCCGCTGCCTCCCTTGGTGACGACCAACGGCCGGCCGTCGGCGTCGAGCAGCAGAGCCTCCGCGTCGTGCGGGCGGTCCGGGTACGCCATCCGGTGCAGCACCGGCCGGTCCGCGCCGGGCGCGAGCCGCCACAGCGCGATCGTCTCCCGGGACCGGTCGTTGTCGCCGATGTCGGCGACCCAGATGGTGCCGTCCGAGCCGATTGCCAGGTCCTCGGTGTCCCGGGGCCGGGAGGGATAGCCGACCGTTCGCACCACCGCGCAGCGCCGGTCGAGGAAGAAGATCTGACGGCGGGCCTCGTTGTCGGCGCCGTCGTTGACCACCACGTACCCGGTGTCCGTGGCGACCATCCCGGAGATCTCGGTGAGCCGCTCGTCGCGCACCTCGCACACCGGCGCCCCGGCCCCCGGCGCGCCGGCCACCGCCGCGCCCGGTGTCAGCACCACCGCACCGGTGAGCAGGGTGGCCAGCGCCGCACCGGCGCGGGCGTGCCGGTACCGGGTCACCCGCTTCCGTACCCCCATCGCGCGCCCTCCTCGTCGCGGCCATGGCCCGGCCGCCTCGCCAATCCTGGCTGATCCCGGCCGCGGGTGGTGAACATCGACGGGGAACCGACCAGATCCTTCCCTATGCATCGATGATCTATCTATAGTGCTGGCATGGCAGGAATGCGCGAGCCGACGTTCCTCATCCTCACCGCGCTCGCCAACGGTCCACGGCACGGTTACGGGATCGTCCGCGAGGTCTCCGAGCTGTCGGACGGGCGGGTCACCGTGCTGGCCGGCACCCTCTACACCGCGCTGGACCGGCTGGCCGCCGAAGGGTTGATCGCCCACGACCACGACGAGACCGTCGACGGGCGGCTACGCCGCTACTACCGGCTCACCGGCGGCGGCATCGCCGCACTCGACGCGGAGACGGTCCGGCTCCGCCAGCTCACCACCGCCGCCGAGGCGCGGCTGCGTCACCTGCGTTCCCGCCCCGCCTGATCTCGGATCCGAAGGATGGTCATGCCGCCGACCGACCCCTCCTTGGCCCGCCGGTACCGGCGGCTGCTGCGCTGCTATCCCCGCGAGTGGCGGCAGGCCCGCGCGACGGAGGTGATCTCACTGCTGCTCGACACGGCGCCGACCGGCCGCACCCGGCCCACCGTCCGGGAAACCGCCGACCTGGTCCGGGCCGGGCTGCGTTGCCGGCTCGGCCGTCCCGCCAGTCGCACGGTCGTCGCATGGGCCGCGCTCGCCTCGGTCATCTGCGGCCTCTTCGCTGGGGCGCTGGCCAGCCGGGCCGCCTGGGAGACCTCTCGACCGCAACCCGATCGGGCCGAGGCCGGTGCCATCCTGACCGAGGTCTTCCCCGGGCACGACCTCGGCGACATCGACACGCCGCCCGCCCTCTTCGTGGTCTACGGGCAGCCGCTGAGCCTGCGCAACGTCAAGACGGTGCTCCTCGGCGACGGCGGCGAATACCAGGAGAGCGCCACCGGCGCCGCCGCCTTCGGCGCGCCACCGGTGCCCGCCGAGCAGATCGTCACGGTGGCACGGCAACGCCTGACCGACGCCGGCTGGCGGGTGTACGACCCGGAGGTGACCGGCGGCACGAGCTGCGCGGACAAGCTGTGCGCCACTCCGCTGGCGATCACCGAAACCTCCCTGGTCGCCCGACACGGCGACACCATCCTGAACGCCTCGGTCTCCTCCCAGACCGCCCTCGACGCCACCTATCTGGCGGTCGAGGTGCACCGGGCGCCGCCGCCGGCGGTGGCCCCCGCCGGGGTGCTCGGCGCGCTGCTCGGTGCGGTGGCCGGTTGGCTGGTCTTCGGTTGGGCGAGCCGACGCACCGAGGGTCGCCGGGTGAGTGGCGCGGCGAGCGTCCTCTTCGGCACGACCATGGTGCTGTGGTGGCTGCCGGTGCTGCTGGCCGCGCCGCAACTGTTGGAGCACCACCTACGCGAGTCGCACCCGGCGTGGCACCCACTGTGGGAGTGGCTCGGTCAGCCGGTGGCCTCGCTGCTCTTCCTGGTCGGCGCGGTGTGCGCGCTGCTGGCGCTGGGGCTGGCCGCCGCGCCCCGCCGCGACCGGTCCCCGGTGGCGCTGGTCGACTGACCCCGCGCCACCCGCGGCCGCGGCGGGCTGGCCCCGCGACCGCTACCGCACGGACCAGCGCTGGGCGCCCGTGCCGTTACAGGTCCAGAGCTGCACCTTGGTGCCGTTGGCGGTGCCGGCGGACGCCACGTCCACGCACTTGCCGACGGCGGTGAGCACGATCGCCCCGTCCGCGCGGAAGGTGAAACGCTGGGCGCCGCTGCCGTTGCAGGTCCAGATCTGCACCTTGGTGCCGTCGGCGCTCCCGCCGGCGTCCACGTCCAGGCACCGGTCGCCGTAGACCCGCAGCTCCCCGGCGGCGGTACGGGTCCAGCGCTGGTTGGCACCGCCGTGACAGTCCCAGATGATGGTCTGGGCACCAGCGGTGGTGCTGGCACCCGAGACGTCCAGGCAGCGCCCGGAGTTCGGGTTGGTCAGGCCGACCGGGCTGCCGACCGGAGGTCCCGGCGGGATCAGGCTGCCGGGCACCGACCGCAGAGCGTCGTACCAGCGGGCCGCCATCTTGTCGTACCCGCCGGCGTTGGGGTGGACGCCGTCGGCGAGGTCGGCGGTGCCGAGCGCGGCGTGCATGTCGACCAGGTGCACCCGGCTCCCCTTCTGCGCCACGATGCCGGGGATCGCCGCGTTGTACGCCTGCACCCGCGCCTCCCGGGTCGGGTCGGTCTCCGGGGTGATGGTGGCGACGAAGAGTTCGACCTCCGGTGCCGTCGCCCTGATCTTGTCGATCAGGGCGGAGAGCCGGGCCGGAGCGTTGGCCAGGTCGTAGTTCTGGTTCACGTCGTTGGTGCCGATGTGCAGCAGCACCGTACGTGGGGTGGTGGCCTGCAACCAGGCCACGATGTTGGCGTCGAGCTGGTCGATGCGCCAACCCGAGTGGCCCTCGTGGTCGTGGTCGCCGAGGCTGGCCGGCCCGTTGAACCCCGAGCCCACGAAGTCGACCGTGTAACCGCCGGTGGCCAGCCGCTGCCACAGGTTGATCCGGTACCCGCCGGGCACGTTGTACCCGTCGGTGATCGAGTCACCGAGCGGCATCACCCGTACCCCGCCGTTCGACTCGGCCTGCACGGGTGCGACCTGGGCCAGCGCCAGCACGGCGCCGAGGATGAGCCCGAAGCCGCCGGCGGCGGCCCGTCGTGCGTTCCATCGCATGGTTGATCCCTCTCCTCACCGGTCGTCCAGGGACTTCGGTGGTGGTGCCGCCCGCCGAAAACGGCGCCCACAGCTGGACGTAATCATCGATGTTTGACTATGAATGGAGTGATCGGACCGGCCGGGTGCGGGCGCGAGCCGAATGCCGCGGTGGCTGCGCCGAACGGTCGGTCCAGCGCCGCCGGTGGTCCACCGCGCCGCGCCCCGGTCTGCCGCACCCGAGACCTCCACTCAGGACGGCGATTCGCCGGCGGAGGGTTATGCGCCTGCCTACACCCGGGTACGGTCCCAGATGACCGCGGTCGATGCAGGCACGGACGACGGGGCCCACGTCCGGCACCGTTCGGGCCGCCCGGCACACAGAGGGGGAGCCCAGGTGCGGATCAAAGCGGGGTTGTGCGTCGCGGCGATGCTCGCGGCGGGGGTGGTGGCCGCCACACCGGCCGCCGCCGCAGCGGTCGACAGCGCCACCGTGGTGCCGATCCAGGTCACCGGGGACCCGGCGAAGCGGTTCAACCTGGTGCTGCTCGGCGACGGCTACACCGAGGCCGACCTGCCCACCTTCCGGTCACACGTGGACCGGCACCTCAACACGCTGTGGACGATCGAGCCGTTCAAGTCCTACCGCAGCTACTTCAACGTCTACGCCGTCGAGATCGTCTCCGCCGAGTCCGGGGTGGACTGTGACCCGGGCCTGTCCGCGCCACAGCGGGACACCGCGTTGGGCATGGGCTTCTGGGGTGGCTGCAATCCGGCCAGCGTGCAGCGGCTGCTGACGGTCAACGGCGCGGCGGCGAACACGTACGCCGACCTGGCCGCCGGGACCAACCGGGGCAACCGGCAACTGATCGCCCTCGCCAACAGCGGCACCTACGGCGGCGCGGGCGGCAGCAACGCCACCGCCTCCGGGGGCAACGCACTCTCCGCACTGATCAGCCCGCACGAGCTCGGGCACTCCCTCGGCGGGTTGCAGGACGAGTACGACTACTACGGCCGAGGGGTGCCCGGCGACACGTACACCGGGCCGGAGCCCGACTCGGTGCACCACACGGTGCTGACCGAGCAGCAGATGCGCGAGACCCGGGCCAAGTGGTGGCGCTGGCTGGGCGAGCCGAGCGAGGCCGGCGGACAGATCGGCCGCTACGAGGGTGGGTTGTACCTGCAGCGCGGCGTGTGGCGGCCGAGCCAGCACTCGATGATGAAGTCGCTGGGCTTCTACTTCGACCAGGTCGGCCGGGAGCGGATGACCGAGCGGATCGCCGGCCGGGTCGGCATCATGCAGGGTGGCACGGCCACCGAGCAGCCGGTCGGCGCGGACCGGGTGCTGTGGGTGGACACCCTGCACCCGGTGAGCCACGCGCTGGCCGTCACCTGGTCGGTGGACGGCAAGGCCGTACCGCGTACCGGCAATGCCCGCCACCTGGACCTGCGCAAGCTGCGGCTGGCGCCCGGCCAGCACACGGTCACCGCCACGGTGACCGACCCGACCCCGTTCGTCCGCGACCCGGCAGTCCGCAACTCGCCCGCGCTGACCCAGACCCGCTCCTGGACCGTGGACACCGGGGCGCGCACCCCGCCGGTGGCGGCGCCGCTGGCGATCACCGCGTCCACCGCGACCGACCGACCGGTCGGCGCGCGCGACGTGGTGTACGTGCAGCCCAGCCAGCCCACCAACCGCGTGCCGGGCGTGCGCTGGTCGCTCGACGGCCGGCCGGTGGCCGACACCGGCACCGATCGGGACCTGGATCTGGGCACCCTGCGCCTGTCGCGCGGCACCCACCGGCTGACCGCCCTGGTCAGCGACCCGGTGACCCGGGAGACGGTGACCCGCACCTGGACGGTCGACGCGACCCGCCCCGACGTCGAGTACGCCCTCTCCGAGCCGCTGCTCACCACCACCCGGCCCGGCCGGCCCACCGAGTACGTGTACAACGGCCCGTTCACCATGGGGTTGACCGGCACCGACGACAGCGCCGGGCAGGTCACCTCGGAGTTCCGGCTCGACGGCGACGGCTGGCACAACTACTACGGCTGGCCCACCGACGCCCGGTCGCCCTTCCTGTTCACGGCCACCGGCACGGACGTGGACGGCCTGGTCTACGGCAACCTCGGCTCGGGCGGGCTGTCGGTGTCCCCGTTCGCCGAGCGGTCCCCCGGCTACCGCCGGCACACGATCGAATACCGGGGCATCGACGCGGTCGGCAACATCGGCGCGGCCCGCGCATTCGTGGCCACGCTGATCCCGCCGCCGCCGACCTGCACCAGCGTCGTGTCCGGCCGGCACGCCGGCCCGCTGGTGGTCTCCGCCGGTGTCACCTGCCTGCGCGAGGCGACCGTGTCGGGCGGGGTGACCGTCCGGCCCGGCGCCACCCTGGTCGCCGAGCAGTCCTCGATCGCCGGGAGCCTGGTGTCGACCGGTGCCACCGCCGTCGAACTGCTGAACACCGACGTGCGGGGCGCCGTGACGCTGACCGGCACCACCGACCACGTCACGGTGGTGGGGGCACGGGTGACCGGTCGGCTGGTGCTGGCCAGCGCAGGCACCGCGACGGCGCCCACCCTCGCCGGCAGCCGGGTGGGCTCGCTGGCCTGTTCCGGCCCGACCCCGGTCGATCTCGGCGCCCCCACCACCGTGCGCGGCGCGACCTCCGGCCAATGCGGGTCGACGCCGGCAGCCTGACGCCGCGCGACGCACAACCGCCTCGGGGCGGCGCGGGCCAACGCTCGCGCCGCCCCTCCCCCGGCCGGGGCTGCCCGCACCGGTTCGACGCCCGGTGCCGGCGGCGGCCGAGGAAACCGACCGGCTCGTGGCGGTCAGGCGTGAGTGGGACGGTGACGGGTAGGCAGCGGCCCGGCGGCATGTCGACAACAGCCGGGTAGGAGGCCGCGATGAGCACGTACCGGGACGAGCAGAGTGATCCGGTTCCCCCGCCGGAGGCGGACGCCCTGGAGCAACGGCAGGACGCGGTCGACATGGGGCCGCCGGACCGAATGTCGGGTGACGTGGACCCAGAGGCCTCCGAGGCCGATCTGGCCGAGCAGGGATCCCTGCCGGCGGGCACGCTCGAGGAGGCGACGTCGCTTCCGATCGAGGCCGACGCGGCGGACGTCCTCGAACAGCGCCAGGAGATCCCCACCCGCGACGAGGGCCGGCGGACGTGACGGTGCCGGCCACCGGCTGAGGCACGTCCGGTGGCGGTTCAGTCCAGTTGCCACAGCCTGCGGTTCCACCAGCCCGGGCGGCGGCGAGCCACCTCGCGCAACCGCCAGTGCTCGGCGTGCTGGGTCACGATGAACAGCGGCACCAGGCCGAGCGCCAGCAGCGGCAGGTAGCGCGGCGCCGAGCGGTTCTCCCGCAGCGACGCGGCCAGGGCGGCCGCACCCGACACGTACAGGATCGGGTTGTAGAACCGCATCAGCTCCGGCCCCAGCCCCTCGTACTCGCGCAGCCAGGGCACGCCCAGCCGGGTCCGCCGGCGCGGCCAGCCGCGCAGCTGGGCGAGCACCGTGGCCAGCCCGACGCCGTTGCAGACGGCGAAGACCGCGTCGGCGGATGCCGGCCGGTTGCCGGCCGTCCGCCACAGCGTTCCGGTACCGAGTGCCCACAGCCCGGCGGCGGGCACCGGGCCCAGGACAGCGGCCGCCGGCATGCCGACGCCGGCGCCCAGCTCGAAGAACGCCTGCGCCGCCAGGCCCGCCGTGGCGAGCCTGGTCAGCGGCCGGCTGCCGGCCGGATCCGCCCGCACCCGGCTTCCGGCCATCCACCCGATCCGGCTTGACCCCACGGCAGGACCCTTCCGCAGTACGGCACCTCGGCTCGTCGCCGGTCACGCCCCCGACCAGCCCGAACGCGGTACCCGCTCCGGCCCGGCCTACACGCTCTGGTCGCGACCCGCCCGACCTGCTCAGCCGGCGACGACCCGCCAGAGGAGGAAGGCGTTGAGCGCGACGACCAGGACGGCCACCAGGGACGCGGCGACGGTGGTGAGCGGGTGGTTGACCAGGTTGCCCATCAGGTCGCGGCGCCGGGTGAAGGCGACCACCGGGATCAGCGCGAACGGAATGCCGAAGCTGAGGATGACCTGCGACAGCACCAGGGCACGGGTCGGGTCGAGGCCGATGGCGAGCACGGCCAGCGCGGGCACCAGGGTGACCAGCCGGCGCAGCAGCAGCGGGACCCGGCGGCGCAGGAAGCCCTGCATGATCACCTCGCCGGCGTAGGTGCCGACGCTGGTGGAGGCGAGCCCGGAGACCAGCAGGGCGATGGCGAAGCCGAACGCGGCGGCGGTGCCGATGGTCTGGCCGAGGCCGGCGTGCACCCCCTCCAGACTGTCCGCGCCGGCCGGGCCGCCGCCGCGGAAGCTGGCCGCGGCGATCAGCAGCATGGCGAGGTTGACCGCGCCGGCCGCCGTCAGGGCGAGCAGCACGTCGGTGCGCTGGCCACGGAACAGGGTCCGGCGCTCCGTGTCGTCGGCGGCGGGGATGCGGTCGCGGGTCAGCGCGGAGTGCACGTAGATGACGTGCGGCATGACGGTGGCGCCGAGGATGCCGGCGGCGAGCAGCACACTGTCGGTGCCCTGGAGCCGGGGCACCAGGCCGGCCATGGCGGAGCCCGGGTCGGAGCCGGCGGCGAGCAGGTTCGCGGCGAAGGCCAGGACGATGACGCCGAGCAGCACGGCGATGGCGATCTCGAAGGCGCGGAACCCGCGCGAGCGCAGGGCGAGCACGGCGAACGCGGCGGTGCCGATAATGATCCCGCCGGGCAGCAGGGGGATGCCGAAGAGCAGGTACAGGGCGACCGCGCCGCCGATCACCTCGGCCAGGTCGGTGGCCATCGCGACCAGCTCCGCCTGCACCCACATCATCCGGTTCACCGGCCGGGGCAGGCGTTCCCGGCACAGCTCGGGCAGCCTGCGCCCGGTGGCCATGCCCAGCTTGGCGGTGAGTGTCTGCACCAGCATGGCCATCACGTTGGCCACCACCACGACCCAGACCAGCAGGTAGCCGTAGCGGGCGCCGGCGGCGGAGTTGGTGGCGAAGTTGCCGGGATCGACGTAGGCGACAGCCGCGACGAACGCCGGGCCGAGCAGGATCAGCCGGCCGCGTACCCGGCCCCGGGCGCGGGCGACCTGCAACGGCGTCGCCGTCGACACCACGAGTTCGTTGGTGACCATCGAACACCTCCCCGTCCGGCACGGATCGCGTGTCCGTCCCTTCCCAGGCGGCTGACCCGTCGGGGCCAACGTGTGGCCTGCCGGTGCCAGCACCGCCGACCAGGCCCGAGGACTCGCCCGTTCGGAGGGACTTGCGGTGCCGCCCTTGACAGCGGTGGGGCTCCCGATGAAGCTGTCTATTAGTCCTACTGTCGTAGGACAACAGGAAGGATCGTCTCGAGTGATCGAGTTTGTGCTGGACAGCCGGTCGAAGGTGAACACCTACATGCAGCTCGTGCAGCAGGTGAAACAGGCGCTGCGGGTCGGCCTGCTGGTGCCGGGCGACCAGTTGCCGAAGGTCCGGGACGTCGCGCAGTCGCTGGCGATCAACCCGAACACGGTGCTGAAGGCGTACCGGGAGTTGGAGATCGAGGGTCTGGTCGGCGGCCGACCCGGGGTGGGCACGTTCGTCCAGCGCACCCTGGCCGGCGCTTCCCTGCCCAACCAGGCCGAGCTGCGTGAAGACCTGGTGGCGTGGCTGCACCGGGCGCAGGCCGCCGGCCTCACGGCCGAGGACGTCGTCGCCCTGGTGGAGACCACACTGCGAGCCACCCTCGCCGACGAAGCCCCACAGAAGGAGCCCGCGTGAGCGAGCGCAGCGAGCGAACCATCAGGCACAGCAGCGAGCGCTCGCGCCACCGCGAGGCGGTGGCGTGAACGGAACGAGAGGACAGAGGATGGACATGGTCTTGGAGGCCGACCAGCTGGGCAAGCGGTACGGCAGGACCTGGGCGTTGCGGGACTGCTCGCTGCACCTGCCGGCCGGCCGGATCGCCGCGCTGGTCGGGCCGAACGGTGCCGGCAAGAGCACCCTGCTGCACCTGGCCGTCGGGCTGCTCAAGCCCGACGCGGGAGCGGTACGGGTGTTCGGCAGATCGCCGTACGGCGACACGGAGGGCCTGGCCGACATCGGCTTCGTCGCACAGGACACCCCGCTGTACCGGGACTTCACCGCCGCCGAGTTGGTCACCGCCGGCGGCAAGCTGAACCGGCGGTGGGACGCCGAGTTGGCCCGCAATCGGCTGGCCCAGCTCGGCATACCGCCAGATCGGCCGGTCGGCAAACTCTCCGGCGGGCAACGCGCCCAGGTGGCGCTCGCCCTGGCGCTGGCCAAGCGGCCCCGGCTGCTGCTGCTCGACGAGCCGGTCGCCAGCCTCGACCCGCTGGCCCGGCGGGAGTTCCTCCAGTCGCTGATGGGCAGCGTGGCGGACTCCGGGACCACCGTCCTGCTCTCCTCGCACCTGCTGGCCGACCTGGAACGCGTCTGCGACTACCTGATCGTGCTCAACGCCGCCCAGGTGCAGCTCGCCGGCGCGGTCGACGACCTGGTCGCCGGGCACCGGCAGCTGGTCGGCCCACGGCACGACGGCGGCCCGATCGGGGGCGTCGCCGCCGTCATCCGGGCCAGCCACACCGACCGACAGTCCACGCTGCTCGTCCGCGCCGACGGTCCGGTCACCGATCCGGCCTGGACGGTGCGCGAGGTCGGCCTGGAGGACGTCATCCTGGCCTACCTGGCCGACGGCAACACGCAGACCAGTCACAGCGAGTGGGGGGTGCCGGCATGATCTGGCTGACCTGGCGGCAACACCGCAAGCAGGCACTCTTCACCCTGCTGGGGTTCGTGGCGCTCGCCGCCCTGCTGGTGCCGATCGGCCTGTCGATGCGGAACAGCTTCGCCGACCTCGGGCTGGCGGAGTGCGTACGCCAACTGAACGACCCGAACCTGGCGGCGGCGACCCGGGACGGCTGCGACGCCGCCTTCCACCGCTTCACCAACCGGTACGGCAGCCTCAACCTGGTGGCCGTGCTGCTGATCACGCTGCCGGTGCTGGTCGGCCTGTTCTGGGGCGCCCCGCTGGTCGCCCGGGAGGTGGAGCAGGGCACGCACCGGTTCGTCTGGACCCAGGGCGTCGGCCGGAACCGCTGGGCGCTGGTGAAGTTCGGGCTGGTCGGCACCGCCGTGTTGGCCCTCGCGGTCTGCTACGGCCTGGGCATGTCGTGGTGGGTCGACCCGCTCACCCAGTCCGCCCAGGAGGGCCGACTCGGCCTGATCGTCTTCGACCTCCAGGGCGTCGCCCCGATCGGCTACACGCTCTTCGCCGTGGCGCTCGGCATCTTCGCCGGCACCGTCTGGAAGCGGATGCTGCCCGCCATGGGCATCACCCTGGCCGGGTTCATCGGCGTACGGGCGGCGGTGGCGGTCCTGGCCCGACCGCACTACCAGCCCGCCCGCACCCAGACCTTCCCGATCGAGGGGGACGGGACACCGGAGATGGGCCGGGGGGACTGGATCCTCGCCCAGGGCGTCCGGAACCCCGACGGGACGATGATCGCGGAGGACACCCGAATCCAGTGCCCGCCGGGCGGAAAGGGGCCGGACGGTCGGACCTGCGGCGCCGAGCTGGGTCTCGAGCCGGGCGCGTACAACTGGCAGCTCTACCAGCCGGCGGACCGGTTCTGGCTGTTCCAGGGCATCGAGACGGGAATCTTCGTCGCCCTCGCGCTGCTCCTGCTCTACCTGGCCATCCGCCGGGTCCGCCGGATCGCGTAACCCGGCAGCGGGTGATCGCCGGGGCCACGGGGCCCGGCGATCACCCGCTGCGCAGGCCCTCGGCGGTCAGTTTCAGCCAGGACGCGAGGTCGTGCAGCTCGTCGTGCACGGCCCGGGTCACCTCCGGCGTAAAGGGCACGTCCTCGTGGATGGCGTGCACCGTGAGCGTGCCGCGCCGGCGGTCGGCCGTGGCGTCGACCTTTCCGACCAGCCGGTCGCCATGCAGGATCGGCAACGCGAAGTAGCCCCACCGCCGGTTGTCCTTCGGCTTGTACATCTCCAGGACGTACTCGTACTCGAACAGGTCCGCGAGGCGGACCCGGTCGTGCACCAGCCGGTCGAAGGGCGACAACACCGCGGTACGCCCGGTGAACGGTTGCCCGAGCGCAGCCGGGTCGACCCGCCAGACGCCCGGGACGCCCTCGACGACCGCCGGCTCACCAGCGTCACCGACCTCCGCCGGCTCGCCGGGGACAGCCACCGCCTTCTCCCGCGCGATGCCCAACGCCCGCAGCCGCCGCTCGTTGCGGAGTCGGTGCGCCTGCTCCAGTGGGACGACGGGCGTGCCCGTTGGGTAGACCCGCTCCGCCACGTCCCAGAGGCGCTGTCGGCCCTGGCGGGCGGCGATCGCGACCTCTCCCCGCAGGACCAGGAACTCCAGCATCTGGGTGACGTTGCGGTTGTTGGTCCACCCCGACGACGGCCAGGGCACCACGCAGGTGTCCGGGATGTCGCGCGAGAGCAGCGGCCCGGAGCCGCCGAGCAGGTCGAGCACGTCCCGGCGGAACGAGTCGTTGGCGCGCAGCCACTCGCGCGGGCGCTCGTAACTGGGCCAGGTCGCCATGGCGGCGAGATAGAGCCGCAGATCGTCCATCGGCCGCACCATCGCCTGGTGCTCGAAGAGCGTCCGGTCCCGCTCCAGCGCCTGCCGCAACTCGGCTGGCTGGTACGACGAGCCGAGTCGGCTCCAGGCGACCAGGTCGGCGCTCGGCGCGACGGCGGCCGTCGGGTCAATCTGCAACAGCGTCAGCTGACGCACCACGGTCAGCAGGTCCGTCGGCCGCTGGGCGGCCACCAGTTGGGCCCGGACGGCGATCCGCCGCGCCTGCGCCCGATCGAGCTGGTGCACCACCACGTCGCCGAGCCTAACGGCGACGCCCGACATTGCGCGGGAACGTGAAGTCGGATTCCGGCCCGTCGCCAACGCGACTGAAAGTGCCCATCCGATCACACTTGGTGCTCCGATGTGGACCTCAGGGCCGGGTCGGCCGGGCCGCAGGGATGGGAGCGCACGAGTGAAGTCCAGAATCCTCCGTCGGGTCGCCGCGTCGGCCGTGGCGCTCGCCTGCACCGTGCTGGGCGCGGTGGCGTTGCCGGCCGCCCCGGCGACCGCCAGCCCGATCCGCAACGCGACCGCCTGGTCGGTGCTGCTGTGCAAGTTCAGCGACAAGCCGGCCGAGCCGCAACCGCCGTCGCACTTCGCCAACTTCCTCACCGCGGCTGGGATCGGCACCGGCGGGGTGGCGGACTACCTGGCCGACCAGTCCGGCGGGCGGGTGTCGCTGGCGGGCTCGGTCGTTCGAGGCTGGTACACCATGCCGTACACGCTGGCGCAGTTCCAGTCGATCGACCGGTGGACCCGGATCCAGCGCTGCGTGGACACCGCGGCGACCGCCGGCTACGCGGTGCCCGCCGGGAACCGGATCGCGGTCATGCTCAACGACTGGGTGGATTCGGGTGCGGCCGGTGGCCGGGTGCTGCTCGACCCGGGCGCCTGGAACGTCGGCTTCGCCGCGCACGAGATGCTGCACGGCTACAACCTGGGACACTCGTTCTCCAACGACACCACGTACCAGAACGCGCCATGGTCCCAGCCGGGCGAGTACGACGACCCGTGGGACGAGATGAGCGCCATGCACATCTACGCCTTCGGCACCGTGAACTACGGCACCAGCGCGGTCGGGCTCAACGGGCCCCACCGCGACGAGTTGGGCTGGCTGCCCAAGAACCGGATCTTCACCATGGCCGCCGACGGCATCGGATCGCGCACCCTCACCATGGCGCCGCTGGAGGTGCCCGCCGCGAGTGGCCCGCAACTGATCCGGATCCCGTTCGGCCCGGCCGACCTGTTCCACTACTACACCATCGAGTTCCGCCGGAAGACCGGTTGGAGCGCCGGTATCCCCGGCGACACCGTGCTGCTGCATGAGGTCCGCAACGGCACCCCCACCCTGCTCCGTACCGGGCCCGGCGGCGGGCCGGCGCAGTCGCTCAACGCCAACGGCGTGCAGATCGGCGTGAACTGGATCTCCGGCAATGCCGCCTCGGTGACCGTCACCACCGATGTGGTCAACCGCTGCCTGCAGGGGTATGTGTGGCGCGAGGCCCGCCCCGGTGACCTGGTCTGCGTTACCGGCGCCACCCGCAGCCAGGTGTGGGCGGACAACGCCGCCGCGGCGAGCCGCTGGGTGAACGGCCCGTACGGCCCGCACACCTGCGTCGCCGGCTACGTGTGGCGCGAGGCGTACGCCGGGGACGACGTCTGCGTCACCGGCACGCAGCGCAGCCAGGCCGCCGCCGACAACGCCGCCTCGGCGTCGCGGCGCAATCCCGCCCGGCTGGTGTTCGGCCCGAACAGCTGCGTCAGCGGGTACGTCTGGCGCGACGGCGACCAGTCCGACTACGTATGCGTGACCGGCGCGACCCGCTCCCAGGTGCTCGCGGACAACGCGGCCGCCGCGAGCCGCTGGGTCAACGGACCATACGGGCCGCACACCTGCGTCGCCGGCTACGTGTGGCGCGAGGCGTTCCTCGGCGACAACGTCTGCGTCACCGGCACCCAACGCAGCCAGGCCGCCGCCGACAACGCCGCCGGACCGGGCCGGGTGCTGCGCCCCGCCGGCTGATCCGTGGCGCGCCCCGGTGATCGGTCACCGGGGCGCGCCGCCCGGCCGGTCGGAGTCCCGCACCTGGGCCTGGTCGAACGCCGGCAGGGGCACCGGCGGCCCGCGGGGGCAGCGGGTACGTCACCGGCGTTCGGTGTCGGACCCCTCGGGCGGCAGGTCGAGCAGGGCGTCGGTCGGATCGGTGCGGGGCGGGCCGGCCGGCCACCAGGCACCGGCGCGGCGCCGGAACGGATACCAGCGTCCGTCCGGGCCGTGGCGCAACTGCACGTCCCGGCCGACGGTCCACCGGTTGCGCCAGGGCTTCACGTCGCCGTCCGCCACCGCGCGCAGCGCCGTGGTGGTCCGGGCGGTCACCTCGGGCGGCGGGGTGAACACCGCGTCGAGGGCGGCCACGCCGGCCGGACCGGCGTACTCCCAGGCCCGGACGGCCCGGGGCAGCTCTGCCGCTCGCCCGCTGGCCTCGGCGAGCCGCTCGACGGCCAGCGAGCGCGGCACGCTGGCGGCCAGCCGGACGGCGTCCGGCCAGGCGTCGGGCTCCGGCGCGAGCAGCTCCGCGCGGGTGGCGGCGAGCAGATGCCGAGCCCGGGAAGCGACGTCGGCGGCGAGCAACCCGAGCGCCTCGGCATCGACGCGGGGCGCGGAGTGTCCGGCGAGGATCGGGGCGAGCGCCAGCGGTGCGCCGGGCACCGGCGCGGGCGGTGCAGGTAGCGGCGCCGGGGCGGCGGCCCAGGCTTCCTCCGCCGGGGTGCCGACCGGGGCGGCGGCGTCCGCCACCGCGATGTGCCGCCGGGCGTTGCGCCGGCGCAGCTCCTCCACCAGCTCGGCCTCGGCCCGCCCGCGCATCAGCAGCAGCACGAACGGGTCGCGGTCGAGCAGCCAGGACGTCTGGTAGGCCAGCGCCGCGGCGTGCCGGCAGGGCTGGTCCCAGGACGGGCATTCGCACTCCGGTTCCAGGTCGCCGTAGCCGGGCAGCAGGCGTACCCCGGCGTCCTCGGCGGTGTTGACCAGCTCGGGCGGCATCTCCCGGTCGAGCAGGGCGGCGATGTGGCCGGCCTTCGCGGCGAGCGCGTCGAGCAGACGGTCCCACTGGCGCTCGGAGAGCGGGCCGACGCGCACCACGGTGTCGTGCGGACGGTCCGGGTCGCCGTCATGGACCGGCGCGGAGATCCGGCCCGGACTCACGGTGATCGGGCCGACCTGACCGGCGAGCGCGTACCGGCGCCCCCGGCTCAGCTGCCCACGGTCGAGCGCGGCCCGCTCCATGGCGTCGATCCAGGCGGTGCCCCACCAGGTGGCGGCGAACGTCCGGCCGATCCGCCGGTCCGGTGCGAAGGCCGGGAAGCTGCGGGCCCGTCCGTCGTCCCGCACCGGTTCGGCGTCGTCGTCCCACAGGTCGTCGAACTCCTCGTCGCCAGTCACGTCCCGTCCCCTCGTTCCTGGTCGCCGAGCCGGACGAGCCGGAGCAACTCGGCGTCGGACAGCTCGGTCAGGGCGGTCTCGCCGCCGCTGAGCACGGCGTCGGCCAGGGCTCGCTTGGCCTCCAGGAGGGCGGCGATGCGCTCCTCCAGGGTGCCCTGGGCGATCAGCCGGTGCACCTGCACGGGCCTGGTCTGCCCGATCCGGTGGGCCCGGTCGGTGGCCTGTTCCTCGACGGCCGGGTTCCACCAGCGGTCGTAGTGGATGACATGGTCGGCCCGGGTCAGGGTCAGGCCGGCGCCGGCCGCCTTGAGCGACAGCAGGAAGACCGGCACCTCGCCGGCCTGGAACCGGCGGATCAGCTCCTCGCGCCGCGACACCGGCGTGCCGCCGTGCAGCAGCTGCGCCGGTACGCCCCGCTCGGCCAGGTGCCGGGCCAGCAGCCGGGCCATCCGCACGTACTGGGTGAAGACCAGCGCACCGCCACCCTCGGCGAGGATGGTGTCCAACAGGTCGTCGAGGAGGTGCAGCTTCTCCGACCGGCCGCGCAGCGGACCGTGCGCCTCCTTCAGGTAGTGCGCCGGGTGGTTGCAGACCTGCTTCAGCCCGACCAGCAGTTTGAGCACCAGGCCGCGCCGGGCGATGCTGGTGCCGCTGGCCCGGATCTCGGCCAGCACCTCGTCGACCACCTTCTCGTAGAGGGCGGTCTGCTCGGCGGTCAGCGGGACCAGATGGTCGGTGACCGTCTTGGGCGGCAACTCGGGGGCGATGCCCGGGTCCGTCTTGCGGCGGCGCAGCAGGAAGGGGCGGACCAGGCGGGACAGCCGGCCGACGCTCGCGGAGTCCCGGTCCACCTCGATGGGTCGGGCCCAGGTCGCGCGGAACTCCCCCGCCGTGCCCAGCAGGCCGGGCGTGGTCCAGTCGAGGATCGCCCACAGGTCGGTGAGGTCGTTCTCCACGGGGGTGCCGGTGAGCGCGACCCGGGCCTGGGCCGGGATCGTCCGCAGGGCCTTCGCGGTGCCGCTGAGCCTGTTCTTCACGTACTGCGCCTCGTCGGCGACCACCAGCCCCCAGCGCTGGGTGGTCAGGGTGTCGGCGTCGAGGCGCATGGTGCCATAGCTGGTCAGCACGATCCCGTCGGCCAGCTCGGCGAGCGACCGGGTGCTGCCGTGGAAGCGGCGTACCGGCGTGCCAGGGGCGAACCGGCGAATCTCCCGCTCCCAGGTGCCGAGCACCGAGGCGGGGCAGACCACCAGGGTCGCGCCGGCGGTGGCCCGGTCGAGCTGGCGGCGCAGGTGCAGTGCCACGACGGTGACCGTCTTGCCCAGGCCCATGTCGTCGGCGAGGCAGCCACCGAACCCGAGCGAGGTCATCCGCTCCAGCCAGCGCAGCCCACGCAGTTGGTACCCGCGCAGAGTGGTGGCGAGCGCGGCCGGCGGGGTCAGCGGCTCCGGCCCCCGGTCGGGGTCGGCGAGCCGTTCACACAGCGCGTCCAGCCACCCGTCGGCCACCACGTCGACCCGCTCGCCGGCCACCTCGGTGCTGCCGGTCAGGGTCGCCGCCAGGGCGTCGTACGCCGGGAGCGGGGTGAGCCGGCGCTCGGCGGCCCGGCGGGCCAGCTCCGGTGGAACCGCAACCCACCCGTCGCGCAGCCGGACGATCGGCCGGGCGACCGCGATCAGGTCCGCCTCGGCGTCGGTCAGCGGCACCCCGGCGAGGGTCAGCTGCCAGCTCAGCGGCAGCGGCGCGGCGGAACGGAAGAAGGCCGCCGGGTCGGCGGGCTGCTCCGGTGGGGAACTGACCAGCACCCGGGCGGCGAGCGCGCGGGAGAGCTGCGCCGGCCACTCGATGTCGATGCCGGCCGCGACCAGCCGCGCCTCGGCGCCGTCGAACAGGTCGACCAGATCCTCGTCGAGCAGCTCCAGCTCGACCGGCGCGGCCTCGTCGAGGAGGCGTTCCAGCGGCGGCCACAGCGCGGCCGCGCGTCGCACGGCGAGCATCGCCTCCACGGTGGCCCGGTCGCCGAGACCGTGCTGGTCGCCCGCCCAGAGGGCCTCGGCGTCGCTGACCAGGGTGGGGTCAGCGAGACTGCGCAGCCGGACCACGGCGCTGGGCGCGGTGCTGTCGAGATCCCCCCGCATCTCCACGCGCAGCGCCACCCGCAGGCCGGTGTCCACCCCGGCGGAGACCTGCCTGGCCCAGCCGCGCAGTTCCTCGGCCGGCTGGGGCGCCGGGGCGGTGAAGCGGGGATCGCCGGTGAGCCAGGGCGCGGCCGGGGTACGCGGCAGCGTGTCGGCCACCGCGTCGAGGAAGGCGCGGACCAGTTCCTCCGGGTCGGGGAGGACCAGCCGTCGCGCCGTGGGGTCGAGCGGCACCGCGCGCGCCGTCGGGGGCATCGCGCAGGCCAACGCCCGGATACGTCGCATGTCCTCGACGTCGAACGGGCCGGCCCGCCAGGCGTCGTACCCCTGCGGTGACACTCCGGGCAGGATTCGCCCTCGGGCGACGAGGTGGAGCCCGGTGACCGCGACCACCGACCAGAACGCGGCGGCCGGGTCGAGCTGGTCGGCGTCGCGCAACGCCACCAGCCGGCGGACCGCGTCGCCCACCGGGATGGACCGGACCGGGACGGTGCACAGCTCCGGCCGGCCGCCGCGCGGGAGGACCAGCCCCAGCTCGCCGCCCTCGCCGAACCCGTCGAACTCCTCGGGCAGCGCGTCGGCGGACGGATGGTGGACGTGGACCGTGCCGGCGCGGGGCGGGTCGCCCGGGGTGAAGACGACCACGAACGGCACTCTGCCTCCTGATGGATCCGTCGGGGGGCGGCCGGGCCGAGGTGCCGGCGTTGCCGGACGAGTGGGACCGGTTGTTCGGCTGGGCGGTACGGGAAGGGGTGACGAACGTGG